>NZ_CP127385.1:2505318-2811647 GCF_030378205.1 Bradyrhizobium sp. NP1
AACGCGCGTGGCGTCGCGGCTGCTGGAGGCCGCGACCAAAAGCGACTGGTCGATCGATGACTTGAAGAAGGCGGGCAGGGAAGCGCTTGCCGACGCACCGACGATGTGGCGCTAAAAAGCGCTCTTGCGATCAGCAGGGATGGCGGCGGCCGTCGCGCCCGCGAAAAGTGCCGGTCACGGGATCATAGGAGCGATAGCGACGGGCGCAAAAATTTGGCGCAGCTGCCGGGACGATCGTGACTTGCGACGGATAGGGCACGGCTGAGCGCCAGGGATTGCTGCCAAGGAGCCCGGCGGCGCCGATCCAGGCGATCGAGGGATCGGCGGCGAAATTGCCGGGAAAGAAGCCGTTGGTCGGGAAGTCGCGATCGTCATTGCGGTTGTCGTAGTGCCAGCCGCTGGTGTTGCCGTAGCGAACAACGGGGTAGTCCCACGCGCAGGCCGGCGCTGCGGTCAAGGACAGCAGGATCGTCGCGGCCAGTCCGATACCCGATTTGATCATGTGCGTCATTCCTTGCCTCACGGCCTGATCGTGCCCCAGTCGCCCTTCCAGCCCGTCAGGTGCCACTTCCGGAACTGCAGATAGAGGGCGTCGCTGCGGTAGGCCAGCGTCATGCCCTTGACGTTGGGAAGCGCGAGATACAGCTCATTGCCGGGGCGGCCGCGCACATAGATCAGGGGTACGCCCAGCGCCATCGAGGCTTCGTCGGCGGTCATGCCGAAAGCGAGCGGCAGGCGATTGATCGGAATCGAGATGCCCGGCTGCTGGGCGAATGCCGCCGGCACGAGTGTGAGCAGCATCCCGATCAGCGCGATCCCAAACAGCCGCCTCACCGAACGCTCCCGTCTGGTTGCTGGAATGACACCAACGTGCCGCGCGGCGTCCAGCCGCCGCCCAGCGCCTGGAACAGGCTGGTCGCGGCGAGCAGCTTGTTCAAGCGCACCAGCACCAGCGTGCTCTCGGCCGTGAACAGCGTCTGCTGCGCCTGCAGCACCGTGATGAGGTTGATGGTGCCGCCGCGGAGCTGGGTTTCGGCGACGTCGAACGCCTTGCGCGAGCTTGCGACCGCATCCGACTGCAGCTTCTCCTGCAGCGTGAACTTCTGCAGCGCGATCAGCGCCGTCTCGACGTTAGCGAAGGCCGACAGCACGGTCTTGCGATAGGTCTGCAGGTTCTGCAATTGCACGCCCTTGGCCTGCTTCAACTGGCTTTCCAGCAGGAAGCCGTCGAAGATCGGCTGGGTCAGGCTTGCAATCGCGGTGTAGTACCAGGCGCCCGGCGTGAACAGCGAAGCAAGCGCGGTGCTCTGATAGCCGGTGGTGCCGGTCAGCTGGATCTGCGGAAAGAACGCGGCGCGTGCCGCCTCGACGTTGAAATTGGAGGCGGCAAGCTGCGCCTCCGCCAGTCGGATATCCGGCCGCTGGTAGAGCAGTTCGGAAGGCAGGCCCGGCGTCACGCGGGGGACCGCGATCTGCCGCGCCGAGCCGCCGCGCACGGTGAAATTCGCCGGCGCCCGGCCGACCAGCACGGCCAGTGCGGCGATGTTCTGATCGCGCGTGACCTCGAGCGGCGGGATGTTGGCGCGTTGCGTCGCGACCAGCGCCTCCTGCTGCGACAGGTCGAGCTGCGAGGCCGTGCCGCCGTTGAACTGCTGGCGGACCAGCGTCAGGATGCGCTCGGCCGCCGCGAGGTTCTGCCGGGTGACGCGGAGCTGGTCTTCAGCTGCGAGGACCTGGAAATAGGTGTTGGCGACCGTCACGATCGACGTCAGCGCGACAACCTCGCGATTGTAGCGCGAGACCGTTGCATTCTCTTCGGCAGCATAGAGCAGGGCGCGATTGCGGCCCCAGAAATCGAGCATGTAGCTTGCGGTGAGATTGACGTTGAACCGCGGCAGGCTGATGCCGGCCTGCTGCATGGCTTCGCCGCTGGCGTTTCCGGTCAGCGAGGGCAGCAGCGGGGAGCCGGCAATGCCGACCTGCGCGTCCGCCTGCACGATCTGCGCAATCGCGACTGCGATGTCGAGATTGTAGGTCTGGGCCTCTTCCATCAGCGAGGTCAGCTCGCCGGAGCGGAAGCCGCGCCACCAGTCCAGCATCGGCACGGCCGCATCCGCATTGTGCTTCGACGCGTAGCGATAGTTGTCGGACATGTCGAGCGCGAGCTCCGGCCGTTCCGTGCCGAGGATGCAGCCGGACAGCGGCGGGCCGAGCAGGAGCGCCGCCAGCGCGCCGCGCAGCGAGCGGCCGAGCTTTCGGCCACGCGCGCGGGTGATCCGGGCAGGCGTGTGGATTGTCCTGATGGGTCGAATTGAAGCAGTTGTCGGCATTTACTCGCCCGGTTGCAGCGAAGGCCCGGGCGCGTGCGGGGCCCCACCCCTGAAACGTTGGCTCCGCAGACGGAGTCTGTCTAGATACAAATAGATCACAGGTGTCGAATAAAGCGTCAGAGCCTGGCTGAGAATCAGTCCGCCGACGATCGCTATTCCCAGCGGCTGGCGCAGCTCGCCGCCTTCGCCAATACCGAGCGCAAGCGGCAGTGCGCCCAGCATGGCGGCCATCGTCGTCATCATGATCGGGCGGAAGCGCAACAAACAGGCCTCGCGAATCGCGTCAAGCGGGCTCAAGCCCCGCCCGCGCTCGGCCTCCAGCGCGAAATCGATCATCATGATGGCGTTCTTCTTCACGATACCGATCAGCAGAATCACGCCGATCAGCGCCATGATGCTGAATTCGGTCTTGAACGCCATCAGCGCCAGCAGCGCGCCGACGCCGGCGGACGGCAGGGTGGACAGGATCGTCAGCGGGTGGACGTAGCTCTCGTAGAGCACGCCGAGCACGATGTAGATCGTGACCAGCGCCGCGAGAATCAGGAAAGGCTGGTTGCTCAGCGAATCCTGGAACGCCTTGGCCGTGCCCTGGAAGGTGCCGCGAATCGTCGCGGGCACGCCGATCCGGTTCATCGTCGCCTCGATGGTTGCGGTCGCGGTGGAGAGCGAGACGCCTTCCGGCAGGTTGAAGGAGATGGTGCTGGCGACCAGCAGGCCTTGGTGGTTGACCGCAAGCGGCGTCGCGCCCTGCACGAAGCGGGCGACGGCGGACAGCGGAATCATGGTTTCCTTCGAGGTGCTGACTGCCGATCCGGTGGAGGCGACGCCCTTGCCGGTCGCGCCGATCGAGTTGGTCGCCTGATTGCGCGCGGCCTGGGCGTTGGCGGAACTGGCCGCCGTCGCCTTGCCGCCGACGATGGTTCCGGCGACCGCATTGGTCGCCTGCGAGCCGCCGACCGAGCCGCCGGAGGTGGAGATATAGACGTCCTTCAGCGTCTCCGGATTTTCCCAGTAGCGCGGCGCCACCTCCATGATCACGTGATACTGGTTGCGCGCGACATAGATGGTGGAGACCTGGCGCTGGCCGAACGCGTCGTACAGCGTGTTGTCGATCTGGCTCACGGTGATGCCGAGCCTTGCTGCGGCATCACGGTCGATCACGAGGTCGGATTCCAGCCCCTTGTTCTGCTGGTCGCTGTTGACGTCGGTGAGGTTCGGCTCGCGCTGCAGCGCGGCTGCGATCTTCGGCGACCATTCATTGAGCTCCTCCAGCGTCGGGCTCTGCAGCGTGTACTGATATTGCGCGTTGCTGGCGCGGCCGCCGACGCGGATATCCTGCACCGACTGCAGGAACAGCGTGGCGCCGGGCACCACCGCCATCTCGCGCCGCAGCCGCGCGATGACGCCATCGGCGCTGATCTTGCGCTGATTGAGCGGATAGAGCGACACGAACATGAAGCCGGAATTGGTCTGGCCGCCGCCGGTGAAGCCGACCACGGTCTCGACCGCCGGATCGTCCTTGATGATGTTGACGAACTGCGAGAGCTTCTGCTGCATGAGCTGGAACGAGATGCTCTGGTCGGCCTGGATCGAACCGATGATGCGTCCGGTATCCTGCTGCGGGAAGAAGCCCTTCGGGATCACGTCGTAGAGATAGAAATTGAGGCCGAGTACGGCCGCGAGGATCAGCATCACCGAGCGCGGATGCTCGAGCGCCGCGGTGAGCGTGCTGCGGTAGAACGAAAGCATCGCGTCGAAGAAACGCTCGCTGGCGCGGTAGAGCCGGTCGTGCGGCTCGCCGCTTTCGCCGCGCAGCAGCACGGCGCACATCATCGGCGTGGTCGAGAGCGAGACGGCGAGCGAGATCAGGATGGAGATCGAGATCACCATCGCGAATTCGCGGAACAGGCGTCCGACGATGCCGCCCATCAACAGGATCGGTATGAACACGGCGATCAGCGAGATGCTCATTGAAAGGACGGTAAAGCCGACCTCGTTGGCGCCCTTGAGCGCCGCCTCGAGCGGCGACAGGCCCTGCTCGATATAGCGGGTGACGTTTTCGAGCACGACAATAGCGTCGTCGACGACGAATCCCGTCGCGACCGTAAGCGCCATCAGCGACAGGTTATCGAGGCTGTAGCCGATCAGGTACATCGCGCCAAATGTCGCAACCAGCGACACCGAAACCGCGACCACGGGGATGAGGGTCGCGCGCAGGTTCCGCAGGAACGCGAAAACCACGATGATCACGAGCAGCACGGCGAGAATCAGCGTGCGCTCGACGTCGCGCAAGGAAGTGCGGATCGTGGTCGAGCGGTCGACGCCGACGCCGATGTCGATCGCGGGCGAGATCGAGGCCTTCAGTTGCGGCAGCAGCGCCTTCACGGCGTCGACCGTCGAGATGATATTGGCGCCGGGTTGGCGGTAGAGAATGATCAGCACTGCCGGCCTGCCGTTGGCGAGGCCGGCATTGCGCAGATTCTCCACCCCGTCTACGACGTCGCCGACGTCGGTGAGATGTACCGGCGCGCCGTTGCGATAGGCGACGATCAGCGATTTGTAGTCGTCGGCCTTGTTGGCCTGGTCGTTGGCATAGATCTGGTAGCGGCGGTCGCCGACGTCGATCGCGCCCTTCGGGCTGTGGGCGTTGGCGCTGCCGAGCGCGGCGCGCACGTCCTCGAGGCCAATTCCGTATTGGTAGAGCGCCTGCGGTATCAGCTCGACGCGCACCGCCGGCAGCGAGCTGCCGCCGACCACGACCTCGCCGATGCCCTCGACCTGTGAGAGCTTCTGAGCCAGCACCGTGGAGGCCGCGTCGTAGAGGTCGCCGCGGGTCGCGGTAGCCGAGGTCAGCGTGAGGATCAGGATCGGCGCGTCGGCCGGGTTGACCTTGCGGTAGGTCGGATTGGAACGCAGGCTGGTCGGCAGGTCGGCGCGGGCCGCATTGATCGCCGCCTGCACGTCGCGCGCCGCGCCGTTGATGTCGCGGTTGAGCCCGAACTGCAGCGTGATGCGCGCACTGCCGACCGAGCTTTGCGATGTCATCTCGGTTACGTCGGCGATCTGCCCCAGATGGCGCTCGAGCGGGCTTGCCACCGTGGTCGCGACATCCTGCGGGCTTGCGCCCGGCAGCGTCGCCTGCACCGAGATGGTCGGGAAGTCGACCTGCGGCAGCGGCGACACCGGCAGCTTGAAGAAGGCGACCGCGCCGGCAGCCGCAAGCCCGAAGGTCAACAGTGTCGTTGCGACCGGCCGGCGGATGAAGGGCGTTGACGGGTCCATGGCTAGTGCGACCCGCTTGGCTGGCCGGCGGCGTCCGCCGGCGGCCCTGCCAGGCGCAGCGCCAGGCGGTCGAACCAGAGATAGATCACCGGCGTGGTGAACAGCGTCAGCACCTGGCTGAGCAGAAGCCCGCCGACGATCGAGACGCCGAGCGGGTGACGCAGCTCCGAGCCGGCGCCGGTCCCGAGCATCAGCGGCAGTGCGCCGAGCACCGCGGCCATCGTCGTCATGATGATCGGCCTGAACCGCAGCAGGCAGGCCTGGTAGATCGCCTCGCGCGGGGACTTGCCCTCGTTGCGTTCGGCATCGAGCGCGAAGTCGATCATCATGATCGCGTTCTTCTTCACGATGCCGATCAGGAGGATGATGCCGATGATCGCGACGATCGTGAGATCGTGGCCGCCCAGCATCAGCGCCAGCAGCGCGCCGATGCCGGCGGAGGGCAGCGTGGAGAGGATAGTGAGGGGATGGATGAAGCTCTCGTAGAGCACGCCGAGCACGATGTAGACGGTGACGATCGCGGCCAGGATCAGGAAGAGCTGGTTCGACAGCGACGACTGGAAGGCCAGCGCAGCACCCTGGAAGCTGGTGATGACGCCAAGCGGCTGGCCGATATCGACCTGCGCCTGCTTGATCGCGGTGACCGCCTCGCCGAGCGAGGCGCCCGGCGCCAGGTTGAACGATACGGTGGCGGAGGGGAACTGGCCGAGATGCGAGATCTGCAGCGGCGCGATATCCTCGCGGAATTTCGCCACCACGGCGAGCGGCACCAGGGCCGAGCCGACCGAGGAGGGCAGATAGATATCCGACAGCGACTGCAGCGATCCCTGCAGCGCCGGGTCGGCCTCGAGGATGACGCGATACTGGTTGGAATTGGTGAAGATGGTCGAGACGATGCGCTGGCCGTAGGAATCGTAGAGCGCGTTGTCGATGGTGGCGGGCGTGATGCCGAAGCGCGCGGCCTGGTCGCGGTCGATCTCGACGAACACGGAAAGGCCCTGCGCCGAGATGTCGGTGGCGACATCGCCGAGCTGCGGCAGTGTGCGCAGCTTGTCGACGAGCTTCAGCGTCCATTCATTGAGCTGCGCCGGGTCGGCGTCCTGCAGGATGAACTGGTACTGCGTCTTGCTGACGGTGCCTTCGATCGTCAGGTCCTGCACCGGCTGCATGTACAGCGTGACGCCGGTCAGCGACGCGGTCGCTTCCTTGATCCGCCGCATCACGGTCGCGATGTCGGACTTGCGCTGCTCGTACGGCTTGAGGTTGATCAGGATGCGGCCGTTGTTGAGCGTGGTGTTGGTGCCGTCGACGCCGATGAACGATGACAGGCTGTCGACGTCGGGGTCCTGCAGGATGATGCGCGCCAGTTGCTGCTGCCGTTCCGCCATCGCGGCATAGGAAACCGACTGCGGCGCCTCGGAGATCGCCTGGATCACGCCGGTGTCCTGTAGCGGGAAGAAGCCCTTGGGGATGACGATGTAGAGCCAGGCAGTCAGGCCGAAGGTCGCCAGCGCGATCAGGAGCACGAAGGTCTGGCGGTCGAGCACCCAGTTCAGCATCTGGCCGTAGATCGCGATGACGCGATCGAATCCCTCGCGGCTGAGGCGCTGGAAGGTATTTTCCTCCGCTTCGCTTTCGGGCCTGAGCAGCTTGGCGCAGGCCATCGGCACCAGCGTCAGCGACACCACTGCCGAGATCAGGATGGTGACGGACAGCGTGATGGCGAATTCGCGGAACAGCCGGCCGACCACGTCACCCATGAACAGGAGCGGGATCAGCACCGCGATCAGCGATACCGTCAGCGAGATGATGGTGAAGCCGATCTGCTCGGAGCCGCGCAGCGCCGCCTCGAGCGGCGGCTCGCCTTCCTCGATGTAGCGCGAGATGTTCTCGATCACCACGATGGCGTCGTCGACCACGAAGCCGGTCGCGATCGTCAGCGCCATCAGCGAAAGATTGTTCAGGCTGAAGCCGAACAGGTACATCGCGCCCAGCGTGCCGACCAGCGACAGCGGCACCGACAGGCTCGGGATCAGGGTGGCGCGGGTCGATCGCAGGAACACGAAGATCACCAGCACCACCAGGATCACCGCGAGTGACAGCTCGTATTCGACGTCGCGCACCGAGGCGCGGATGGTGATGGTGCGGTCGGTGAGGACGTTGAGGTCGATCGCGGCCGGCAGCGTCGCCTGCAGTTGCGGCAGCAGCGCCTTGATGCCTTCGACCACCGAAATGACGTTGGCGCCGGGCTGGCGCTGGATGTTGAGGATGATCGCCGGCGTGTCGTTCATCCAGGCGCCGAGCTTGTCGTTCTGGGCGCCGTCGATCACGTCGCCGACGTCGCTGAGGCGCACCGGAGAGCCGTTCTTGTAGGCGACGACCAGCGACCTGTAGTCGGCGGCGTTGCGGATCTGGTCGTTGGCGTTGATGGTGTAGGCGCGCATCGCGCCGTCGAAATTGCCCTTCGGCGTGTTGACGTTGGCGTTGCTGAGCGTGGTGCGCAGGTCGTCGATGTTGAGCCCGTAGGCCGCGAGCTTGCGGATATCGGCGCGGATGCGCACCGCCGGCCGCTGGCCGCCGGAGATGCTGACCAGGCCGACGCCGGGAAGCTGCGAGATCTTCTGCGCAAGCCGCGTGTCGACGAAGTCCTCGAGCTGGGTCAGCGGCATGGTCTTCGACGTCAGGCCGAGCGTGAGGATCGGCGCGTCGGCCGGGTTCACCTTGGCGTAGATCGGCGGCGCCGGCAGGTCGGAAGGCAGCAGGTTGCCGGCGGCGTTGATCGCGGCCTGCACCTCCTGCTCGGCGATGTCGAGCGAAATGCTCAGGCCGAACTGCAGGGTGATGACGGAAGCGCCGGCCGAGCTCACCGAGCTCATCTGGTTGAGGTTCGGCATCTGGCCGAACTGCACTTCCAGCGGCGCGGTGATGGATGAGGTCATCACATCGGGGCTCGCGCCGGGATAGAAGGTCTGCACCTGGATCGTGGGATAGTCGACCTCGGGCAGCGCGGCGACGGGGAGGAAGCGAAATGCCAGCATGCCCGACAGCATGATGGCGATCATCAGGAGCGTCGTTGCAACAGGCCGCAGAATGAACGGCTGCGACGGGTTCATTGCTTCTGTCCGTCTTCCGATCGTCGCTTGCCGGCCTCGCCGGGGCCCTGCTGGGCGGGACGTCCCTTGGTGGCGTCAGGCGCAGGGGCGTTGGCGCTGGCCGCTTCGCGGATGATCACCTTGGCGCTGTCGCGCAGCTTGTCGGCGCCGTCAATCACGACGCGGTCGCCGGGCTCCAGCCCCGACAGGACCTCGACGCGGTTGCCGTCGGTCACGCCGAGCTTGACCGGGCGCACCGAAACCGTGCTGTCGGCGTTGACCAGGTAGACGAAGGTTCCGGGCAGGCCGCGCTGGACGCCGGCGGTCGACATCGTGGTGACGTCCTTGTGGGTGTCGAGCAGGAGCCGCACATTGACGAACTGGTTCGGATAGAGCGTCCGCGCATCGTTCGGGAACTGCGCGCGCAGCTTGATCGTCCCAGTGGTGGGATCGATCTGGCTGTCGAAGGTCTGCAGCGTGCCGTCGGCGATCTTGTTGGCGCCGCCGCGGTCATAGGCCGCGGCCGGCAGTACGGCGCCGGATTGCAGCCGCTTGGAGATCGCCTGCAGATTGTCCTCGGGCAGCGTGAACAGGACGCTGATCGGATGGATCTGGGTGATGACGACGAGGCCGTTGGCATCGCCGGGCGTCACGTAGTTGCCCTGGTCGATCTGGCGCAGGCCGACGCGGCCGTCGAGCGGGGACACGATGCGGCAATATTGCAGGTTCACTTCCGCGGCGCGGACCGCGCCGCGATCGGCCTCGACGATGCCCTGGTCCTGCGCGACCAGGGCGATCTGGGTGTCGAGCTGCTGGCGCGGGACCGCATTCTGCGCCGCCAGTCCCTGATAGCGCGTGAGATCGACCTGCGCGCCCTTCAACAGCGCTTCGTCGCGGGCGAGCTGTCCCTTGGCCTGGGCCAGCGCCGCTTCATAAGGCCGCGCATCGATTTCGGCGAGCAGGTCGCCTTTTTTCACCTCGTCGCCCTCCTTGAAGGCGACCTTGATCAGGTAGCCGCTGATCTGGGTGCGGATCGTGACAGTGGCGAGCGAGCTCACGGTGCCGAGCGCGTTGAGGTTGATGCCGATATCGCCCTTGGTGATCGTTTCCGGGACGATCGACATCGGCGCGCTGCCGGCGCCGCGGCGGCCGCCAGCGCTCTCCGGCTGTGGCGAACTGCCTTGCCGGGTCCACCAGACGATGCCGGCGACCACGAACAGCACGGCCAGCAGCAGCAGCACGAAGCCCCGGCGGCGGGGCGGCTGCTTCAGCGCAGGACCGACCGCAGGCGCTTTAATCGGGGGCTTGAGATGTTGATCCATGGCCGGCCATCAGGACTGCGTTTCAGGGGCTTTCAGAACGCCCCAATTCTACCCGTTCTAACCGCTTTAGGACATTGGAAGGCGCGACATTTTGGACGGTTTCACAGGCACTTGTCGCCTTAACATTCGGAAAGGAATGTGGTCGTGAAGCCACGCTTGTCCACAAAAATGATGGCGCCTGTTCGCCTGCCGCAGCCACAACTAGTATTTGGCGTTGCCACGCGCTGATTCGCGGCCCGATGGCGCATCACAATCGCGGCAGCCGCATGAAAATCGTCATATTGGCCGGTGGTCTCGGGACCCGGATTTCCGAGGAGACGGCGGTCCGGCCAAAGCCGATGATCGAGATCGGCGGCAAGCCGATCATCTGGCACATCATGAAAATCTACAGCCATTTCGGCTTCAACGATTTCATCGTCTGCCTCGGCTATCGCGGCTACCAGATCAAGGAATATTTCGCGAACTACTTCCTGCACATGTCGGACGTGACCTTCCACCTGGCGGAGAACCGCATGGAGGTGCACCGCGAGACCGCGGAGCCCTGGCGCGTCACGCTGGTCGAGACCGGTGACGACACCCAGACCGGCGGACGCGTCAAACGCGCGCTGCATTATGTCGGCGGGGACGAGACCTTTGCGCTCACCTATGGTGATGGCGTCGCCGATATCGACCTGCACGCGCAGCTCGCCTTTCATCGCGCCCATGGCCGGAAAGCCACTGTCACCGCGGTACGGCCGGCGCGGCGGTTCGGCGCCATCGCGGTGGAGGGCGACCGGGTGCTGACGTTCAAGGAAAAGCCCGAGGACGACGGCGGCTGGATCAACGGCGGCTTCTTCCTGCTGTCGCCGAAGGTGGGCGAATTGATCGCCGGCGACGAGACGGTGTGGGAGCAGGGGCCGATGGAGGCTCTCGCCCGCAGCGGCGATCTGCGCGCCTATGTCCATCACGGCTTCTGGCACCCGATGGACACGCTGCGCGACAAGACGTTCCTCGAGCAGTGCTGGGCGTCCGACAGCGCCAAATGGAGACGATGGTGATCAGCGAGGCCTTCTGGCGCGGCCGACGCGTGCTGCTGACCGGCCATACCGGCTTCAAGGGCGCCTGGACGACGCTGGTGCTGCATCGGCTCGGTGCCGCGATTTGCGGGCTGGCGCTGCCGCCCGACCATGACAACGGGCTGTTCGTCACTGCCGATCTGGCTTCCGATCTCGACCACCACGTCGGCGACATCAACGATCTCGCGGCGGTTGGGGCCGTGTTCGCGCGGTTCCGGCCCGAGATCGTGCTGCACATGGCGGCGCAGTCGCTGGTGCGGAAGTCCTATGCCGATCCGGTCGACACCTTCGCGACCAACGTGCTCGGCACGGTGCATGTGCTGGAGGCGGCGCGACGATCGCCCGGCGTTCGTGCCGTGATCGTCGTGACCAGCGACAAATGCTATGAGAATACCGGCCTGGCTCGCGGCTATGTCGAAGCCGACCGGCTCGGGGGCGCCGATCCCTACAGCAGCAGCAAGGCCTGCGCCGAGCTTGTGGCCGAAAGCTATCGCCGCAGCTATTTCGCCGCCGAGGACGCGCTGCGGGTCGCGACCGTGCGTGCGGGCAACGTCATCGGTGGCGGCGACTGGTCGGCCGACCGGCTGGTGCCCGATGCGGTGACGGCCTTCACGAAGAGCGCGCCGCTTTCGATCCGCAGCCCCCATGCGATCCGGCCCTGGCAGCACGTGCTCGATCCCGTGCTCGGCTATCTCATGCTGGCCGAGCGGCTGGTACGCGACGGCAAGCCGCACGCGCAGGCCTGGAATTTCGGCCCTGACCACGCAAGCGAGGTCACGGTCGGTGAAATCGCCGACCAGCTGGTGCGGCGATGGGGCGGGACGGCAAGCTGGCGCCATGACGCCGGCGAGCATCCGCACGAGGCGGCCTATCTTCGCCTCGACTCCAGCAAGGCGAGAAGCGGGCTCGGCTGGCGTCCGGCACTGGCGCTTGGTGATGCGCTGGACCTGACGGTCGCGTGGTACAGGCAATGGGCCGCCGGCGCCGACATGCGCAAGGCGGCGCTGACGCAGATCGATCGCGTGCTGGAAAACAGCTCGATGCGCGCTTCGCAGGCGATCCATGCCTGATCGGAGCCTGATCGAAATCGACCGGTGTGAAGTCTGCGGTACCGCGGCGCCCCGTGCCGTGCTCGATCTCGGCGCGCATCCGATGTGCGATGACCTCGTGCGCATCGGCGAGGATCGCATCTGTCGCGAATATCCGATCCATATCCTGTTCTGCGACACCTGCCGCACCGCGCATCAGCGCTTCCAGGTACCCAAACACGAGCTGTTTCCCGCGACCTACCACTACCGATCGCGGCAGACGCTCGACGTGCTGAACGGCATGCGGCGTCTCGTCGAGTCCTGTGCCGCGCGCTACGGCGATCTCGAAGGCAAAAAGGTGCTCGATATCGGCTGCAACGACGGCAGCCTGCTGTCGATCTTCCGCGAGCACGGTGCGGTCACATTCGGCATCGAGCCGACCGGTGCTGCGGCCGATGCGGCGGCCGCCGGGCATCGCGTCGTCAATGCGTTTTTTGCCGAGGATGTCGCGGACGATTTCGCCGGCCGGTTCGGGCAGCCTGACATCGTCACGTTCACCAATGTGTTCGCGCATATCGAGGATCTCGCGGCCGTGATCCGCGCGCTGAAGATCGTGTCGAAGCCCGAGACCAGGATCGTGATCGAAAACCACTATCTCGGCGCCATCATCGACAAGCGCCAGTTCGACACCTTTTATCATGAGCACCCGCGCACCTATAGCGCGACGTCGTTCACCTTCATCGCGGCTGCGCTCGGCATGAGCGTTGCGGACGTGGAATTCCCTGACCGCTATGGCGGCAATATCCGCGTGTTTCTGGCTCGCGCTCCGCAAGCAGGAGAGCCGGCTCTCTTCGAAAAGGAGAGCGTCTATGGCGACGGTCTTGCAAAAATGCCTGGCGAGATCGCGCGCTGGCGCGACAGGAAGAGGCAACAGATCGAACGGGCGGTCGCGAAATGCGGCCCCCTGATGGCAAAGGCCTTTCCCGGTCGCGCCGCCATTCCGATCAAGATGCTCGGCCTTGGCCGCGACGGCATCGATGCGGTCTACGAAAAGCCGGGGTCGGGCAAGATCGGGCATTTCGTGCCGGGAACGCGGATCCCGGTGTTTTCCGACGACGACTTTCCGGCCGAAAAGCGCGTCGCGCCGCTGGTCAACATGGCCTGGCATATCGCGGGCGAGATCGAAACCTATCTGCGCGGCCGCGGGTTTACAGGCGAGATCATCGACATCATCGCGCCCGCCGATTTTGCGCCATGAGGGTCACGATCCTCGGCGGCGGGTTCGGGCTCTACGGTTACCTTCCGGCCGTGCTCGGGCTCGGCGCGGACGTCGTGCTTGCCGAACGCTACCGCTCGATCGTCGCGCGCCGCGTGGAGCTTGCGCCGCTGGCGACGCGAGTGTCCTGGGCTGTCGACGAGAGGGAAGCCGTTGCCGGCGCGGCGGCCGTGATCGTCGCGCGCCGGCCGGTCGATCAGGCTGACCTCATTGCGGAGTTGCTGGCAAAGCCGAACGTCCGGCGACTGCTCCTGGAAAAGCCGCTGGCGCCGGGGCCGGATGCGGCGATGCGGCTTCAGGACCAGCTCGAGGCGTCAGGCCGGATTGTCCGGGTCGGCTACACGTTCCCCTTCACCGGGTGGGGGCGCGACCTCGTCGCACGGCCCGGCGCATCGCGCGATGACATCGGTATGCGGTGGACGTTCCGCGCGCATCACTATGCAACGAAGCAGGCGAACTGGAAGCGCCTCCACTCCGAAGGCGGCGGCGCGCTGCGGTTCTACGGCATTCAACTCATAGGCCTGCTGGCGCGCCTCGGGTTCGACCGGGTGGAGGCATCTGCGATCGCCGCCTCCGATCCGGACGAGGCGGAGGATTGGCGCGCGACAATCACCGCAGGTGGCGGCGCGCGCTGCACGGTCGAGCTTCGCTCGCGTGCCGAACCGGCCGAATTCGCCGTGACCGCGCCGGCGACCGGCATCCGGCTGTCGCGGTCGGATCCGTTCGACGACCCGGTCGGTGCCGATGGCTTTGATCGCAGGGTGCCGGTCTTGTCGGCGTTGTGCCGGGAATGGCTCGGTGCGGACGCTTCGCCGCAACATTGGTATCGCGACACGATCGCGCTGTGGAAGGCGATCGAAGCGGTCACTGTTCGCGGCTGACGGCCGGGACCTGCTTGTCGCACCAGATCCGCCACATCTCGCGATAGGCCGTTTCCATGTCGCGGGCGAAGGCGGCAAAATCCATCGCGCGGCTTGCCGCCATCCGCTGGCGCAGATTGTGCCGGACCGTTCGCAGCTTCGCGCCGTCGGTCGCCAGCTCGACCGCGAGATCGACATAGCTCGCCTCGGTCTGCGCGATCAGTTCGGGCAGGCCGACATTGCTGAGGATCGTCACCCCCATGCGCGCGGTGAAATACGCGCCCGCGAGCGTAACGACCGGAACGCCCATCCACAGCGCGTCCATGCTCGTGGTGCCGCCGTTGAACGGAAACGGATCGAGCGCGACGTCGATCCTGTTGTAGAGCACGTACTGGTTGGAGCGCTTGCGCGGCTCCAGGATCACCCGATCGAGCGGGAAGCCGTGCCGCTCCAGCCGCTCCATCGTCTCGCGGCGGAAATCGGCGCTGTCGATGCCGATGATCTCCAGCAAGAGGCGAGCGTCCGGCGCACGGGCGAGGATCTCGGACCAGCCTTTCAGCGTGCGATCGGTGACCTTGGTGAAATTGTTGAAGCAGCCGAACGTCGTGTAGCCGTTGTCCTCGCGAGGCGGATGGTCGATCGGATCGGCGACGCCGGGTCGCGGCTGGTAGACGCAAAAGGTCGAGGGCAGTCGCCACAGTGTTTCTGTGTTGAGGTGTTCGGTCATCCCGGGCGGATCGGCAAAGGGATCGGTGATCCGGTAGTCGATCGCCGCGACGCCCGTCGTCGTAGTGAAGCCGAGCCAGGTTGCCTGGACCGGCGCGGGCTTGCGCGCAAAGATCATGATCCGGTTGCCGGCGATATGGCCGGACATGTCGATGAGGATGTCGATGCGGTCGGCCTCGATCAGATCGCAGGCCGCGTCGTCGCTCAAATTGCGGATGTTGCGCCAGTGGTCGAAGTTCGGCTTCAGCCGCGCCGTGATCGCGTCCTCGGCGAGCATGTTGGCGTAGGCGAAGAACTCGAAATCGCGCTTGTCGTGATGGGCGAGAAGCGGCTCGAAGAAATAGTTGACCGCGTTGTCGCGAAAATCGCCTGAGACATAGCCGATCCGCAGCCGCCTATCGGGATCGGGCGCGTTGGTGAAGGGGCGGGACCGCAACACCGGCGCTGCGACGTCATTGTTGAACTGGCGGGCATGGTCGACAAGTATTTCATGGGGGACGTCGGCCGAGTAGCCGAGCAGCATGATCAGGTTGTTGTAGGCGTGGACGAAATCCGGCTGCAGGCGGATGGCGGCCTTGTAGTGCTCGACGGCCTCGACGATCAGGCCGCGTGTCTTGAGCGCGCCCGCAAGGTTGCTCCAGGCCCCCGCGAAGCCTGGCTTGAGCCGTATCGCCTCCTGATAGTGCCGCACGGATTCGTCGAGCCGGCCGATCTCGCGATGCGCATTGCCGAGGTTGTTGTGTGCCTCTGCAAAGTCCGGCTTCTGCCGGATCGCCTCGGTGAGCTGGATTGCGGCCTGCTCGAGCCTGCCGAGATCGAACAGCAGCGCGCCGAGGCTGTTATGCGCGTTGGCCGTGTTGACGCCTGTGGCGATGGCGGCCTCGAACTGCGCCGCGGCCTTATCCAGGTGGCCCAAAGACCGCCACACATTGCCGAGGCCGACATGTGCTTCGGGAAGGGTCGGCTCCAGCTCGATCGCGCGCATAAAACTCTGACGCGCCTCCTCGTGCTGTCCACGTGCGGCCAGCGCGTTGCCGAGGCTGCAGTGATAGGCCCCGACGTCCGCCTTCAGCCGGATCGCCTGTTCGATCAGCTGAATGCCGACATCGACGCGATCGGTCTGGGTGGCGAGCTGACCGATCATGTGCAGGCTGTCGGCGTGCGCGGGATCGACGGAAAGAATGGCGGCATAGAGCGCTTCGGCTTCCGCGAATTGCCTCAACTGGTGATGGTCGACGGCGCGCTGATAGCGCTCGACCTGTTCAAGCCGCTGTCTCAGCCCGACAAGCTCCGGGCTCGAAAAGCGCATCATCGCCTTCTCGATCACGGCGCGTGCATCGCCGATCGAGCCGGCCTGCATCAACGCTTCCGCAAACGACAGCCAGTGCCGCGCTTCCTGCGGGTTCGCCTGCAGTGCCTTGGTCAGGAAACCGAGCGCGAGCGGCAGATTGCCCTGCTGCACAGCCAGCGTGCCGAGTGCGTGATTAGCTTCCGCATTGCCGGGCTCGGTCTTGAGCACGCTGCGGAACAGCCGCTCCGCCTCGTCCGCGCGGCCGGCGTTCAGATGGGCGAGGCCCTTGCGAACGGCCTTGTTGCTGGGGCGTGCGCTTGCATTCATCCGCGAGGTACCGGCAGGCTGCAAAATTGTAGCAAATTCTTATAGTTGATTCGCCGCGGGCCAGCGTCTTTCAGAACCGGCCGCGCTGTCATGCGGCGCGTGCACGGACTGGCCTGCGATTCTGGCCGCAATATCGGGTGACATGGGGCTCGGCCTGCGCTTAAATGCAGATCGATCTGATGCGAGGCCGGACTTTCCGATGAACCTCCTTGATCCCCAGGGTCCGATCGCGACCGCCGAAAAGACGATCCTGATCGACTCCGTCGCGATCATGCTGGCGATCGTCCTGCCGACGATTGTGGCTGTTTTTGCCTTCGCATACTGGTTTCGTCATTCCAATCCGCGCGCGCACTATCAGCCCGAGTGGGCCTATTCGGGCCGCCTCGAGCTCGTGGTCTGGTCGATCCCGGCGCTGACCGTCATTCTTCTGAGTGGCGTCGCCTGGATCGGATCGCACCAGCTCGATCCGGGCACTCCGGTTGGCGGCACCGGCAGCCCGGTCCGGGTCCAGGCGGTCTCGCTCGACTGGAAATGGCTGTTCATCTATCCGGACCAGAAGATTGCAACCGTCAATACGTTGACCGTGCCGGTCGGTTCGGCGCTGCGCTTTGAATTGACTTCGTCCAGTGTGATGAACGTCTTCTTCGTTCCGCAGCTCGGCAGCATGATCTACACCATGAACGGCATGGTCACGAAGCTGCATCTTCGTGCCGACAACGAGGGTACCTATCAGGGCTTGTCCGCGCATTTCTCCGGCGACGGCTTTCCGGACATGCTGTTCGACGTCCATGTCGTTCCGCAGCTCGCCTTTCCCGACTGGGTCGAGCGCACGGCGCGCGACAGCCAGACCGTCCTGAATGCGGACAGCTATAACAAGCTGGCGCAACAGTCGGTCCCGACCGGCAAGCCGACCTTCCGCCTGGAAGATCCGACCTTGTTCAACGCCATCGCGACCCAGCATCTGCCCCCGGGCCCGGGTCCGCGCATCACCACGCAATCCGCGCAATCCTATCTCGGAGCCACCGATGCTCGGTAAGCTCGATTGGTCGGCGATTCCGATAGATCAGCCGATTCCGCTGGTTGCAGCCGCGGTCGTGCTGGTGGCGATCCTCGGCGTGCTCGGCTGGGCGCTGGTGAAGGGCTACATGCCCTATCTCTGGAGCGAATGGATCACGAGCGTCGATCACAAGCGGATCGGCGTGATGTATGTGCTGCTCGCCTCGGTCATGCTGCTGCGCGGCGGCTCCGACGCCATCATGATGCGGGCGCAGCAGGCGATCGCCTACCAGTCGAACGGCTATTTGCCGCCCGAGCATTTCAACCAGATCTTCTCCGCCCACGGCACGATCATGATCTTTTTCGTGGCGATGCCCTTCGTGATCGGGTTGATGAACCTGGTCGTGCCGTTGCAGCTCGGGGTGCGCGATGTCGCGTTTCCGACGCTGAACTCGGTCGGCTTCTGGCTCACCGCGACCGGCGCGCTCCTGGTCAACGTCTCGCTCGTGATCGGCGAGTTCGCGCGCACCGGCTGGCTGCCTTTTCCGCCGCTTTCGGAGCTCACCTATTCGCCTGGCGTCGGCGTCGACTACTATCTGTGGTCGCTGCTGATCTCCGGCGTCGGCACCCTGGTTGCGGGCATCAACCTGGTCACCACGGTGCTGAAGCTGCGCACCCGTGGGATGACCTACTTGCGCATGCCGATGTTCTGCTGGACCACGCTGGCGTCCAATCTGCTGATCATCGCGGCCTTTCCGATCCTGACCGCGACGCTGACGATGCTGATGCTCGACCGCTATTTCGGCTTCCATTTCTTCACCAATGAAGCCGGCGGCAACATGATGATGTTCATGAACCTGATCTGGGCATGGGGACATCCGGAGGTCTATATCCTGGTGCTGCCGGCGTTCGGCATCTTCTCCGAGGTGGTCTCGACCTTCTCCAGCAAATCGCTGTTCGGCTACCGCTCGATGGTGCTCGCCACCATGGCGATCTGCGTCATCTCCTTCATGGTCTGGCTGCATCATTTCTTCACCATGGGGGCGGGGCCCGAGGTCAACGCGATCTTCGGCATCGCCAGCATGATCATCGCGGTGCCGACCGGCGTGAAGATCTATAACTGGCTGTTCACGATGTATGGCGGCAAGGTCCGCTTCACGACGCCTATGCTCTGGGCGATCGGTTTCATGGTGACCTTCATGCTCGGCGGGCTGACCGGCGTCCTGCTCGCGGTGCCGCCGGCCGACTTCGTGCTGCACAACAGCCTGTTCCTGGTCGCGCATTTTCATAACGTGATCATCGGCGGTGTGCTGTTCGGCGCCTTCGCCGGCTATACCTACTGGTTTCCGAAGGCGTTCGGCTTCCGCCTTCACGAAGGGCTTGGCAAGGCTGCATTCTGGTTCACCCTGGTCGGCTTCTACGTCACTTTCGTGCCGCTCTACGCGGCGGGATTGCTGGGCATGACGCGCCGCATGCAGCATTACGACGTTGCTGCGTGGCGGCCGTGGATGATCGTCGCCGGAATCGGCACCATTCTGCTCACCGTTGCTATCGTGTTTCAGGTCCTGCAGCTTGCCGTCAGCATTCGCCACCGCGCACAGTTGCGCGATACGACCGGCGATCCCTGGGACGGCCGGTCGCTGGAATGGGCGACGTCGTCGCCGCCGCCGGCTTTCAATTTCGCCATCTCGCCCGACGTGCGGGGCGAAGATGCCTATTGGGACATGAAGGGCCACGCCAAGCAGCGACTGCTCGAGCCGAAGGAGCCGGAATATCGCGACATCGAAATGCCCCGGAATTCGCCGACCGGCTTCGTGTGCGCGTTCTTTGCCGCCGTGATGGGCTTTGCGCTGATCTGGCACATCTGGTGGATGGTCGCGCTGGGCGGGATCGGCGCTTTCGCGACGTTCGTGGTGTTCGCCTGGCGCGACCATGACGAATATATCATTCCCGCGGCGGAGGTCGCACGCATCGATCGCGCCAATATCGAGGAACGGCGCAAGCTCGTCAGCCTGGCAGGGAGCCCGTGATGGTCGACACCACGGTTGCCTACGGCCACGGCGATCCGCATCACCTGCGCAGCATGCAGGCGGAGGCCATGGAGCATGAGGGCCCCGCGTCGAAGCGGATCGTCACCGGCTACGGCTTCTGGATCTTCCTGCTCTCCGACATCGTGATGTTCTCCTGCTTCTTCGCCGCCTATGCGGTGCTGCTGGGACAGATCGCCGGCGGGCCGAAGGGCTCGGAGCTGTTCGATCTTAGAAGCGTCGCGGCGGAAACCGCCTTTCTCCTGCTGTCGAGCTTCACCTGCGGGCTTGCGATGATCGCCGCCGACCTGCGCGACGCCCGCTGGTACCAGCTCGGCATGGCGGTGACCTGCCTGTTCGGGCTTGGTTTTCTCGCGCTCGAATTCCGCGAATTCGCCGATCTCGTCGGGCGCGGCGCCGGTCCCACGCGCAGCGCCTTTCTCACCTCGTTCTTCACGCTGGTCGGATGTCATGGCGCGCATGTGTCGGCGGGCATTCTCTGGCTGCTCACCATGATGGCGCAGGTGTTCGCCAAGGGCTTTCGCGCCGATATCATGCGGCGGCTGTTGTGCTTTGCGCTGTTCTGGCACGCGCTCGACATCATCTGGGTCGCGATCTTCTCCGTCGTTTATCTGATCGGGAGCGCCGCATGAGCGAGGCTGATCTGCACCATCGTGCCGATCTTGCGCCGGGCGATGAGGAGGAAGTCCGCATCGGCCCGCGGCTGCTCGGCTACGTCATTGGCTTCGGGCTTGCGGTGCTTTTGACCGCGACCTCGTTCTTCATTGCCGGCACCGACCTGGTCTGGCAGCCGTCGATCCCGGTGGCGCTGGTCGTGCTCGCGATCGCCCAGATGGGCGTGCACCTGGTGTTCTTCCTCCACATCACGACCGGGCCGGACAACACCAACAATATCATGGCGCTCGCCTTTGGCCTGCTGATCGTCTTTCTGGTGATCGGCGGCTCGCTCTGGATCATGGCGAACCTCAATCACAACATGATGCCGATGGATCAGCTCATGCGGATGCAGGGCTAGCGGGCTGATCGGGGGCGGCGTGGGTGACGGATTCCGCGAATGCGCTTTCCGTCACGACCGTGCACCGAGCACGGACTTGTAGTCCTGCCGCTTCGACCAGGAGACGTAGTAGGCGACGCAGGCCATGATCGAAATCCCGGCGGCGCTGACGAACACCTGCATGGCAAGCGAATTCGGTCCGGTGATCAGGAGCAGGTGGCCGGCGAAGGAAAGGAAGACGCCGGCGCAGAAGGCGGCGAGCCATTCCTGTCCCGAGATCAGGATCGGCTGCAGCGCGCGGGTGCGGAAGCCGGCCCAGTCGCGCGGCACGGCGTCGGCAAACAGCAGCACCAGCGCCACCAGATGCAGCACGCGGTAGGGCGCGATGTTCTCCCTGTCGACGGGCAGGAACACTTCCAGCAGCCAGTCCGGGGCGAACTTCGCGAATATGGTGGCTTTTCCCGCCGCGGTGACGATGAGTGCGAAGACGAGGAAGGCCAGCGCCGCGGTGCGCACGAACGGCGTGCTGCGCAGCCCACGCAGGCGTTGCGCCCCGCCGAGCGCGCACCAGGCACCGAGCACGAGCGGCAGCTGCCAGCAGAACGGATTGAAGTACCAGCTCCCGTCGGGAAACGACGCCAGCGTCCAGTCGAACAGGCGCGCCACGAGATAGAGCGCGATCGATGCAAGCAGCGTCAGGTTAGGCCAGCGGAACAGGCCCCACAGCGCCAGCGGAAAAAACGCCATCAGCGCGATGAAGAGCTGCAGCACGTCGAGATTGAGCGGCTTTGCCTGCAGCAGGAGGCCGTGAATCAGGATGCGCAGCGGGTGGTCGATGATGCCGCTGATGTTGAATTCGTTGATCAGCTCGGGCGCCGCATATTGCGCGGCCACGTGGCTGATGGTGTCGACATAGATGACGAACAGCACGACATAGGCGGCGTAGAGATGCCAGACCCGCTTGAACACACGGGTAGCCATGACAATGAAGCCGCGCTCCAGCAGCATTTTTCCGTACAGCAGCGCCGCGGCATAGCCGGTCGCGAACACGAACAGATCGGTCGCGCCGCTGAAGCCGAAGTTGCGCAGCGTCAGCAGGCTGACGACGTTTTGCGGGATATGGTCCAGAAACAGGAACCAGATCGCGATGCCGCGTACGAAGTCGAGGCGGGGGTCATGATCGCGGGCAGCGAGATCATCGGCAGCGGGCAGGCGCATTTCACGAAGAAGGCTTGAGGGTGATTCGGATTGAACGCGAATCTAGACCGGCTGTTCGCACCGTCCGAATAGAGTTCGCGTGAGATAGTGATCGCCATCGCATTTGGCATGCGATTCGCGGGCATTTTCTCTACCGTGCGCGATCACAATTGCGCAAGGAAATGTGATCATCCGGTTCGGATGACTTGTCGTCCGGTTCGCATGACTCCAGCAACGGGCGATGCATCAGGCGCGCGGCCGCAGCGAGCGCTGCATGTCCATGGAATAGGTGTAGCGTCCCTCGGGATGCGTGGTGACGGTGACCTCGAACAACTCCTCCTTGAGGCCGTAATAGCGGCGCACCACAGTCAGCGCAGGCGATCCCGGCTTGACCTTCAGCGCCCGCGCGATACCCGCCGGCATGCCGCGCGCAAAAATCTCCATCTGGGCATATTCGGTGGTCTGGCCGAACATCCTGGCGATCTGCTCGTGCACCGGCGCGCGGCCATGGTCGCTGCGCTTCACCACGCCGGCGAACTTGCGCAGCACGTAGATCTCGACCCATCCAAGCGGCGCCGCAAACTGGTCGGCGCGGCGGACAGCCTCGATCAGGAACCAGTGCTTGCCAGGCTCGCATTTCAGCAGGCCTGCGAGCTTGCGGTCGGCAGTGATCTCGCGGGTAGCGACGACCTCGCGATAGGTCTCGTTCGAATAGCGCAGCCATTCGTTGAGCGAGGTGACGCTGTGGGTGAACAGGACGGGCGGCTCCGCGGCGATCACCACCGAGCCGAGGCCGGCGCGCCGCACGATCAGGCCCTGGTCGATCAGGATGCGGAGCGCCTCGCGCACGGTTTGCCGGCTCGCTGCGTGCTGCGCCATCAGCTCGGTCTCGGTCGGCAGCAGGTCGCCGACCCCGTAACGGCCGAGCCGGACCTCCTTCTGCAGCTTGCCTGCGATGTCGCGGTAGCGCGAGGGCCTCTGCTTGCGCGGTTTGTCAGCCATGACAATCCGCGGGCTGGCCGCTCTGCATCGACCGGAGCGCGGCCTCGAAGGCGGCCAGCGTCGCCAGCACCTCGTGTTCCGGCACGGGGAAGGGGCGTGTGCCTTCGATCGCGTCCGCAAAGGCATCGAGCTCGGCGGCCAGCGTGTCGATCGCCGTGTAGCGGATCGTTTCGGGCGGGCGGCCGGAGCGGCGCATCACCATGGTGCTGTCGTCCAGCACCTCGGCCGATCCTGCGGTGCCGAACACATGGACGCGCCAGAAGAAAGGTGTTGCGCGCACGGTGGCGAGCGTGCCGGTGACGCCGCTGGCGAAATCGATCGCAAGCATGGCGCAATCGCGCGGCGGGGGGCCGGCCTCGTGTGAGGAGAGGCGGCCATAGACCCGGCTGACGGGGCCGAGCATGCTGACGAAGCCTTCGAGCACGTGCATGCCGGCGCCGGTCAATCCGCCGCCGGGCGATTCCTCCGGCGACAGCCGCCAGCCTTCCATGATCTTCTCGGAATTCTCGTTGCTGTTGTGACCCTCGACATGGAGCAGCTCGCCGAGCTCGCCGCTCGCGACGATCGCGCGCAACGCGGCCATCGAAGGCCAGAACCGGCGGTTGTGGCCGACGGCAAGCAGGACGTTTGCCTTGCGGCAGGTCGCGAACATCGCCTGCGCATCGTCGCGGCGCAGCGCCAGCGGCTTTTCACAGAACACCTGCTTGCCGGCGCGGGCCGCGGCGATCACCTGCGGCAGGTGCAGCGAGTGCGGCGTCGCCAGCAGCACGGCCTTGATCGCGTCATCGGCGAGCACGGCCTCGAAATCGTCGGTGAGATCGAGGCGATGCTGCGCGCAAAAGTCGCGTGCGCGCGCCAGATCGGTCTCCACCGCGCGCGTGATCCTGATGCGCCCTGTACCCGCGGCCTCGATGAGGCTGCGACCCCAGCGTCCGAGCCCGATGATCGCGGCGTTGATCATGACGGCCTTTCGGATTGCCGACGGCCGGCGCGGACGGCCTCGATGATCGCGGCGCTGTCCGCATCGGGGCCGGCCAGCGCGATCGCCTTGCGCAGCAGTGCTGCTTGCGTCGACGTCATCGGCAGCGGCAGATCATGGCTGTCAGCTTCCTTCAGGATCAATTCGGCGTCCTTCAGCGTCTGGGCGATACGGGATTGCGGAGCAAAATCCCCTTTCAGCATCTTCTCGGCCTTGATATCCATCACCCGCGAATAGGCGGCAGACCGCCGCACGGCGGCAAGGAAAGCCTCGCCATTGAGGCCCATGGCTTCCGCAAAGGCAATGCCTTCGGCGAGCGCCGCGCGGTTGCTTTGCAAAATCAGGTTGATCGCAAGCTTGAGGCGGGCGGCGTCGCCGATCGCGGGTAGCGCAATGCGTTCAGGACAGATGATTTCGAGAACGTCTTGGGCGGCAGCGATCGCCTCGCGCGGGCCTGTGATCAGCGCGAGCGCCGAACCATGGCGTACTTCTGCACTGGTGCCCGATAGTGGCATCTCCACCAGCGGAAAGCCGGCCAGAGCGGCATGCCCCGCAATGGCGGCGATTTCCTGGGGCACGCAGGTCGTGGTGCAGATCAGGACCGGGCGCGTCGGCATCGCCGGCCTTGCGAGATCGGCGAGCAGCGCCTGCACCTGCGCGGCGTCGAACACCGCAATCAGCACGATCCGGGATCGCGCCACGGTGTCTGCCACCGACGCAGCCAGCACCCCGCCGGCGGCGGCAAATGACGCGCCGCGCGCGGGGTCGATGTCGAAACCGACCGGCGCGACCCCCGCATCGATCAGGCGCGCGCCCAGCGCCATGCCCATCAGGCCAAGCCCGACGATGCCGATGCGCTCGTCCTGTTGCGCGACCACGGTTCGTCCTCGCGTGCTATTGCGGCTCGATTCCGGCGTCCTTGATGGCCGCCGTCCAGCGCACGATCTCGCTGCGGATGAAGGCACCGAACTCGGCCGGTGGCAGCGGAGAGACGATGACGCCGACATTGGCGAGCTTCTCCCGGGTTGCCGGCATCGCCAGGAACTTCGCGCATTCCGCGTAGATCTTGTCGACGATCGGGGCGGGCGTGTTGGCCGGCGCCAGCAGTCCGTACCAGATCGTCGCCTCGAAGTCCGGCATCGCCTCGGCAAGCGCGGGAAGGTCAGGCAGCAGCTCGTTGCGCTTCGGCGAGGTGACGCCAATGCCGCGCAGCGTGCCGCCCTGCATCTGCGGGATCGCCACCGAAAAATCGCCGAAAGTCAGGTCGATCACGCCGGCCATGACGTCGGTCATCGCCTGCGGCACGCCGCGATAGGACGCCGCGACCAGCGACACGCCGCCGCGCGACTGCAGTTGAGCGACCGAGATCTGCGACGCGCCGGAGCCGAAGCCCGCAGTCAGGTTCGGATGGGATTTGGTGTAGGCGAGAAACTGCGGCAGGTCCTTGGCCGGAAAGCTCGGCTTCACCAGCAGCACCATCGCCGTGGTGGTGGTCCGGATGATCGGCGCGAAATCCTTCACCGGGTCGTAGGGCAGGTTCTTCAGGCTCGCCACGTTGCTGGCATGGGTGGTGTTGGTGCCCATCACGAGCGTATAGCCGTCCGGCGCGCTGCGGGCGACCTCCAGCGCGCCGATGCTGCCGAGCGCGCCGGCGCGGTTTTCGATCAGCACGGTCTGGCCGAACGCATCCTGCAGATGCTGTCCGATCAGGCGCGCAACATTGTCAGGACCCGCGCCGGCCGGAAACGGCACGATGATCCGGATCTGCCGCTGCGGGTAGTCGTCGGCGGCGCGGGCGTTCGGCGTCGCGAGCGCAAGCGCGCACAGGCCGGCAAGCAGGCGCAGGGGCAGGGTCATCGGACGTCTCCCGCATTTTTGTAATTTATACGGACAAAGTTTGAGGAAGCGCAAGCCGAGAGACTGCTCCTGGATTGAATAGTGACAAATTTGTCCGTATAAATCGAGGACTGAACTCCCCCGGAGGAAGCGAGGCCGTCATGGTCGACGTCACGGATTTGCATGCGCGCGGTCTTCGGCGCCGCAAAAAGATGTTCGGCGCCGCCGATGTCGAGAAGCGGATGGCGGCCGCGGGCGAATTCGGCGCGCCGCTGCAGAATATCATCAATGCCTATGTTTATGGCGACGTCTGGGAACGGCAGGGCCTTTCCGACGCCATGCGCAGCCTCGTGATGCTCGCGATCACGGCCGCGAGCGGCCGGACCACCGAGTTCCGGGTCCATGCCAGAGGCGCGCTTGCCAACGGCTGTACGCGGGAGCAGGTGCAGGACGTGCTGTTGCTGGTCGCGATGTATTGCGGCATTCCCGCCGCCATCGAGACCAACAGCATTGCGGCGGAGTTTTTCGGCAAGGACGCGGCCGCGAAAGCGTGAGGGGCAGCGACGACGATGAAGCCCGTTCCGACCATTGATGCCCATCACCACATCTGGCGGCTTGGCGACCTGCCCTGGCTTTCGGGCCCGCAGGTGCCGCGCATCTTCGGCCCCTATGCGCCGATCTGCCGCGACTATCCGATTGAGGAATACCGCGACGACATCAAGAGTTGCGACGTCGTCAAGTCGGTCTATGTCCAGACCAACTGGCCTGCGGGCAAGAGCTATGACGAGGCACTCTGGGTACAGTCGGTGATCGATGCGACCGGATGGCCGCACGCCAATGTTGCGCATGCGGATCTTGCGGACGAGGACGCGCCGGCGCTGATCGCGCGGCTGGCAAAACTGCCGGCGACGCGCGGCATCCGCCAGCAGCTGCACTGGCACGAGAAGGCGCAATATCGCTTCGCCCCGCGACCTGACGTGATGAACGACGCCGCCTGGCGGCGCGGCCTGGCCGCGCTTGCTGACCACGGACTGTTGTTCGAAATCCAGGTCTTCACCAGTCAGATGGCCGACGGCGCAAGGCTCGCGCGTGCGTACCCGGACATCGTTTTCGTGCTCGAACATGCCGGGATGCTCGAGGATACCTCGGCCAGCGGCGTCAGGCTGTGGCGCGAGGGGATGCGGGCGCTTGCGGATTGTCCGAACGTCAACGTCAAGCTTTCCGGCCTCGGCACCTTCGTGCATGAATGCCGCGCGGAGCTGATGAAGTTCGTCATCGGAGAGACGGTCGCCATTTTCGGCGCCGATCGCTGCTGCTATGGCAGCAATTTCCCGATCGAAAAGCTGTGGACCGACTACAAGACGCTATACCGGACCTTTCGCAGCACCATCGCGACGTTCAGCGATCGCGAGCAGGCCGCAATCCTCCACGATACCGCGGCCCGGCTATACCGCATTTAGCCTTGCCATCACCGCCGCAATCGGCTGAAGCTCTCGCAAAATCCTTTGCGAACAAGCCCAGCCGAGGGAGCAGCGGCCGTGACCCATATCCTCCATCGCGTCGCCAATGCCGTGATGCCGGTTGCCGTCGGCGGCAAGGGCATCGAGCTGTTCGACCAGAACGGCAAGAGCTATATCGACGCCTCGGGCGGTGCTGCGGTTTCCTGCCTTGGCCACGGCCACCCCGATGTGATCGCGGCGCTGCACAAGCAGCTTGACGCGCTGGCCTACGCGCATACCGGCTTCTTCACCAGCGAGGTCGCCGAGAAGCTCGCCGACCGCCTGGTCGAGGATGCTCCGCAGGGAATCGACCACGTCTATTTCGTGAGCGGCGGGTCGGAGGCGGTCGAGGCGGCCATCAAGATGGCGCGGCAATATTTCGTCGAGAAGGGCGAAAGCCAGCGCCGCCACATCATCGCGCGCCGTCAGAGCTATCACGGCAACACGTTGGGGGCGCTCGCGACCGGCGGCAATGCCTGGCGTCGTGCCCAGTTCCAGCCGCTGCTGTTCGAGACCCACCATATCGAGCCCTGCTACGCCTATCGGTTGCGCGAGGCCGGCGAGAGCGAGGCGGATTACGCCGCGCGTGCGGCGCAGGCGCTGGAGGACAAGATCCTCGAACTCGGAGGCGACCAGGTCATCGCCTTCGTCGCCGAGACCGTGGTCGGCGCCACGCTCGGCGCGGTGCCGCCGGCGGGGGACTATCTCAAGCGCATCCGCGCGATCTGCGACCGCTACGGCGTGCTCTTGATCCTCGACGAGGTGATGTGCGGCATGGGCCGTACCGGCACGCTGCATGCCTGCGAGCAGGACGGCGTGGCGCCCGACCTCATGACCATCGCCAAGGGACTCGGCGGCGGCTATCAGCCGGTCGGCGCGGTGCTGCTCTCAGGCGCGATCTTCGAGGCCTTCTCGAAGGGCTCGGGCTTCTTCCAACATGGTCATACCTATACCGGCCATCCGATGGCGGCGGCCGCGGGCCTTGCGGTGCAGGAAGTCATCCGGCGCGACAATTTGCTGCAGAACGTGGTGGCGATGGGCGGCCATCTGCAGCGGCGGCTGGAGGAGCGCTTCGCCAATCACCATCATGTCGGCGACATCAGGGGGCGCGGGCTGTTCCGCGGCATTGAGCTCGTGGCCGATCGCGACACCAGGCGGCTATTCGCGTCGCAGGCGAAGCTCCACGCGCAGATCAAGCGCGAAGCGATGGCGCGCGGGCTGATGGTCTATCCGATGGGCGGCAACATCGACGGTGTCAACGGCGACATCGTGTTGCTGGCGCCGCCCTTCATCGTGAATGCGGCGCAGGTCGATACTATCGTGGAGCGACTGGGTGATGCGGTCGATGCGGCGATCGCCTTGGTGAGGCAGCCCGCGGCATAGTCGATCGTGCCGGAGACGCTCAGGATACCCGCTGCAGGCGGCTCGCCGAGGCATCGGCGGCCTGCGACGGCGTCAGCGCCTGCCGCGCCAGCGGCACCGTGAGCCGGCAGACCAGGCCCTCGGGGCGCCAATCGAACGCGGTCTGTCCGCCGAGCTGGGTTTCCACGCTTGCGATCAGGCTGCGCGTGCCAAATCCGCGCGTCGTCGGCGGCAGCACCACTGGTCCGCCGGATTCCTCCCAGGTCACCGCCAGCACGTTGTCGTCGACCTGCCATTTGATCGCGAGCTGGCCCGACAGCGCCGAGAGCGCGCCATATTTCGCGGAATTGGTGACGAGCTCGTGCAGGGCGAGCGCGAGCGTCTGGGCAGTCGCCGGCTGCAGCTGCACCTCCATGCCGGAAAGCTTGATCTGGCCGGCGCGCGAATAGGGTGCGAGCTCTTCATCGACCAGCCGGCTGATCTCGGCGCCCTGCCAGCTCGACAGCGACAGGATGGTGTGCACGCGCGCCAGCGCGCTGATGCGGCCTTCAACCGCATCGACGTAGGTCTTGACGTTGTCGGCGCGGGTGAGACGGACGATCGACTGGGCCAGCGCCAGCGCGTTCTTGGCGCGATGGTCGACTTCCCGTGTCAGCAGGCTCTGGCGTTCTTCAGCGCGCTTGCGTTCGGTGATGTCGATGGTGACGCCGCTGATGCGGACGACCCGGCTTTGCCTGTCCACGGTCGCAGCCGCGGTGCCGACGCACCAGCGCACCTCGCCGTCAGGCCTGCAGATGCGGAATTCCGCCTCGTAGGACCGCGCCCCCTTGGTGAATTCGACGACCACCTTGCGCAGCGCTTCGACGTCATCGGGGTGCAGCAGCGCCTGGATGTTCACCGAGGTGACCTCGAACTTTTCCGGGTCGACACCAAAAATCCGGTATTGCCCGTCGTCCCACATCCAGTCGCCGTTGATCCAGTCCCAGTCCCAGGACCCCATTTTGCCGGCGGCAATCGCCATGCTGCGGCGCTGCTCGCTCTCGACGAGCTGCGCGGTCGAACGCTCGAGCTCGGCCGTGCGCGCGCGAACGCGATCCTCGAGCTCGGTGTTGAGGCGCTCGAGCTGACGGGTCTTGCGGTAGAGTTCGGCAAACACCTTGATCTTGGCCCGCAGCACCTCGGGCACGACCGGAACCGGCACATAATCGACGGCGCCCATTTCGTAGCCGCGCAGCCGATCGATATCGCTGACCTGAATCGCCGAGATGAAGATCATCGCGGTTTTCTGAAAGCGCGGATGTTCGCGGATCATGGCCGCGAGCTCGAAGCCATCGAGCTCCGGCATGCAGACGTCGACCAGGATGATCGCGATCTCGTTCTTCAGCAGGATTTCCAGCGCCTCGCGGCCAGACGCGGCGACCACGAGGTTCTCGCCGAGCTCCTTGAGGATCACCTCATAGGCGAGCAGCTTCGCGGGCTGATCGTCGACCAGAAGGATATTTACCTTTTCATGCTCCATCATGCGGCAACCGGTCAGCGATGTAGCCACATGCGAATGGCGAGAAGCAGTTGTTCGGTATTGACTGGCTTGGCCAAGTAGTCGGATGCGCCCGCTTCCAGACATTTCTCCCGATCACCCTTCATTGCCTTTGCGGTGAGCGCGATGATCGGTAGCCGACCGAACGCCGGGTTCTGACGGATCGCGCCGATGGTCTGGTAACCGTCCATCTGCGGCATCATGATGTCCATCAGCACGATCGCGATCTCGGTGTTCGATTTGACCAGCGTGACCGCTTCGCTGCCGGTGGTCGCGGTAAGCACCTTCATACCGCGCCGCTCCAGCACGCTCGAGAGCGCGAAGATGTTGCGGGCGTCGTCGTCGACCAGGAGCGCGGTCCTGCCGACGAGGTCTTCGTCGGAACTGTTGAGCTTCTCCAGCATCCGCTGTTTCTCGGCCGGCAGTTCCGTGATCACGCGGTGCAGAAACAGTGATGTTTCGTCGAGCAGCCGCTCTGGCGATTCCACTCCCTTGACCACGATGCTGCGCGCCATGGTGTGAAGTTCCGCGTCCTCCTCGGCGGACAGTTCCCGGCCGGTGAAAACGACGACCGGAACATTGGACAGTTCGTTGTCGTTGCGGATTTCGTTGAGTACCTCGAAGCCGGTCATGTCCGGCAGCCGCAGGTCGAGCACCACGCAGTCGCAGGGCCGGCCACGAAGCGCGGACAGCGCGCCGGCGCCGGTGTCGGCGGTAACGATCTCGATGTCGTCATGGTCGAGCAGTTCGCGGATGCCCATCTGTTCGGCCGCATTGTCTTCCACGATCAGGAGCCGCTTGCGCCGCGGTTTGGCGTATTCCTTGATCTGCGCCAGCGCAGCGCTGACCCCCTCGGTCGTGGTCGGCTTGTTGACGAAGGAGAACGCGCCGCGCGCCAGCGCATGCTGGCGGTCCTCGTCGAGCGTGATGATCTGCACCGGGATATGGCGCGTCAGCGGGTTGTGCTTGAGCTGGCTCAGCACGGTCCAGCCGAGCATGTCGGGCAGGAACACGTCGAGCGAGACCGCCGCCGGCTGGTACTGCTTGGCGAGGTCGAGCGCTTCCGCGCCGCGGCTTGCCACCAGGACCTTGAAGCCCTTGTCGCGGGCCAGATCGATCAGCACCCGCGCATAATGCGGGTCGTCCTCGACGATCAGGAGGATGGTGTCGCCGGGTTCCAGATTGAGCCGGTCGTCGGGCAGTTGCTCGATGACGCGTTCCGGCGCCGTCGCCTGTAGCGCGGGGGCTGAGGCATATTGCGCCGGCGACACGTTGAGGCGCGGCGCCACCGTGGGACCGGAATATTTCAGCGGCAGGTAAAGCGTGAAGGTCGAACCCTTGCCGGGCGCGCTGCGCAGATGGATCTCGCCGCCGAGCAGGCTTGCGAGCTCGCGGCTGATGGCAAGGCCGAGGCCGGTGCCGCCATATTTGCGGCTGGTGCCGGCGTCCGCCTGCTGGAACGCCTCGAAGATCAGCTTCTGCTTCTCGGGCGGGATGCCGATACCGGTGTCGGACACCTCGAAGGCGATCACCGCGGGCGCGCTGTTGAGCAGCGGATGATCGACGCTCCAGCCGCCGAGCGCGCCGGACACCCGTAGCCGCACGCCGCCTTCGGCGGTGAACTTGAATGCGTTCGACAGCAGGTTCTTCAGCACCTGCTGCAGGCGCTTGGAGTCGGTGACGATGCTGCGCGCGAGATTCGGATCAAGCTCGATGTTGAAGGAGAGCTGCCGGTTCTCGGCCTCGTGGCGGAACGGCCGGCCCACGGTGTCGAGCAGGCTGGTGGTGAGGATCTCCTCGGCATCGACGGTGACGGTGCCGGACTCGATCTTGGAAAGGTCGAGGATGTCGCTGATCAGGTTGAGCAGGTCGGTGCCGGCGCCGTGGATGGTGCGCGCGAATTCGACCTGCTTGGCCGTCAGGTTGCCGTCCGGGTTTTCGGTGAGCTGCTGGCCCAGGATCAGGATGCTGTTCAGCGGCGTGCGCAGCTCGTGCGACATGTTGGCCAGGAACTCGGACTTGTACTTGGAGGTGAGGGCGAGCTCGGTCGCCTTTTCCTCCAGCGCGCGGCGGGCCTGCTCGATTTCCTGGTTCTTGCGCTCCACCTCGACATTGCGCTCGGCGAGCTGCTGGGCCTTCTGCTCGAGCTGCTCGTTGGTCTGCTGCAGCTCCTTCTGCTGGGTTTGCAGTTCGGTGGCGAGCTGCTGCGACTGCTTCAGGAGGCCCTCGGTCTGCATCGTGGCCTCGATCGAGTTGAGCACGATGCCGATGGAGTCGGTGAGCTGCTCGAGGAACGTCATCTGCGAGGTCGTGAACGAGCTCACGGAGGCAAGCTCGATCACCGCCTTGACCTGGTTCTCGAACAGCACCGGCAGCACCACGAGATTCCGTGGCATCACGCGCATCAGGGCCGAATTGACCGGCGTGGTGTCCGACGGGATGTCGGAAACCAGCCGCTGGCGCTTGTCCATCGCGCATTGCCCGATCAGGCCGACGCCGAACTGCACGATCTGCTGGTGCGGATAGATGCCATCGCTGGCGTAGGCCGCGAGCAGGTTGAGCTGCGGGTCCTCCTCGGCGAGGACCTGGTAGATCACGCCCATATGGGCGTTGACCAGCGGCGTCAGCTCGGAGAGCAGCAGCCGGCCGACGGTGGCGAGATCGCGCTGGCCCTGCAGCATGTTGGTGAAGCGGGCAAGGTTGGTCTTCAGCCAGTCCTGCTCGGTGTTGAGGTCGGTGGTGAGCCGAAGGTTGGTGATCATCGTATTGATGTTGTCCTTCAGCTCCGCCACTTCGCCGCGCGCATCGACCTGGATGGAGCGGGTGAGGTCGCCCTTGGTCACCGCGGTCGCCACCTCCGCGATCGCGCGCACCTGCGAGGTCAGGTTGGCGGCAAGCAGGTTGACGTTGCCGGTCAGGTCCTTCCAGGTGCCGGCCGCGCCGGGCACGTTGGCTTGTCCGCCGAGCCGTCCTTCGACGCCGACCTCGCGCGCCACGCTGGACACCTGATCGGCGAAGGTCGCGAGCGTCGCGGTCATGTTGTTGATGGTCTCGGCAAGGGCAGCAACCTCGCCCTTCGACTTCACGGTGAGGCTCTGCTTCAGGTCGCCGTTGGCGACCGCGGTCACCACCTTGACGATGCCGCGCACCTGCTCGGTCAGGTTGGCGGCCATGAAGTTGACGGTGTCGGTCAAGTCCTTCCAGGTGCCGGCGACGCCGGGCACCTGCGCCTGTCCGCCGAGCTTGCCTTCGGTGCCGACCTCGCGCGCCACGCGCGTCACTTCGCCGGCAAACGCGTTGAGCTGGTCGACCATGGTGTTGATGGTGTTCTTCAGCTCGAGAATTTCGCCCTTCACGTCGACGGTGATCTTGCGCGACAGGTCGCCGCGGGCGACCGCGGTCGTGACTTCGGCGATGTTGCGGACCTGTGTCGTGAGGTTGGCGGCGAGCAGGTTGACGTTGTCGGTCAGGTCCTTCCAGGTGCCGCCGACGCCGGGCACCACGGCCTGGCCGCCGAGCCGCCCCTCGGTGCCGACCTCGCGCGCCACGCGCGTCACTTCGGCGGCGAAGGAGCGGAGCTGCTCCACCATCGTGTTCAGGGTGTCCTTGAGCAGCAGGATTTCGCCGCGCACGTCGACGGTGATCTTCTTCGAGAGGTCGCCGCCGGCGATGGCGGTTGCGACCTCGGCGATGTTGCGGACCTGCGCCGTCAGGTTCGAGGCCATGAAGTTGACGTTGTCGGTCAGATCCTTCCAGGTGCCGGCCACCTCCGGCACTTCGGCCTGGCCGCCGAGCTTGCCCTCGGTGCCGACCTCGCGCGCCACGCGCGTCACTTCGGAGGCGAAGGCGTTGAGCTGGTCCACCATGGTGTTGATGGTGTTCTTCAGCTCGAGGATTTCGCCCTTCACGTCGACGGTGATCTTGCGCGACAGGTCGCCGCGGGCGACCGCCGTCGTCACCTCGGCGATGTTGCGCACCTGCGCGGTGAGGTTGCCGGCCATCGAGTTGACGCTGTCGGTCAGGTCCTTCCAGGTGCCGGCGACGCCGGGCACGTTGGCCTGGCCGCCGAGGCGTCCTTCGGTGCCGACCTCGCGCGCCACGCGCGTCACCTCGCCCGCGAAGCGGTTGAGCTGGTCGACCATCGTGTTGAGCGTTTCCTTGAGCTGCAGGATTTCGCCGCGCACGTCGACGGTGATCTTGCGCGACAGGTCGCCATTGGCGATCGCGGTCGCGACTTCGGCGATGTTGCGGACCTGCGCGGTGAGGTTGCCGGCCATCGAGTTGACGCTGTCGGTCAGATCCTTCCAGGTACCGGCGACGCCGGGCACCTCGGCTTGTCCGCCGAGCTTGCCGTCGGTGCCGACCTCGCGCGCCACGCGCGTCACCTCGCCGGCGAACGCGTTGAGCTGGTCGACCATGGTGTTGAGCGTTTCCTTGAGCTGCAGGATTTCGCCCGACACGTTCACCGTGATCTTCTTCGACAGGTCGCCCTTGGCCACCGCGGTGGCGACTTCGGCGATGTTGCGGACCTGCGCGGTGAGGTTGCTCGCCATCGAGTTGACGCTGTCGGTCAGGTCCTTCCAGGTACCGGCGACGCCGCGCACCAATGCCTGGCCGCCGAGCTTGCCCTCGGTGCCGACCTCGCGCGCCACGCGCGTCACTTCGCCGGCGAACGCGTTGAGCTGGTCCACCATCGTGTTGATGGTGTCCTTCAGCTCGAGGATTTCGCCGCGCACGTCCACGGTGATCTTCTTTGACAGGTCGCCACCCGCGACTGCGGTCGTCACCTCCGCGATGTTGCGGACCTGCGCGGTGAGGTTGCTCGCCATCGAGTTGACGCTCTCGGTCAGATCCTTCCAGGTGCCGGCGACGCCGAGCACGTTGGCTTGTCCGCCGAGCTTGCCTTCGGTGCCGACCTCGCGCGCCACGCGCGTCACCTCGCCGGCAAACGCGTTGAGCTGGTCCACCATGGTGTTGAGCGTTTCCTTGAGCTGCAGGATTTCGCCCGACACGTTGACCGTGATCTTCTTCGACAGGTCGCCGCCCGCGATCGCGGTCGCGACGTCGGCGATGTTGCGGACCTGCGCGGTGAGGTTCGACGCCATGAAGTTGACGCTGTCGGTCAGGTCCTTCCAGGTGCCGGCGACGCCGGGCACCTGCGCCTGGCCGCCGAGCTTGCCTTCGGTGCCGACCTCGCGCGCCACGCGCGTCACTTCGGACGCGAACGAGTTGAGCTGGTCCACCATCGTATTGATGGTGTCCTTCAGTTCGAGGATTTCGCCCCGCACGTCGACGGTGATCTTGCGCGACAGGTCGCCGCGGGCGACCGCCGTGGTGACGTTGGCGATATTGCGGACCTGCGCCGTCAGGTTGCCGCACATCGCGTTCACGGAGTCGGTCAGGTCCTTCCAGGTGCCGGCGACGCCGGGCACGATCGCCTGGCCGCCGAGCTTGCCCTCGGTGCCGACCTCGCGCGCCACGCGCGTCACTTCGGAGGCGAAGGAGCGCAGCTGGTCCACCATCGTGTTGATGGCTTCCTTGAGCTGCAGGATCTCGCCGCGCACGTCGACCGTGATCTTCTTCGACAGGTCGCCATTGGCGACCGCGATCGTCACCTCGGCGATGTTGCGCACCTGGCCGGTCAGGTTGTTGGCCATCGAGTTGACGCTTTCGGTCAGGTCCTTCCACACGCCGGTCACTTCCGGGACTTGCGCCTGTCCGCCGAGCTTGCCTTCGGTGCCGACCTCGCGCGCCACGCGCGTCACCTCGGAGGTGAACACCGAAAGCTGCTTGATCATGGTGTTGACGATGTTGGCCGACTGCAGGAATTCGCCACCGAGCGGCCGCCCGTCGACGTCGAGCTTCACGGTTTGCAGGAGGTCGCCCTGCGCCACGGCGGCGACCGCTCGCGTCACCTCGCGCGTCGGCCACAGCAAATCGTCGATCAGGGTGTTGACCGAGTTCTCCATGTCGGCCCATGAGCCGGAGGCGAGTCCGAAGCGGACACGCTGGCGGGTCTTGCCTTCGCGGCCGACCACCTGGCCGACACGCTCGAGCTGCTGCGCCATGCGCTCGTTGGCCGCGATGATCTCGTTGAAGGTGTCGGCGATCTTGCCATCGATGCCGAGCTGATCGCCGCTCATCCGCACCGAGAAATCGCCGGAGCGCATCGCCTGTAGTGCGTGCAGCAACTCCTGCCGTGAATCCGGTGGATCGCCTGAACCATTTTTTCGTCGGGGAACTGGGCGGGGGTCTTGCGTCGCCGGGCCGGGATCGAGATCGCTCATATATTCCCCCAGTAATGCGCGCCTGAGTCGGCGCAGCAGGTGACGCATTTGAAGCGCCGCAGAATCTCAAAGCAAGCAAACAACGCAATGCTCGAAAAATGGAACCCGCTCGATTCGGTACAGGCGCAACAACGCCGCCGCGGCGCGCGGGTTCCATTGCGCGCGTCGTTTTGGCCTACCGCGGGCGCGTTTTCCGGAGAATTGGAACCCGCCATTTTCCGAGACGTTAACGATTAGCCGTTGAAGGAGACTGCCATGAAGTCTGCGATCGTCTGTGCCATCGCGGTGTTCGCGAGCGGCCTTACCTGGGCGCAGTCGGGCGTCCCCAGCGGACGTGGTTCAACCACCGGCGATCCGGCGGCGAGCTCCGCCACACCCGGCTCGTCGCCAACCACGGGCAGCGCAATGAAGCCGAATCGCAGCGGCAGCGGCACATCCACCTCCGGCGGCAGTGACGCCACTGGCGATCAGGGGCGCGACAAGATGCCGGAGTCGAACCGGGCCGTGAAGCCGCTCCATGAGGAGGGCAAGCCGGATAAGATGTGATGAGCAAGTTCCGCGAAAAGGCCCAGGGCCGAACCAAGCAGGTCGTTGGCGAGATGATCGGCGATCGCGAGCTCGTCGACGAGGGCAGGGAGCAGGAGCGCAAGGCCGAGAAGGAAGCGCAGCGCGACCACCAGGATGCCGACCAAGCGCCCGACCGGCACTGAACGTCTTCGTCCAACGTCCTCGTCGCCAGCATGCCCCGGGGTGCCGTGGACCTGATTTGCCTGTGCCGATTTCCTGTGGGGCTTTAATCCGGCCGCCTCGCGCGCCATATGACCAGTGGGTGGAGGAGAGACATGGGAGGTCGCGTCATGCGCCCGAAATCCGTCTTGATCGCGCTCATTGTCGCCTTCGGCATTGCGGTAGCGTTTGCGACGGCGACCACGATCAGGCAGGTCCATACCGCCAATTCGTTGACGACGCACCAGACCACGCGGACCTGAACCGAACGCCAGGATGCGAGCGCGGCTCGCCGCTTCCGCCGCCGATCGTGCCCGATCACATTCCGGAAATGGCGAAGTGATGTCCCCCTGCATTTCGGTGCAGGGGACGTTGTCCTATGGTCGGGCGTCAACTCGGGGCCGCCAGGGAAGGTTCAATGAAATATGCGGTTTTGACAGCCCTGCTGATCACCTGGCAGGGCGCGGCGCTCGCCGATCACCTGCAGGGCAGCGAAGCCTTCGGCGACTGGCGAGGCGACAAGCCCGGCACCATCAGACTGATCAGGCCGGCCGACTTGCCGAAGCCTGGCGCGACACCGTCGTCGGCCAATGTCTCGCGGGTGGTGGCGCGTCCCCAGGGCGCCACGCCGCAGGTGCCGCCGGGATTCAAGGCCGACCTGTTCGCTGAAGGCCTGAGCGGGCCGCGCATCATCCGCGTCGCGCCCAACGGCGACATCTTCGTGGCGGAGACCCGCGCAGGGCGCATTCGCGTGCTCCGTCAGGCGGAGGGCTCGGCAAGGCTCGTCGCCAATGAGAAGTTTGCCGGTGGCCTTCATGCGCCGTTCGGCATCGCTTTCTTTCCCAGTGGCGATAATCCGCAATGGGTCTACGTCGCCAACACCGACAGCGTCGTGCGGTTCGCCTATCATTCCGGCGATCTGAAAGCATCGGGGCCTCCGCAGACGGTTGTCGGCAACCTGCCGCACGGCTACGGCCACTCCACCCGCGACATCGCCTTCACCGCCGACGGCAAGCGAATGCTGGTTTCGGTCGGCTCGGCCGGCAATGACGGCGAGGGCCTCGGCAGCCCGCCCGGCGGGCTTGCCGCCTGGAGCGCGCGGCATGCGGTCGGCGCTGCCTGGGGCAATGAGACTGATCGCGCGGCGGTGCTGTCCTTCGATCCCGGCGGCAAGGACAAGCGGCTGTTCGCGACCGGCATCCGCAACTGCGTCGGCCTTGCGGTGCAGCAGGCCAATGGCGCGGTGTGGTGCTCCACCAACGAGCGCGACGGCCTCGGCGACAATCTGGTGCCGGACTACGTCACCCGCGTCCGGGAGAGCGGGTTCTATGGCTGGCCCTGGTTCTACATCGGCGCCAATGAGGACCCGCGCCATGCCGGCGCGCGCCGCGACCTCAAGGACAAGGTCGCGGTGCCCGACGTGTTGTTGCAGGCGCATTCGGCCTCGCTTGGCCTCGCCTTCTACCAGGGCGACAACTTTCCCGCCGATTATCGCGGCGACGCCTTCGCTGCCGAGCATGGCTCCTGGAACAGGTCGAAGCGCACGGGCTACAAGGTCGTCCGCATCCGGATGAAGGACGGCGTGCCGACGGGCGAATACGAGGATTTCGTCACCGGCTTCGTCGTCAACGACTCCGAGGTCTGGGGCCGTCCGGTCGGCGTTGCGGTGGCGCGCGACGGCGCACTGCTCGTCTCGGAGGACGGCAACGGAACAATTTGGAGGATTTCCCACTAATCACCTTGCGGGGCGATGCGCGGCGGCCTTCACTGTTCGACGCAAATTGCTTGCCGGAGGCATGATTGACCGACGTCTGGGCGCGGAAATCCATTGTTGAGCTTCTGGCGGAAGCCTCGCATGCCGGCGCCGGCGACGAGGTGCAGCCCTTGAAGCGCACGCTGTCCGCGCTCAACCTCGTCGTGCTCGGCGTCGGCGGCATCATCGGGGCGGGTATCTTCGTGCTCACCGGCCATGCCGCGGCGGCCAATGCCGGCCCGGCCGTCACCCTGTCCTACGTGCTCGGCGCGGTCGCCTGCGCCTTCGCCGGGCTTTGCTACGCCGAGATGTCCTCGACCGTGCCGATCAGCGGCAGCGCCTACACTTACGCCTATGCCACGCTCGGCGAGCTGATCGCCTGGATCATCGGCTGGGACCTGATCCTGGAATATGCGGTGGGCGCCATCGCGGTCGCGATCGGCTGGTCGGGCTATGTCGTCAGCTTCGCACGCGATTTCGGCATCACTCTGCCGGCACAATTCGTCTCCGCGCCGCTCTCCTTCGATTCCCAGACGCACACATGGGCCGCGACCGGCGCCATCCTCAACGTGCCCGCAATCATCGTGGTCGTCCTCATCTCGGCCTTGCTTGTGATCGGCATCCGCGAATCCGCGCGGTTTTCCAGCTTCGTCGTGGCGGTCAAGCTGATCGTGATCTTCCTGTTCATCGCCTTGGCCGCACATGCGGTCACGACCGCGAACTGGGTGACCGCGGCCAATCCCGAAGGGCGCTTCATTCCGCCGAATGCCGGCGAGGGTGTCTTTGGCTGGTCCGGCGTGATCCGCGGCGCCGCCGTGGTGTTCTTCGCCTATATCGGCTTCGACGCGATCTCGACCGCAGCCCAGGAGGCGAGAGAGCCGAACCGCGACATGCCGATCGGCATTCTCGGCTCGCTCGCGATCTGCGCCGTGCTGTATGTCGCGGTTGGCTTCGTGCTGACGGGCATCGTGCCTTTCGACAGGCTCAACGTGCCCGATCCGATCGCCGTCGGCATCGACGCCGCAGGGATCGGCTGGCTGTCGCCGTTGATCAAGCTCGGCATCGTGCTCGGTCTCACCTCGGTGATCCTGGTCATGTTGATGGCGCAGCCGCGCATCTTCCGCGCGATGGCCCATGACGGGCTGTTGCCGCAGGTCCTTGCAAAAATCCATCCGCGCTTCCAGACGCCCCATGTTGCGACCATCGGCTGCGGCGCGGCGGCGGCACTGCTCGCGGGGCTGTTGCCGATCGGGCTCGTCGGCGAGCTCGTCAGCATCGGCACGCTGTTCGCCTTTGCGGTTGTTTCCGCCGGAACGCTCGCGCTGCGCATCATCGATCCCGCGCTGAAGCGGCCGTTCCGCGCGCCGTTGATCTGGGTGGTCGCGCCGGCGGGCGCGCTGACATCGATCGCGCTGATGCTCGGGCTGCCCGAAGATACCTGGCTGCGATTCGCGATCTGGCTCGTGATCGGGTTGGTGGTTTATTTTACCTATGGCCGCAGCCGCGGCCGCGGCCGGCGGGCGAGGACGAATTAACCCCGCCGCACGCTGGCCCCGCCGTCGACCGGCAGCGTCACGCCGGTGATGAAGCTGGCCTCGTCGGAGGCCAGAAACAGCGCGGCATTGGCGACGTCCCAGGGCGTACCCATCTTCCGCCGCAACGGCACCTTGCTGTCGCGCTCGGCGGCGACCTCGGCGCGGGTCTTGCCGAATTCGCGCGCGCGGGTGTCGACCGCCATCGGCGTGTCCATCAGTCCCGGCAGGATGACGTTGGCGCGAATGCCGTATTCGGCGTTCTGGTAGGCGAGCTGTTCGGTGAACGCGATCATCGCGGTCTTGGTCGCCTTGTAGGCGACGTAGGGGTAGGTGGTGATCGCGGCCATCGAGGAGATGTTGATGATGGCGCCGCTGCCCTGCTTTCGCATCACCGGGATCACGTGCTTGGCGGCGAGGATGCAGCTCTTCAGGTTGATGGCGACGCAGCGGTCGAAAGCCTCCTCGGTCAATTGAAGCAGCTCGGCGTCGCCGCCGGCGAGGCTGACGCCGACATTGTTGTGCAGGATATCGATGCGGCCCCAGCGCGCCAGCGCCTCGCCGATCATCGCCTTGATCTCGGCATCCCGGGTGACGTCGGCCTGGAAGGCTGCCGCGGTGCCGCCCTTGGCGGCGATCAGGTCGACGGTTTCCTGCGCGGACGCAAGGTTGAGGTCGACGCACAGCACCCTGGCGCCCTCGCGGGCAAAGGTCAGCGCGGTGGCGCGGCCGTTGCCCATGCCTTCGCCGGGGCTCTGCCCGGCACCGACGACGATGGCGATGCGATCCTTCAGGCGCATGACGTTCACTCCCGGCTGCCGGTTCTGGCGCGGCAATTAAAGGCGCGGCGGAAGCCCGCGGCCTGGGCTTCGTCCTCGGAGCAGAACCAGCGATCCGGCTGGGTGCCCGGATAGCTTGCGCAGCCCTGCAAATGGTAGATGCCGATATTGCCGGTCACCCGCGCCCGCACCGCGAACTTGCCCTTGATGTTGCAGGCCGACGGCATCGCAAGACCGTCCGGAAACAGCACCTCGCGGATCTGGCGGTCACGATCGGTGCGGCAGGCGGCGCCGCGCAGGGCGCCGTCTTTCTCCCGCTCGCGGAATTCGGCCGGCGCCACGAAGCAGCCCTTCCACAGACCAAGGCGCGCATCCCGGGCCGCCGCCTCATCCTGCAGGAAGCGGCCCCTGGCGGCGGGTTCGAAGTCCAGCGCAAAGCCCTGGCGAATCATCAGCTGATTGAGGCTCGTGGCTTCGCCTTCCACCTTGCAGACGCCGGCGCGGCGCCGCTTGAAAATCCGGTCGGGGCCCTGGTCATCGCAGCGCACTGATCGTCCCGCGATCAGCCGGGTCAACTGGTCCCGGGCTTCGACGCCGCAGGTCCAGGGATCGGCATGATCGTCGATGCAGATCTGGTCGAGCTCCGGCGCGTCGACGCCTTCCAGCCGATAGGTGGTATCGCCAAACTGGATCGTGTTGCCGTCCTTGACCACGGCGGTCGCGGCGCGCGCCTCGGCTATTGCCACGGACAAGCCGAGCAACAGCGGAAAAAACCAATAAAAATGTCCTGAACGCATGCGCACTCGCTGGGATGCCTGACGCCAATCCCGATCGCCTACCATATCCGGAAAGCGCGGTCATGCCAGTGGTCCGATTCCGCCATTCGTTCTCCCATGCGCTGCGCGATTGCGGCCTTGTCGGCTGCGCGGCGCACCACGCTTTGACTGATCGCCCGCTCTGATCCTATCGTCGAGCCCGGAGGAAATGCCTGCATGAACGATCCGGTCGATGTCCTGATCATCGGCGCTGGCGCTTCCGGCGCAGCCGTCGCCTGGAGCCTCGCCGAGACCAGGATGCATATCCTCTGCATGGACCAGGGCGGCTGGATGAACCCGGCGCACTATCCGAGCACGGGGCGGGACTGGGAAGCCCGCTTCTTTGGCGACTATTCGCCGAGCCCCAACATCCGCGCGCGCCCCGAGGACTATCCCATCAACGACGACAACTCGCCGATCAAGGTGGTGAACTTCAACGGCGTCGGCGGCTCGACCATCATGTACACGGCGCATTTCCCGCGCCTGCATCCTTCCGATTTCAAGGTCAGGACCTTGGACGGCGTCGCCGACGACTGGCCGATCGATTACGAGACGCTCGTGCCGTTCTTTGCCGAGAACGACCGCATCATGGGCGTCTCGGGCCTTTCGGGCGATCCCGCCTTTCCGCCGACCACTCCACCGATGCCGCCATTGCCGCTCGGGCGCTCCGGCGCGATGCTCGGGCAAGCCATGAACAAGCTCGGCTGGCACTGGTGGCCGTCGGACACCACGGTTGCCACGACCGACTATGAGGGGCGGGCACGCTGCATCAACCTCGGCCATTGCACGCCGGCCTGTGCGCAGGGTGCGAAGGCCTCCACCGACATCACCTATTGGCCGCTGGCCCAGCGCGCCGGCGTCGAGCTGCGCACGCATTGCCGGGTGCGCGAGATCGTGACCAACGAGCACGGCATGGCGTCCGGCGTGGTCTATTACGACAAGGACGGCATCGAGCAATTCCAGCCGGCCGAAGTCGTCATCGTCGCCTGCAACGGCATCGGCACGCCGCGGCTCCTGCTCAACTCCGCATCGGGGCGCTTTCCGAACGGGCTTGCCAATTCGAGCGGCCTCGTCGGCAAGAACCTGATGTTCCACCCCTATGCGCAGGTCTATGGCTATGTCGACGAATTCACCGACAGCAACCGCGCCCCGCCGACCTGCCTGTGGAGCAAGGAATTCTACGAGACTGACCGCGCGCGCGGCTTCGTTCGTGGCTACGCCTTCCAGTTCGGGCGTGGCATGGGGCCCGTCATGGAAGCGGTGCAGAGCGAGGCCAAGGGCGTCCTGCCCTGGGGCGAACAGCATCATGCGGTGTTCCGCAAGCTCAATGGCCACCGGCTACAGCTCTCCGCGATCTGCGAGGATCTGCCCGAGGAGCACAACCGCGTCACGCTCGATCCTGTCCTCAAGGACAGTCACGACATCCCCGCGCCGAAGGTCGACTACACCATCAGCGAGAACAGCGCGAAGATGATGGAGCACGGCATCGCGCGCGCCAGGGAAGTGCTCGCCGCCGCCGGCGCCAGCGATATCTGCGTCAACAGCCCGATCCTCTATGGCGGCTGGCATCTGCTCGGCACCGCGCGCATGGGGACTGATCCCGGACGCTCCGTCGTCAACGAATGGGGACGTTCGCATGACGTCAAGAACCTCTTCATCGTCGACGGCAGCGTGTTCGTGACATCTGGCGGCGTCAATCCGACCTCGACCATTCAGGCCATCGCGCTCTACATTGCCGACCAGATGAAGCGCCGCCTCGCCGACCTGTTCGATTGAAGATGTCCATGCATGCTCCCGCGCCACTGACCCAGCGCCAGCGCAGCGATCTGCGCGCCGTCGCCGCGATGATCGTCCCCGCGAGCGAGCAATATCGCGTGCCCGGCGCCGACGACGAGAAAATCCAGGCGGACATCCTGGCGACGCTCGGGCGCGACATCGAGCGTGTCGCGGAAGCGCTCGATCATCTGGCGCGGCTCGCGGGCCGGCCGCTCGCCGAGCTCGATCGGGAAAAGCGCGACGAGGTCGCGAGCGAATTCCGCAGCACGGGAGGCATTTCCGCAAGCACGCTCACCCGCGTGGTGCTGCAATGCTACTATCGCGACGATCGTGTCCTGCGTTCGCTTGGCCTCGAGCTGCGGCCGCCGTTCCCGAAAGGCTATCCGCTCGAGCAGGGCGATTGGTCGTTGCTCGATCCTGTCAAGGCGCGGCCGCCGATGTGGCGACGCGTGAAATGAACCGGCCAATTGTACAAGATCGGTCGCGCCGGTCGGGGGTAGGAGGGAATGATGCCTGGAATTGATGCCCGACAGCCGAACCGGAAACCGCCGCAACGGCATGCGTCTCATTCCGGCGTCACACGCCGCAGCCTGCTTGCCAGCGCAGCCCTTCTGATGACGACTTCGATCGCGGGCGCGCGGGTCGTCACGAAAGTGCTGCCCTGGAAGCCGAACGAAGCCTATCCGGTCACCCCGGTCGTGCCCGGCGGCTATCTGTTCTTCACGCCGGCCGAAGCGACCATTGTCGATGCCTTCGTCGATCGCCTGATTCCGACCGACGAACTCGGCGCCGGCGCCAAGGACGCCGGCGTCACCACCTTCATCGACCGCCAGCTGACCGGACCCTATGGCGGGCACGACTGGCTCTATATGCAGGGACCGTTCTCCGCGACGCCCTTGCCGTCGCAAGGCCTGCAGTCGCCGCTGACGCCGCGCCAGCAGTACCGCTTGGGGCTCGCCGCGCTCGAAGCCTATTGCAAGGAGAGCTATGGCGGCCGCGGCTTCACCGAGCTCAATTCGGACGAAAAGGACAAGCTGATCGCGGCCATGGAAAAGAGCGAAGTCCAGTTCAAGGGTTTCTCGAGTCGCATGCTGTTTTCCGCGCTCTACACCAACACCATCGAGGGCTATTTCGCCGATCCGATCTATGGCGGCAATCGCGACATGGTCGGCTGGAAGCTCGTCGGCTTCCCCGGCGTGCGCTACGATTTTCGCGACGTGATGGAGAAGCCGAACCAGGCCTACACGCTGCCGCCGGTTTCCATGCAGGGCCGCGCCGCCTGGGGAGAACGCTGATGGCCCGCCGTCTTCCGCGCAAGGATGTCGTCATCGTCGGCCTCGGCTGGACCGGATCGATCCTGGCTTACGAGCTTTCGCGCAGCGGGCTCGAGGTCGTAGCCCTCGAACGCGGGCCGTGGCGCGACACCGCCTCCGATTTCAACATCGGGACCGCCGCCGACGAGCTGCGCTATGCGGTGCGCCACGACATCTTCCTGCGTCCGAAGCAGGAAACGCTGACCATGCGCAACAACCCGTCGCAGACGGCGCTGCCGATCCGCAAATGGGGCAGCTTCCTGCCCGGCAACGGCGTCGGCGGCGCCGGCGTGCACTGGAACGGCCAGACCTGGCGTTTCCTGCCCGACGACTTCCGCATCCGCAGCCACATGATCGAGCGCTACGGCGAAGCGATCCTGCCCGAGGGCAACCAGATCCAGGACTGGCCGGTCTCCTATGAAGACCTCGAGCCGCACTACGACAAGTTCGAGCGCGTCGCCGGCATCTCCGGCAAGGCCGGCAACATCAAGGGCGAGGTCCAACCGGGCGGCAATCCGTTCGAGGGCGCGCGCGAGCGCGACTATCCGACGCCGCCGATGCGGCAGGGCTACGCGCAGGAGTTGTTCACCAAGGCCGCGAGCGGCATGGGGCTGCATCCGTTCCCGCGGCCGTCGGCGAACATCTCGATCGCCTACACCAATCCGTATGGTTGCAGCATGGCGCCCTGCACCTATTGCGGCTTCTGCGAGCGGTTCGGCTGCGCCAACTATTCCAAGGCCTCGCCGCAGACCTGCGTGCTGCCGGCGCTGGTGCGCGAGCCGACCTTCGAGGCGCGCACCGAGTGCGAGGTGATGCATGTGAACCTGTCCGGCGACGGCAAGATGGCGACCGGCGTGACCTATGTCGATGCGAGCGGCGAGGAGTGGGAGCAGCCGGGCGATCTCGTGCTGATCTGCGCCTACAGCCTGTTCAATGTGCGCCTGCTGCTGCTGTCGGGCATCGGCAGGCCGTTCGACCCCGCGACGGGCGAGGGCGTGGTCGGGCGCAATTACGCCTACCAGACCGGCTCCGGTTCGACGGCGTTTTTCGAGGACGCCAAGTTCAATCCGTTCGCGGCGGCGGGTTCGCTGGGCGCGGCGCTCGACGATTACAACAGCGACAATTTCGATCACGGCCCGCACGGCTTTGTCGGCGGCGCCAATATCACCTGCGCCTATACCAATGGACGGCCGATCCTCTATCACCCGACGCCGCGCGGCACGCCGACCTGGGGCAGCGCCTGGAAGAAGGCGGTGCACGACACCTATCAGCGCGTCACCACCGTCGGCGCGCAGGGCAGCGTGATGAGCTACCGCAACAACTATCTCGACCTCGATCCGACCTACAAGGATCCGCTCGGCCGTCCGCTGATGCGCATGACCTTCGATTACCAGGACAATGAGCGCAAGATGGCGAACTGGATGGCCGATCGTTGCGACGAGATCGCGAAGGCGATGGGCGCCAAGACCACGCAGATCGGCCGCCTGGTCGGACCGTGGTCGGTCGTGCCCTACCAGACCACGCACAATACCGGCGGCACCATCATGGGCAGCGATCCCAGGACCAGCGTGCTCAACCGTTACCTGCAATCCTGGGACGTGCCGAATGTGTTCGTAACGGGCGCTTCCGCCTTCCCGCAGAATGCCGGCTATAACCCGACCGGCACGGTGGGCGCGCTGACCTATTGGGCGCTGGACGCGATCTTCGACTATCTGAAGTCGCCCGCGCCGCTGGTGCAGCCGTGAGGGGCGTCATGACAGGCTTGCGGCGGGCTACGACGCTGTGCGGCGCGCTCGCGCTCGTCTTGCTGGTTGGCGCCGAACGCGCCATCGCCGATCCCGACACCTTTACCGACGTCGAGCGCGGCAAGGCGCTGGCGACCGCGGGCGACTGCACCGCCTGCCACACCGTGCCCGGCGGCAGGCGGTTTGCCGGGGGACTCGCGCTGCAAACGCCGTTTGGCGTGATCATGACGCCCAACATCACGCCTGACAACGCGACGGGGATCGGAAGCTGGTCGGCGGATGATTTCGCGCGCGCCATGCATGAGGGCCGGCGGCCGGGCGGCACCTTCCTCTATCCGGCGTTTCCCTATCCCTATTACACCAGGGTGACGCGCAAGGATCTCGACGCGATCTACGCCTATCTGCGCTCGCTTGCTCCTGTCGACAATCGCGTCAACCGCAACACGCTGCCGTTCCCGTTCAACATCCGCCTGTCGATGGTCGGATGGAATGCGCTGTTCTTCAAGCCCGGCGCCTTCGTGCCCGACCCGAAACGCTCCGACGAGTTCAACCGCGGCGCCTATCTGGTCGAGGGGCTCGGCCATTGCGGCGCGTGCCATACGCCGTTCAACGCGTTCGGCGCCGGCAAGAACGAGCGCTATCTCGAAGGCAACCAGATCGACAACTGGACCGTGCCCAACATCACCAACGACCCGCATGTGGGACTGGGCAAATGGTCGGTCGACGATATCGTGCAGTACCTGAAGACCGGCCAGAGCCGCACCAGCCTCGCCAGCGGCCCGATGAAGGATGTGGTGGAGAATTCGACCTCGAAAATGCCGGATGCGGACCTGAAGGCGATCGCGGTCTATCTGAAGGAGCGCGGCGCGGCCGGCCCGTCCGCGCCGGCGCCGCTGCCGGAGACGGACGCGCGCATGCAGGTCGGGCAGGCGATCTTCGTCGACAGCTGCGCGGCATGCCATACCCGCGCCGGCGCCGGGGTCGAGCACATGTTTCCAAAGCTCGCCGGCAATGTGATCGCGACGCAGGACGATCCGGCTTCCCTGATCCGCATCGTGATTGCGGGCGGCCGTGCCGCCTCGACCGACGAGCGGCCGACCGCGCCAGCGATGCCCTCTCTCGGCTTCCGCCTGAGCGACGAGCAGATCGCCGCCGTCGTCACCTATGTCCGCAATTCCTGGGGCAACGCGGCTTCCCCCGTCTCGGCCGAGACGGTGAAGGCCTTGCGAGGGCGCGTCGCGGGGGCGGGGGACTAATGGTCCAATTCTGACATTCGCTCTCCACTTTGGGAGACAGGCTTGCGAATGCTGGAACCACTAGCCGGTTGGCTAGGCTTGCGCGGCTTACGCCGGGTAACCATCTGATGTGGCCAAAGGAATTTCGCCATGTTGGATTTGACCTCTGCCCTCCCGGATAACGGCGCGTCATCGCGGGCGACTGAACGTACCCCCGACAACGACCAGGCGCTGCTCGACGCCTATTCAAACGCCGTGATCGCCGTGACCGACCGCGTCGGCCCGGCGGTCGTGCGCGTGGAGACGGGCCCGAAGGTCCGCAATCCGCGCGAGCGCGGCGGGCTCGGCTCCGGCATCGTGATCTCGCCCGACGGCCTGGTTCTCACCAATAGCCACGTCGTCGGCACCTCGAAGGAAATCAGGCTCCGCGACATCGAGGGCGTCGTCACCGATGCGCGCGTGCTCGGCGTAGACCCCGACACCGATCTCGCGCTGCTGCGCGCCGACGGCGTGCGCGACCTGCCTTACGCCTCGCTCGGCAACTCCAAGACCTTGCGGCGTGGCCAGCTCGTGGTCGCGATCGGCAATCCGCTCGGCTTCGAGTCGACGGTCACCGCGGGCGTGGTTTCCGCGCTCGGCCGCTCGATCCGCTCGGTGAGCGGGCGGATGATCGAGGACGTGATCCAGACCGATGCCGCGCTCAACCCCGGCAATTCCGGGGGGCCGCTGGTGTCGTCGAAATCGGAGGTGATCGGCATCAACACCGCGATCATCAACGGCGCGCAGGGAATCTGCTTTGCGGTCGCGAGCAACACCGCGCAATTCGTGCTGTCGGAGATCATCCGCCACGGCTATGTCCGGCGCGCCTATATCGGCGTATCCGGCCAGACCGCGCCGATCCCGCGGCGGCACGCGGTTGTGGCCGGCGTCGAGAACAAGATGGGCGCGCTCTTGGCGCAGATCGAGCCGGACGGGCCGGCGGCGAAGGCCGGGTTGTTGCCGGGCGACGTCGTCATCAAGCTGGACGGCGTCGACATCAAGGGTGTCGACGACCTGATCCGCGCGCTCGATCGCGACCGCATCGACCGCACGCTCGAGACGGACGTACTGCGGCTCGGCCGCCTGCGTTCTCTGGCGATCCACCCGGTCGAGCGCAAGCCTGCGGGGCGCGCTGCTTGAGCCTGCGCCTCGATCTTTGTCGGCATCACGCTTGAACAAAGGACTGCCATGGAGCGAGACATAAAGGACGTCATTGGCATTCTGATGCGCGTGTTGGATGGTGGGGAAACCTCGCACGATGAATTGAACGATCTGGTATTCGAAGCTGACGGCGAATTGGGGACTGCCCTCAATGAGACGTACGTAAAGCTGCGAGAATTTGTAAACGATCGAGAGCTCAGGCTGAAAAATCTCGAGATGGATCGAGGGATGCGTTTCGAGCTGCAGGATTGTCTCGACAATATCGTGAAAGCTTGTCCATAGGCGAATGCAAGAGGGGCTATTTGTCTGTGGAGGCAAACCCCTCACCCGGATCGCATCTTCCGATGCGACATAGCCGAAGCTGCGCTTCGGCGTCGTCTTCAAAGAACGGCCGCCGAAGGCGGCCTATGCCTCTCCCACAAGGGAGAGGTGGATTGGCGATCCGGCAACAACTTAACTTGATCGTATCACGCCCTAGCAGCGCTATTCCGCTGCCGCCGCAAACCGGCTGTTCTCCAGCTCCGCTTTCAGCCGCGAACGCTCGGCGGCGGCCTTGGCCATGCTCGCTTCCTTGATGTGGCCGTAGCCGCGGATCGTTTCCGGAATGCGCGCAAGCCGCGCCAGCAGCGGGATCTGCTCCGTTTTCAGGCCAGCCGTGCGCTCGTCGATCATCGCGAAATAATCCTCGACCAGCCTGCGTTCGGCCTTGCGCTCGGCGGTACGGCCAAAGATGTCGAACGCGGTGCCGCGCAAAAATTTCAGCCGCGCCAGGAGGCGGAAGGCCGACATCATCCAGCCGCCGAATTCCTGCTTCTGCAACCTGCCGGTTCTCTTGTCGCGGCGCGCGAAGATCGGCGGCGCCATATAGAACTTGAGACTGAAATCACCTTCGAATTTCTCGCCGATCTTGCTGGCAAAGCTGCCGTCGGTGTAGAGCCGCGCGACCTCGTATTCGTCCTTGTAGGCCATCAGCTTGAACAGGTTTTTCGCGACCGCTTCGGTCAATTCGGTCGAGGCGGGCGCAACGGCGCCTTCCGCCTTGCGCACCTTGCCGACGGCTTCGCGGTAGCGCGCGGCATAGGCTTCGTCCTGGTAGCCGGTCAGAAATTCCGCGCGCAGATCGATGGTCTCGTCGAGCGTCCGCGTTGCGGTCGCCGGACGCGTGCGGAACTGCAGCACGCTGCGCACCCGCGACAGGTCATGCGCGGCGAGCCGGCCCCAGGTAAAGGCCTGCTTGTTCATTTCGATCGCGGCGCCGTTGATCTCGATCGCGCGCAGGATCGCTTCCAGCGACAGCGGGATCGCCCCCTTCTGGAAGGCATAGCCGAGCATGAAGGCGTTGGTCGCGATGCTGTCGCCCATCAGCGTCGTCGCCATGCCGGTGGCGTCGATGATGTCGAGATTGTTGTCGCCGATGGCGTCGCGCAGCGCACTCCGCATCGCGCCCATCTCGAAATCGATGTCCGGATTCTGCACGAAGCTCGCGGTCGGCTGCAGGTCGGCGTTGACGAAGGCTTTGGTGACACCGCGCTCGGCGCGGCTGAGCGCGGGGTCGCTGACGGACACCACGATGTCGCAGCCGAGGATGAGGTCGGCGCCTCCCGAGGTGATGCGGACGGTCGAGATGTCCTCCGGCCTGGGCGCGATCCGCACATGGCTCATGACCGCGCCGTTCTTCTGCGCAAGGCCCGTGAAGTCGAGCGCGGAGCAGCCGCGGCCGTCGACATGGGCGGCCATGCCGAGCAGGGCGCCGATGGTGATGACGCCGGTGCCGCCGATGCCGGTGACGAGGATGTTGTAGGGGCCGTCGAGCGGGCGTACCGGCGGCAGCGGCAGGTCGGCGAACAGCTGGCCGGAATCGACCGCCGTATTCCTGGCGCGCTTGAGCGTGCCGCCATGCACGGTGACGAAGCTCGGGCAAAACCCCTCGACGCAGGAATAGTCCTTGTTGCAGTTCGACTGGTCGATCTGGCGCTTGCGGCCGAACTCGGTCTCCAGCGGCTGCACCGAGACGCAGTTCGAGGCGGCCGAGCAGTCGCCGCAGCCTTCGCAGACGAGATCGTTGATGAAGACGCGCTTGGGCGGATCGGGATAGAGCCCGCGCTTGCGGCGCCGCCGCTTCTCGGCCGCGCAGGTCTGGTCGTAGATCAGGGCTGACAGCCCCTTGACCTCGCGCAATTCGCGCTGCAGCGCGTCCATCTCGCGGCGGTGATGCACGGTGGCGCCGGGCGGGAAGTAGTTCGCGGGGTATTTGTCGGGATCGTCGGAGACAATCGCAAGCCGCTTCGTCCCCTCGGCCCAGACCTGGTGCGCGATCTGCGCGACATTGAAGCGCCCTTCCGCGGGCTGACCGCCGGTCATTGCGACCGCATCGTTATAGAGGATCTTGTAGGTGATGTTGACGCCGGCGGCTGACGCGGCGCGCAGCGCCAGCAGGCCCGAATGGGTATAGGTGCCGTCGCCGAGATTCTGGAAGACGTGGTCTTCGCTGGTGAAGGGCGCCTGTCCGATCCAGTTCGCACCTTCGCCGCCCATATGCGTGATGGTCGCGGTGCGCCGCGCCGGGATGTAGAGCGCCATGCCGTGGCAGCCGATGCCGGCCATGGCGCGGCTGCCCTCGGGCAATTTGGTCGAGGTGTTGTGCGGACAGCCCGAGCAGAAATAGGGCGTGCGCTGCAGCGTGATGGGCGTGCTCGCCGCGACCGGGGCGTCGAAGGCCTCCAGCCGCGCCAGACGCTGCTCGAGCACCGGGTTCGGCGGCCCGAGCCGCCGCAGCCGGGCCATCAGCGCGGAAGCGACGATGGTCGGCGTCAATTCGCCCTCGCTCGGCAGTAGCGGGCGGCCTGCCTCGTCGCGCTTGCCGACCACGGTGGGCCGATTCCAGGCATCCACATTGTAGAGGATGCGCATCAGCTGGTCCTCGATGAAGCCGCGCTTCTCCTCGACCACCAGCACGTCCTGCAAGCCCTCGGCGAAGCGCTTGGCGCCTTCCTCTTCCAGCGGCCAGGTCAGCGCCACCTTGTAGATGCGCAGTCCCAGCGCCTTGGCCTCGCGGTCGGTGATCCCGAGATCGGCCATGGCCTGCCGCAGATCGAGATAGGCCTTGCCGGTTGCGATGATGCCGAGCCGCGCCGGCTTGGCGTCGAGCACGATTCTGTCGAGCTTGTTGGCGCGCACGAAGGCTGCAACCGCGGCCATCTTCGCCCCGAACAGCCGCCGTTCCTGCTCCAGCGGCGGATCGGGCCAGCGGATGTTGAGGCCGTCGGGCGGCATCTCGAAATCGCTTGGCGTCACGATCTCGATCCGCGACGGGTCGCTGTCGATCGAGGCGGAGCTTTCCACCGTCTCGGAGATCGCCTTGAAGCCGACCCAGCAACCGGAATAGCGCGACAGCGCAAAGCCATAGAGGCCGAGGTCGAGATAATCCTGCAGCGTCGACGGATTGAGGATCGGGATCAGCGCGGCGGCAAACACCTGCTCGCTCTGATGCGCCAGCGTCGAGGACTGGCAGCCATGGTCGTCGCCGGCGAGCGCCAGCACGCCGCCATGGCGCGAGGAGCCGGCCGAATTGGCATGCTTGAGCGCATCGACCGAGCGGTCGACGCCCGGTCCCTTGCCGTACCAGATGCCGAACACGCCATCGACCTTGGCGCCCGGAAACAGGCCAACCTGCTGGCTGCCCCAGACCGCTGTTGCGGCAAGGTCCTCATTCAGGCCGGGGACGAAGGCGATGTCCTGCGCCTGCAGGAAGGATTTCGCGCGCCACAGCGCGTGGTCGTACATGCCAAGCGGCGAGCCGCGATAGCCGGAGATGAAGCCCGCGGTGCTGAGGTTTGCGCGCCGGTCCCGTTCGCGCTGCAACATGGGCAGCCGCACCAGCGCCTGGACGCCTGAGAGATAGATTCGCTTGGTCTCGAGCCGGTATTTGTCGTCGAGCCCAACCTCCATCAGCGTCATCTGGCGAACTCCGTGCGATGCGGATTGGATCAGTGAAGGGGATGCGCTGGCGATGTCAATTGGCGCAAGAGGCGGGCGGCTTCAGAAACAGGATGAAGCCACAGAACAATAGTCTGCTGCAGGAGCGAAGTACAACCGGCTGGAAACATGGGAGATTTGCGCGCGCGGCAGTACGGGTGCGCCTCATGGCCGTACTGCCGGTGTCTCCATCGCCATGCCGCTGGCGCGCGTCATCAGATAGAGCTCGAGCGCCACCAGCTCCGGCGCGCCATAGTCGTAAGGTTGCGCGCGGATGCCAAAGATGCAGGCGCGCAGCCGGCGCTGCAGCGAGCCGAGCGACTGCCATTCCAGCCGGTACTCCGGATAGCCGGTCGGATGGGCTTGCGTGATCGGCGAGCCGGCGAGGCGCTTGTCCCAATTGTCGTCATGGCAGTTGGCGCAGGCGAGGTTGAGCTGGCCCTGCCGCTGCATGAACAGTCTTTGGCCCTGCGCGACGAACGGCTTGAGCTGCGGATCCTCCCCGGCCGTGATCGGAAGCCCGCGCGACTGCGCGGCGACGAAGGCGGTGAGCGCCAGCAGGTCGTGGCTTTCGTTCGCAAGCGGCGGTGCCTGTTGATGCCGGCTGCGCTCCAGGTTGATGCGCTGCGTGAGGTCCACCGGCCGGCCGAGCGCCGCGTCGAAGGCGGGATAGCGGGCGGCGAGACCCTTCATGCTGGCGCGGGCGTCGCCGTGACAGTCGGCGCAGGCCTTGTCCGCGCTGCCGGCCTTGGCGTTCCACAGCTTCTCGCCGTCGACCACCCAGAGCATGCCCGGATTGGCCGTCTCGTCGTTCTGCATGACCTGGCTTTCCGGCCCCATGAAGGTGAAGCCGGAGCGGCGCTGGTCGCGCGGGATGTCCGCGGCGGTGACCGACGCGGCGGCAAATAGCAGCGCCGCAACAGCTATCGCCGGCAGAACCTTCATTCGACCGTGATGGCGGCGGACGCGGTTTCGGAAAATCCCTTGTCGCCGATCCATTCGAACTCGAACTTGCCGCTCTCGCTCGCGACCGTGAAGAAGGAGAAGAAGGGATTGGCGGCGATTGCCGGGAACAGATCGGCGCGGAAAATCTCCTTGCCGTTGAAGCGGCAACTGAAGTTGGTGATGATGTCGCGCGGGACCTTTTCGCCAGCGGCCGTATAGCGATAGCCGGTCTCCATGATGTGCGACATCAGCGTCTTGATCTCGATCACATCGCCGCGTTTGGCCTTGGCCGGGACGTTGATCAGGGCTGACGGCATCAGATCACCTCCTCGGTGCAGGCGGCGAGCGTGACCACGACGTCGACGGCGGCCTGCCAGAAACTGCCGTCCGAAAGCTGTGCGATCGCCACCACCTTCTGGCTGTCGGCAAGCCGGATGCGGGTTGCGACCTGCGCGCGGCCGGCCTGCGGTGTCAGGTAGAAATTGCCGATATTGGGCTGCGGGTTCTTCTCGTTGAAGACGTGGATGCTCTTGACGTGATCCTCCGCCGTCATCGGGCTGTCGACGCTGACCGTCATCGGCACGGTATTGCCGTTCTCAACCAGCGGCGGGATGTCGAGCTTGACCTTGCCGGTCCTGACCGGGGCCTCGCCGACGACGTTGCGGATCGCGGAAGCCAGCATGGCCGGCGTCGCCTCCAGTGGCCGCAGCGTGATCACGGGCAATGCGGCCGCAACCGCGGCGCTGCCGGTCAGCTTCAGGAAACGGCGGCGGGTGGATGGGTCTCCCTGACGCATGCGAAGGCCTCTAGTACCCGCTTTCCGAAGTTCGTGAGTCATTTGCCGCAATCTCCTCTTACGAACTTCGGAAAGCAAAGGGTACTAGCAAGCTAACGTTCTAGTACCGCTTTCGATTTGAAGTCCGCCTTGCCGATTCGTGGAAGCCTGTGTGGCGGACTTCAAATCGGCGGTACTAGTCGCGCAAGGTTACGAGATAGGCCACGATGTCCTCGATCTGGTCGGCGGACAGGATCGGCTTGCCCCGCCAGGCGGGGCCAACCCGATCTAGTCCTTCGGCGCGGTAATAGGAGGGCATGATGGTTGCGGGATTGAGATGGGAGGCATCGACCAGCCGCAGCCTTAGCTGGGCCGCCGAGGCGCGGCTCCCGGCGCCGGCGAGGCTGGGCGCAAGATCACCCTGGAACCGGGTTTCCGGAAACGGGCCGGAATGGCAGAGGATGCAGGTCGAGGTGCGGTCGAGCACCAGCGCCCGGCCGTGCGCGGGATCGCCGGGCACCCCGGTGAGCGATTGCGGAATGCCGTCGCCGACGACGGCGTAGGGCTTGAGTGCCTGCGCCGCCGCGCTGCACGGCAGCGCCAGGATCAGCGCAAGCGCGGCGCGTCGATTGAGCCGCCTAGCCAAACGCCTCTCCCGTGATGGTCTTGAACCATTGCCGCGCCGCCTCGGCCTCGCGTGCGCGCTGCTCGCGCGGCGCATCGACAGGGCTCGTGCCGGCGGCCTCGACCTCGGCGAAGATGTCGTCCTTCGGCTGGTAGATGCCGGCGAGCGAGAACGCATAATCCGGTGCCACAATGTTGTAGCAGAAGCCGGCAAGCCGTGGCGTCTCCGGCGTTTTTCCCGAGAGCAGGCTGGCGATCGCGGCCGCACAGGCTTTGGCCTGGGCGCTCGCGGCGGATGCCGATTTGGGAATGCCGCCGCCGAGACAGGCATCGCCGATCACATGGGTGTTGGGCACGAGCTTCGAGGCGAAGGTTGAGGGATCGATCGGGCACCAGCCGGTATGGTCGGTGGCGCCGGCGATCTCGGCGATGCGTCCGGCCCGCTGCGGCGGGATCACATTGGCCACATCAGCCTTGTAGTCGCCGAACTCGGTGACAATCGTATTGGTCGACGGATCGACGGAGGTGACGCGGCCACCCTGCGAGATCGAGATCCGTTCGATCAGCCCGCCATAAAGCTCCTTCCAGGCATTCTCGAACAGCTTCTGCTGCGCAAATGAGTCCTTGGCGTCGAGGATCAGCACCTTCGAGCGCGGCTTTTTTTCTTTCAGATAATGCGCGATGAGGCTGGCGCGTTCGTAAGGCGCGGGCGGGCAGCGCATCGGGTTGGCGGGCACCGCGAGCACGACCACGCCGCCATCCTCCATCGCCTCCAATTGCCTGCGCAGCAGCACGGTCTGCTCGCCGGCCTTCCAGGCATGCGGCATCTTGCGTGAGGCCGCCTCGTCATAGCCGGGCAGGGCGTCGAAGCGCACTTCGATTCCCGGCGCCAGCACCAGGCGGTCGAAGGTAAGCGACGTGCCGTCGGCTAGGGTGAGATTGCGCGCCTGCGCGTCGATCTTCGTGGCGGCCTGTGCCACCACGGTGATGCCACTGGCCGCGATGCGGTCATAGCCGAATTGCTGCGCCTCGATATCGCGCAGGCCGGCGATCACCTCATTGCTGCCGGGGCAGGCGGTGTAGGTCGGGTTCGACTCGATCAACGTCACGCCGAGCTTCGGGTCGATCTGGCGCAACGCGCGCGCGCAGGCCGCCCCCGCAAAGCCGCCGCCGACCACGACGATCCGCGCCGCGCTTTGGGCGCGGGCGAGACGCGGCAAGGCGAGGGAGGCGGCCGACGCTGCGACGCCGCCAACGACGGTTCTCCGCGTCACCGGGCGCAACGCTTCCATCAGCATATGTTCCGAAAAAAAGGGCGGCGGCCGAATCCGGCCGCCGCGCTACTCTATCAGGCGAAGGTGATGTTGAGATCCCGCAACGGCACCGAACGGATGCGTTTTCCGGTGGCGGCGAAATAGGCATTGAGTACCGCCGGACCCGCGACGCAGATCGTGGGCTCGCCGACGCCGCCCCAGAAGCCGCCGCTCGGCATGATGATCGATTCGACCTTCGGCATCTCGGCAATTCGCATCGAATTGTAGGTGTCGAAATTGGTCTGCTCGATCTTGCCGTCCTTCACCGTGCAGCCGCCGTAGAACAGGCCGGTCAGCCCGTAGACGAAGGAGCCGGCGATCTGCCGCTCGATCTGCGCCGGATTGACCGCATAGCCGGGGTCGGTGGCGGCGACGATCCGGCGCACCTTGATCTTGCTGCCGTCGATCACCGAGATTTCCGCGGCGGCGGCGACATAGCTGCCATAGCCCATGTGCTGGGCGAGGCCGCGGAAGACGCCCTGCGGCGCCGGCTTGTCCCAGCCGATCTTCTCGGCCACGGCATTGAGCACCGCCAGATGCTTCGGATGGCTTGCCATCAGCTTGCGCCGGAATTCGAGCGGGTCCTTTCCGGCAGCCTGCGCGATCTCGTCCATGAAGCATTCGAGATAGACCGCGTTCTGGTTCACGTTCACGCCGCGCCAGAAGCCCGGAATGATGTGCGGGTTGCGCATCGCGTGCTCGATCAGGAGGTTCGGTACCGAGTATCCGATCGCGGCATCGCCGTTCGGGGCAAGGCCGGCGAAGGTCGCCGGGTCCTTGCCGTTGACCAGCGCTTCCGGGCGCAGGCTGAACAGGATCGACTGCCCCGAGATCCGCATGTGCAGGGCGGTCAGGTTGCCGTCGGCGTCGAGGCCTGCGGTCATCTTGCACTGCGTGATCGGGTGGTAGCGGCCGCGCAGCATGTCCTCCTCGCGCGACCACAACAGCTTGATCGGCGTGCCCGGCATCTGCTTGGCGATTGCGACCGCCTGGCTGACATAGTCGGTCTGGCCGCGCCGGCCGAAGCCGCCGCCGAGCATCTGCTTGTGCACGTCGCATTTGCTGGCGGGCAGGCCCGAAGCTTCCAGCACCGCGGCGAACGCCGCTTCGCCGTTCTGCGTGCCGGTCCAGACCTCGCACTTGTCCGCGGTGTAGAGCGCGGTGGCATTCAGCGGCTCCATCGCGGCGTGGTTCTGGTAGGGATAGTTGTAGACGGCTTCGACTTTCCTGGCGGCGCTGCCGAGCGCAGCCTTGACGTCGCCATTCTCGTTGCCGACGAAGGCAGGGCCCGACTCGAGCCCTTCCGCCAGCCATTTCGCGATCGAGGCCGAGGTGACCTTGGCATTCTCGCCCTCGTCCCAGACGATGGGCAGCGCCTCGAGCGCGGTCTTGGCGTGCCACCAGGTGTCGGCGACGACGGCGACCGCGCTGTCGCCGACCCGCACCACCTTCTTCACGCCCTTCATGCCGGCGATCTTGGCCTCGTCGTAGCTCTTGAGCTTGCCGCCGGTGACCGGGCAATCCTTGATCGCCGCGTTCAGCATGCCCGGCAGCTTGACGTCGATGCCATAGACGGTCGTGCCGGTGACCTTGTCGGGGCTGTCGAGCCGCTTGATCGGCTTGCCTGCGACCTTCCAGTCCTTCGGGTCCTTCAGCTTGACCTCGGTCGGCGGGGTGAGCTTGGCGGCGGCTTCCGCGACCTTGCCGTAGGTCGTGGTCTTGCCCGAGGCCGTGTGGCTGATGACGCCGTTCGCAACGGTGCATTCGCCGGCCGGCACCTTCCACTCATTGGCGGCGGCCTGAATCAGCATCATGCGCGCGGTGGCGCCGCCTTTGCGCACATAGTCCTGCGAGGTGCGGATGCCGCGGCTGCCGCCGGTGGAGAAATCGCCCCAGGCGCGGTTGCGCGCGACGCTCTGGCCCGGAGTCGGAAATTCGGTGACGACCTTCGACCAGTCGCATTCGAGTTCCTCGGCGACGAGCTGGGCAAGGCCGGTCAGCGATCCCTGGCCCATTTCCGAGCGCGCGATGCGGATCACGACGGTATCGTCGGGCCGGACCACGACCCAGGCGTTGACCTCGGGCGAGCCGTCGGCGGCGCGCACCACGGAGGGGCCGCCAAAGGGAAGATCGAGGCCGAGCGCGAGGCCGGCGCCGGCTGCGGCCGTGCCGATGACGAAGGAACGGCGGTTGAGCATGGGTTTGACGTGCTGGTTCATGAGCAGCCTCCCTCAAGCGTTCGCGGCGGCGTGAATCGCCTCGCGCACCTGCTGGAAGGTGCCGCAGCGGCAGATATTGGTGATGGCCTCGTCGATATCCTGGTCGGTCGGCTTCGGCTTCTCCTTGAGCAGCGCCGCCACCGCCATGATCATCCCGCTCTGGCAATAGCCGCATTGCGGCACGTCGTTGGCGAGCCAGGCCTGCTGCACCTTGTGCAGCGCGGCGCCGGAGGCTAGCCCCTCGATGGTGGTGATCTGCTTGCCGGCGGCATCAGCCACCGAAACGCTGCAGGATCGCATTGCAACGCCGTCGATATGGACGGTGCAGGCGCCGCATTGTGCAATGCCGCAGCCGTATTTCGTTCCGGTCAGCCCGACGTTCTCCCGGATCGCCCACAGAAGGGGCGTATCGTCCTCGACGTCAACATTGATCGTCTTGCCGTTTATGATGAGGTTTGCCATCGCATCCACCCTGATTGGTCCAATCCTCCGACTGGACGGGCGGAACCTAAAACTCTCGGCCGGAATCGTTCAAATCAACATTCCGCGTTCATTCCGGGAGGAATAATCGGGCCCGGCCGGCGTTGCAGGGCCGGACTGCAATGGCATCGGCGGGAGACTGTCTTTTCCGGTTTTCGGCTTGCGCTCAGATGTTCGCGCCGAGCCCAAGGCTGGCATAGATGCGCCGCGCATAGGCGCCGAATTCGTCGGTGGTCTTGATCGGCAGCGCGCGCGGAAACGGCAGCTCTATCGGAAAATATTCTGCCATCCGCGCCGGCCCAGCGGTGAGCACCGCGCAATGCGAAGCCAGGAACACCGCCTCCTGGATCGAGTGGGTGACGAACAGGATGGTCTTGCCGCTCTCGCGCCAGATCCGCAGCATCTCCAGGTTCATCTGCTCGCGGGTCAGGGCATCGAGCGCGCCGAACGGCTCGTCCATCAGGATCAGTTTCGGATCATGGATGAAGGCGCGCGCGATCGCGGTGCGCTGCTGCATGCCGCCGGAGAGTTGCTGCGGATATTTGTCCTCATGGCCGGCAAGGCCGACGAGGGCAAGCAGGTCGCGCGCCCGCTCGCGCGCGGCTTTCAGCGGCAGGCCGACGATCTCCGCCGGCAACAGCACGTTGTCGAGGATGGTGCGCCATTTCAGCAGCAACGCCTGCTGGAACACCATGCCGATGTCGCGCGCTGGATCGAACGGCGTGGTCGCATTGCCGATCCGGATGGTGCCGCCATCGGCGCCATGCAGCCCGGCGAGGATTTTCAGGACCGTGGTCTTGCCGCAGCCGGAGGGCCCGACGAGTGAGACCAGCTCACCTTCCTGCACGTCCATGGTGACGTTGGAGACGGCGAGAAACTCGGCGCCTCCGGTCCGGTACACCTTTCGGACATTGCGCAGGCTGATGAAGGGCTCGCTCATGCCAGCCATTTGTGCAGGTTTGCCGCGACGAAATCGTCATCGGAGAGGTCGGCATGCTCGTTGCAGACCCGATCGATCTCCTCGATCTGCCCCGGCGACAGGCCTTCATGCGGGTCGAGGCACCAGATACCCTGCATCAGGCCCTGACGGCGCAGCACCTCATGGCAGCCGGCAATGCAGCCGTGAAAATCATGGGCGACGTCGAAGAATGCGCTGTTGCAGTCGGTGACGCGCGCATCGAGCGCCAGCAGGTCCGCCGGCAGGCTTTCCTTGCCGCGCGCGGCCTTGCAGCGCTCGAACTGCCTGATCGCGGCGGCTGTCCACACCGACCAGTGGCCGAGCAGGCCGCCCTTGATGTGGACGCGGGTGGTGACGCCCGCATCGCGCAGGTCGAACGGCAGGGTCAGATCGAGCAGGATGTGGTCGTCATTCCCGGTATAAAGCGTGATGCGGTCGAGCGCTTTCGCCGCCGCGACGCCGCGCAGCACGTCGAGCGTGCGATAGCGGTTGAACGGCGCGATCTTGATCGCGATCACGTTGTCGATCTCAGCGAAGCGTCGCCAGAAATTCGCGCTCAAGGCGACGCCGCCGACCGCGGGCTGCAGGTAGAAGCCGACCAGCGGAATCTCGCGCGCAACGGCGGTGCAATGTTCCACGATCTCGTCCTCGCCGGCCGATTTCATCGCGGCCAGGCTGAGCAGGCCGGCGTGATAGCCGATGCCGCGCGCCGTCCTTGCTTCCGCGACCGCCTGCCGCGTCGGACCGGCAAGGCCCGCGACCAGCGCCAGCGGCCGCCTGGTCCAGTGCGCGGCGGTCTCCGCCGCAAGCTCCAGCACCGGCCGGTACAGCCCGACCTCGCGGATCGCGAATTGCGTGGCGTGGACGCCGACCGCGAGTCCCCCGCTGCCGGCATCGATGTAATAGCGCGTCAGCGCGCGCTGGTGCTGCGTGTCGAGGGTGCGGTCGCTGTGAAGCGCCAGCGGATGGGCCGGCACCACCGTGCCGTCGGCAATCAGCTTGCGCACCTCGGGCTGGATCTCGCTTTGATGCATCACGTAACTCCTATCCGAATTCCGGGCCGGCGACCGCAAATGGCGGCGCCTGGCTCTCGACCGTGGCGCGGCCAAGCCGCATGCGCTGGAACGGCCGCTCGACCATCCAGCCGTCGGCGTCGAGGCCGCCAACAAATTCGCGTTGCGACGCCACCGCATCCATCAGCAGAGGACCCGCCTCGCGCTCGGCGATCGTTCGGATCAGCGCCCGCGCGCTTTCCGTGTTGTCCGCAAACAGCGGGCCGACATGGCGGGTGGTGCGGCCATCTCGCACCAGCGCGCACGCCTTGCCGTTGTCGTACAGGTGCGAACCGGGTCGGGCCGCCAGGTCGCGCAGCAGCTCTTCGCGGTCAAAACCCATGGCCGCGCGATCGCGTGCGATGAGGCCGTCGAGATCGCCGGCCTCGGGCGTGCCGCGTTGCCCGGCGGCATTGGCGAGCAGCAGCCGCCACAGCTCCAGCGTCGGCTGGAATCCAAGCGGGCCATAGACCATGGCGCCGGCGGGCGTGGCGTCGAGCCAAGTCGTGAGATCAAGCCGGTCGGCCTGCCTGAGGCAGGCATCGATCAGCCGCGTCGCGAGCCCGCGGCGGCGCCAGTCCGCCGTCACCAGCACCATGCTGATCCAGGCCTGGCCCGCGGCGTAGGGCAGCAGCGCGGCGCTCGCGACCAGGCGCTTGCCGTCGCGCACGCCGTAGACACATCCGTGGGTGAGGAAGAACCGCCAGTCCGCTTCGTTCTGGTTCCAGTGCGCTTCGGTCGACAGCAGCAGGCCCGCCGGCGCGTCGGCGACCCCGAGCTGGACGATGGTGGGGCCGTCAGTAGCGGCCATCGCGCACCTCATATTTGGTCGGCTTGCCGAGGCTCGGCATTGCGCGGGCAACCCAGTCTGCCGTCCAGCGGATCAACTGCTCGGTATCAACGATCGGCAGGCCGAACAGCCTTGTCGCCTGCGACGTGTCGGTCAGCCATGCGGTCGGTTCCTCCTTGCCGACGATCACGGGCTCGCGGCCGAGCAGCTTGCCGATCCTGGCGGCGAGATCGCGCACGGCAAGGATCTCGTGGCCCGAGACGTTGATCGGCGAGGTCGGCGTGTCGCAATGCGCGAGGCAGCGCAGCGCCTGCGCCGCCGCATCGCCCTGCCAGATGAAATTGACATGGCCGAGGCTGACGTCGATCGGCTTTCCCTGCCAGACCTTGCTCGCGATGTCGTGCAGCACGCCATAGCGCATGTCGATCGCGTAATTGAGGCGGAACAGGCGGCCGGGCGTGCCGAACTTGCGCGAGAAATACTCGAACATGCGCTCGCGCCCGACGCAGGACTGCGCATATTCGCCGGGCGGATCGGGCGGGATGCTCTCATCGGCGCCGCGGCCATCGACCGGCACGAAGGGATAGACGCAGCCGGTCGAGAACGCGACGATGCGCGAGGCGGCAAACGCCTGCGCCACCAGCGCCGGGACATGCGCATTCATCGCCCAGGTCAGCGACAAGTCGCCCTCGGCGCCGAACTTGCGCCCCGCCATGAAGACGACGTTCGGCGCTTTCGGCAGTTCGTTGATCGCGGCCTCGTCGAGCAGGTCGCAATGCAAGGTCTCGATGCCGCGCGCACGCAGCCACTGCTCGACGTCGGGTTCGCTGAAGCGCGCCACGCCGATGATGCGGCGGCGCGGGGAGGCCGCTTTCGCAAGGCCCGCCAGCGTCGGCCCCATCTTGCCCGCGACGCCGAGGAACATGATGTCGCCGTCGACCTTTTCGAGATCGTCGATCAGCGCCTGGCTCGGCCGGCACAACAGTTCGTCGAGCGCGGCGATATCGGGGATCGTCTTCGGCAGGGTGTCGCGGGTGAGCAGCATGGTTGTTTCCTTGTTATTGCAGCCTGACGTCCTTGACCACGAACAGCCGTTCGAGGCCGAGCACGAGGCCGTAAAGGGCGACGCCGAGCAGGGTCAGCAGCACGACCGCCATCACCATGGCGGGCGTATCGAGTGCGGACTGCACCTGGATCATCAGGTAGCCGAGGCCGCGATCGGAGGCGATGAATTCGCCGACGATGGCGCCGGCGACCGCGAGGATGGCGCCGACCTTCATGCCGGAGAACACGTAAGGCAGCGAGCCCGGAAGCTGGATCTTGCGGAACAGCGTCCAGCGCGAGCCGCGCAGCGATTTGACGAGATCGAGCAGGTCGGGCTCGACCTCGCTCAGGCCGCGCGCCGTGGTGAGCAGGATCGGAAAGAAGCAGATCGAGAACGCGATCAGGATGTTCGGCAGGATGCCGTAGGAGAACCAGACGATGAAGAGCGGTCCGAGCGCCACTTTCGGGATCATGTTGAGCGTGACGAACAGCGGCAGCAGCAACAGGCTCACCAGCGGCGACCAGGTGAAGAAGACCGCGAGCGCGACGCCGACGACCGCGCCGAGCGAGAAGCCGCCGAGGATTTCCACCGCCGTCACCAGGACGTTCGACGCCCACGCATAGTTCGGCGCCGCCAATGTGGCGAGCGCCGCGAGCGGCGAGGGCAGGATGAATTTCGGCACCTGGAACAGGTCGACCGCGACCTGCCAGAGCACGAGCACGGCCAGGTGCACGACCAGGATGATCGCCAATGAACGCGCCGATCCTCCGCCACCATCCGCCACGACGCCTGCTCCTCGCGCGCTTTCTTGCCGCTCTTCTTGTTCCGGCTCTGCCGGCCCGCTGCCCGTCCGGGCCTTGAGCGTGGTTCCCCCGGGGCGGCCGTCGCGGCAATCTAGCCCGGGCCGCCCGAACTATCAACCAGCTGGTTGATTAGTTCGTCTTAGGGCCGCAGCGCCTGTAGCACCAGGTCGACGACGTGCCTGCGGCGGGCGCGGCGCGCCGCAGCGCTGCCGAGATCCTTGCCGAAGATCGCCGACAGCGTCGGTGTGTTGGAGAAGTAGAAGTAGCTCAGTCCCGCGATCGAGATGTAGAGATGCACGGGGTTGATGCCCTTGCGGAAGGTGCCTTCGCGCACGCCTTCGGTCAGGATCTTGGAGAGCATGGCAACGAGCGGCGAATGCATCGCCTCGAGCCGCGCGGATTTGCGCACGTGGCGCGCGCCGCCGCGGTTCTCGTCATTGAGCAGCACGATGAAATCAGGATGATCGGCGAGATGGTCGAACGAGCTCTCGACCAGCTTCCGGATCGCCCGTTCCGGCGGCAGACCCTCGAGCTTGAGCTTGCGCTCCTGCTCGCGGATCTCCTCATAGACCCATTCCAGCACCGCGAGATACAGCGCGTCCTTGTCGCCGAAATAGTGGTAGACGAGCTGCTTGTTGACGCCAGCGCGCGCGGCGATCTCGTCGACCCGGGCGCCGGCAAGGCCGCTGGCCGCGAATTCGCGGCGTGCCGCGGTCAAAAGCTTCCTGCGCGTGGCGGCGGGGTTGCGCCGCTGCGGCGTCGCGCCGTTGGATCCTCGTCTGGGCATTTCCAACCAGATAGTTGACAATGGGAGCAGTCCCTTGTTGCATTGGTAGCCGCTGGAAGCGGCGCCGACAAGCCAGGCGGCGGAAGAAGCCGGGACAGCGGCCGGGGATAATCCAAGCGAGGGAGTTGCTCCGATGAAGCGTTTGACGATGGTGGGGCTTGCGCTCGCGTTCTCGCTTTCGGCGGTGCCGGTGCGGGCCGGCGAGGCCGTCAACCTGCTCCTGAACTGGACGCCGACCGCCGACCACTCGCCGTTCTATTATGCCAAGGCGCAAGGCTGGTACGAGAAGGCCGGCATCGACCTCACCATCGAGGTCGGCAAGGGCTCTGGCGTTTCGGCGCTGAAGGTTGGCTCCGGCGGCTCGCCGTTCGGCATCGCCGACCTCGCCACCATGCTGGTGGCCCGCAGCAAGGGCGCCGACGCGGTCGCGGTGATGAGCATCTACGCCAACACCGGGCAGACCTTCTACTGGCTGAAGAGCTATGGCGTGAACGGGCCGAAGGATTTCCCGGGCCACAAGATCGGCAACCCGCCGGGCGACGCCTCGCGCGTGATGTGGCCGGCCTTTGCCAAGGCTGCCGGCATCGCGCCGGACTCGGTCAATTTCGTCAATGTCGGGCCGACCGCGAAGATCGCGGCGCTGAAGAGCCACACCGTCGATATCATCAGCGACTTCTACAACGAGCATGATCTCAAGGTGATCGAGTTCGGCAGCGACCTCGGCTACATCAACTGGAAGGATGTCGGGCTCAACCCGTACGGCAACGCGCTGATCGTCAACGGCGCATATCTTCAGAAGAACCCGAAGCTGGTCGAGGATTTCGTGCGCATCAGCCAGAAGGCCTATGCGGCCTGCGTCGCCGATGTCGCGCCCTGCCTCAAGGCGCTGCTCGACCAGGTCTCGGGGCTCGACAGAGAGAACCAGCAGCGGCAGTGGGAGCGCATCAAGTTCCTGATGACGGACCCGTTCACCACGACCAGGGCATTGGGCTGGATCGACGGCGAGCGCATGAAAAAGGACTATGAGCTGGTCCAGACCTATCTCGGCATGGAGAAGCCGTTCGACGTCGAGACCGCATTCGCGACGAAAATGCTCGATCCCGCCATCAAGATGGATGCGAGCAAGGTGAAGCAGTGACGGCCGAAGGCCGTCATGGCCGGCCGCTGCGCGTCACTGCAGCGCCATGCCCGAGGTCTTGACCACTGTCGTCAGCTTCTCGTAGTCCGCTTTCATCAGGCTTTCGAGCGCTTGAAGCGACATCGGCCTGCCGGGAACGTCCGACACCGCGAGCTGGCGCTGCACGGTCGGATTGGCAAGCGCCTTGTTGATCGCAGCGTGGATGGTCTCGACCAGCGGCGCGGGCGTCGAGGCCGGCACATAGATGCCATACCACGGCACGTAGGCCGCCGCCGGAAAGCCGGCCTCCGCGATCGTCGGCACATCGGGCAGGTCAGCCACGCGCTTGTCGGTGAAGACGGCGAGCGGCTTCACCGTGCCCTGCTTGATATGCGGCAGCGCCAGCGCCAGCGAGACGATCTCGAAATGCATCAGGTTGGTGATGAGGTCGACCAGCGCCGGCGGCTGACCCTTGTAGCCGACATTGGTGAGCTTGATGTCGGCGACCTGGAACAGCTTTTGCGCCGACAGGTCGATCGAGGAGCCGGTGCCGGGATTGCCGAAATTGAGCTCGCCGGGCTTTTGCCGTGCCAGCGCGACGAATTCGGCCATTGTCTTGACCGGCATTGATGGCGGCACCAGCGCCACGCTTTGGTTCCACACCGCCAGCCCAACGCACTTGAAGTCCTTCAGCGGATCCCAGCCGGCGTCCTTGTAGAGGCTTGGATTGACCAGCACCGCAGGCCCGGTGACGAGCCAGGTGTAGCCGTCGCCGTCGCTGCGCGCGACCGCCGCGGTGCCGATATTGCTGTTGGCGCCGGGTCGCGCTTCCACCACGATCGCCTGTTTGGTGTCGCGGCCGACCTGCTCGGTGACGGTGCGCGCGACGATGTCGACGATGCCGCCGGCCGGATAGGGCACGATGATGTGAATCGGGCGGTTCGGATAGGCGCTTTCGGCCCTCGCGGCGGGTGCGCCGAGCAGAAGCACGAGCCCCAGTGCGACCGCGCTTCTCATTCCTCCCATGATATCCTCCGGTCCTCGCCGCATCGGTGCGATGCGGCTGGTTGTTCAGCGTGTCCCTTGCGCATCATCGGCGATGAGCGAGCGGATGCTGCGCGCAAGTCCCAGCATGCGGGGCGCGCATTCGCGCTCGATCTGCTCGGCGCTGAATCGGAACGAGGGGATGCCGCAATTGACGGCAAGGCAGTCGCCGTTATCAGCACGATAGAGCGGCGCAGCAACGCCAAAAATCTCGCGCCGCCATTCGCCCAGGGAAACGGCGAAGCCGCGCTCCTTGCAGAGCGCGATATCCGGCAGCGTGCGGCGCTTGACATAGTCGGCTTCCTGCGGGCGCTCGGCCTTCACCGCCTTCACATAGGCGGCGAGCTCATCCTCAGTGAACAGCGACAGGAGCGCGCGCCCGACCGCGGTCGGCGCCAGCGAGCTGCAGAAGCCCACGTCAGGCACATGCGGCACCGCGTCGGTGGTGCGCAGCGTCTCGACATAGATGAAGTCGAGCCCGAACGGCATCGCGATCGAGACCGTGCCGCCGGCATAGCTCGCAAAATCCCGCATCAGCGGCCGCGCCATCTGCCGCACGCGCAGCGCCGAGAGCAGCGGATAGGCGGTTGCCAGCACGCCAAGTCCGAGCTGGAAGCGCCCCTTCGCGTCGCGCCTGAGATAGCCGAGCTGCGCCAGCGTGTAGGTGAGCCGCGACACCGTCGGCCGCGACAGCCCGGTCTCGCCCGCAAGCTCGGCGTTGGACCGCGAGCCGGCGCCGTTGCGGAAGACGGCGAGCACGTCGAGCCCGTGCGCCAGCGTGGTCGCAAAGGCAGGATCGGCGTGGTCGGTCCGCGACCGGCTCGCGGAAGCGCGCGAATGAGCCATGAGCGGAAATATCGAACAGATATCAGTGATTTGTCAATATATCGAAACATCAATTGCCAATCGTATCGGTATCCTGTTAGATCGCCGCCAGGAGGCCCGATGGATTTCGCGTTCTCGGAGCGGTCGGAGACCTGGCGGACCAGGCTGCAATCCTTCTTCGAGAGGGAGGTGCTGCAGCGCCACCGCGCCTGGCTCGATCACGTCGTTGCCCGCGGCGAGGCCGCGCCCTTCATGGATGAATTGCAGCAGAAGGCGCGCGCGGCAGGTCTGTGGAATCTCGCGCTGCCGGAGCTTGCGCCGGACGAACCAGGCACGCGGCTGTCCAACCTCGAATATGCGCCGCTCGCCGAGATCATGGGGCGGCTGTTCTGGGCGAGCGAGGTGTTCAACTGCCAGGCGCCCGACGTGCCCAACATGATCGCGCTGCAGAATTGCGCGACGCCTGCGCAGAAGCAGCGCTGGCTGAGACCGTTGCTCGATGCCGAGACGCGTTCGGCGTTCGGCATGACCGAGCCGGATGTCGCGTCCTCCGACGCCACCAATATCGCAACGACAATCCGGCGGGACGGCGACCACTACCTCATCAACGGCCGCAAATGGTTCATCACGGGGGCCGCGCATCCCCGCTGCAGCTTCCTGATCGTGCTCGGCAGAACCAATCCGGATGTCGAGCGCACGCGCCAGCATTCCTGCGTCATTGTGCCGATGGCCGCATCAGGCGTGCGGCTGGTGCGGCGATTGCGCTGGATGGGCTGCGAGGACCATGTCGCGCCGATCGGCGAGCTTGCCTTCGACAATGTCCGCGTGCCCGTCGAAAACCTGCTCGGCGAGGAGGGGGACGGCTTCCGGGTCGCACAGGTCCGGCTGGGGCCGGCGCGCATTCACCATTGCATGCGTTCGATCGGGCTGTGCGAGCTACTGATCGAATTGATGATGGCGCGGGCCGCAGAACGCTCCGCCTTCGGCCGGCCGGTGATTCAATATGACACCGTGCAGCGCTGGATCGCGGAATCCCGCGTCGAGCTCGAGCAGGCGCGCCTTTTGACCTATCGCTGCGCCTGGCTGCTCGACCGCAGCGGCCATCATGGCGCGGATTCTGCCATGAAGAATTGGCGCGACGTCTCGCTGATCAAGGTCGCGGTGCCCGTCGTGCTGCAGCGGATCGCCGATCGCGCGCTGCAGGTGTTCGGCGCGATGGGCGGCTCCGACGATACGCCGATCCACCAGGCGCTCGCCTGGGGCAGGCTCTTGCGGATCGGCGATGGGCCGGACGAGGTGCATCTGCGGCAGATTTTCAAGATGGAAACGATGCCGCCGTGGACGATTGCGGCTTCGCCCTATCTGGCGAGCCGGCTGGCGTAAAGGGTTTAATTTCCGCGTGAGGAGGAGAGGATGAGCGAGGGAGCGGTCAACGAGAAAACGGAAATGCCGAAGGACGCCGCTCCCTCGGTCATCGCGCAGCACGCGGCGATGCGAAACGCGCTGCCGTTTCTCGATACGCGCGATTTCGAGGAGGCCAAGCGCGGCTTTCTCGGCACCATCGAGAACGCGAAAGTCACCTCGGTGCAGGGCCGGGTGGTCTGGAGCCTCGAGCCATACGGCTTCCTGTCGGAAGCGGAGGCGCCTGCGACCGTCAACCCCAGCCTGTGGCGGCAGTCGCGCCTCAACATGAATCACGGCCTGTTCGAGGTGGTGCCCGGCGTCTACCAGATACGCGGGCTCGACATCGCCAACATGACGCTGATCGAGGGCGATCGCGGCGTGATCGTGGTGGATACGTTGACCTCGATCGAGGGCGCGCGCGCCGCGATGGAGCTTTATTTCCAGCATCGCGGCAAGCGGCCGGTCGCAGCCGTCATCTTCACCCACACCCACACCGACCATTGGGGTGGCGCGCGCGGCGTGCTCGACGAGGAGACGCTGGCGAGCGGCCGCGTGCCGATCATCGCGCCCAACCTGTTCATGGAGCATGCGGTCTCCGAGAACATCATCGCTGGCCCCGCGATGCTGCGGCGTGCGCAGTACCAGTTCGGCCCGTTCCTTGCCAAGGGCGTGCGCGGCCAGGTCGATTGCGGGCTCGGCAAGTCGATGGCGGCCGGTTCAGTGGCGCTGTTGCGTCCGACCGACCTGATCATGGCGACCGGCGACAGGCGCGTGATCGACGGCGTTGAATTCGAGTTCCAGATGGCGCCGAACAGCGAGGCGCCCGCCGAGATGCATTTCTTCATTCCGCGCTACAAGGTGCTGAACCTCGCGGAGAACTGCACGCACAACTTCCACAATCTGCTGCCGTTCCGCGGCGCCGACGTGCGCGATGCGCTGGCCTGGTCGAAATACCTCAACGAGGCGCTGCGATTGTGGGGCGGCAAGGCGGAGGCGATGTGCGGCCAGCATCATTGGCCGGTGTGGGGAGGAGAGCGGATCGACACCATGATCCGCCAGCAGCGCGACCTCTACAAGTTCGCCCACGACCAGACCATCCGCCTGATGAACCACGGGCTGACCGCAACCGAGATCGCCGAGACGATCAGATTGCCGGCAAGCCTCGAAGGCGCCTGGCATGGCCGCGGCTATTACGGCCATATCCGGCACAATGTGAAGGCGATCTACCAGAAATATCTCGGCTGGTATGACGCCAACCCCGTCAACCTCGATCCGCTGCCGCCGGTCGAGGCGGGCAAAAAGTATGTCGAGTATATGGGCGGCGGCGAGGCGATCCTCGCGCGGGCGCGCACGGATTTCGACAAGGGCGAATTCCGCTTCGTGGCGCAGGCGCTCAGTCATCTCGTCTTCGCCGAACCGGACAACAGCCAGGCGCGCGCGCTGCTCGCCGACACGTTCGAGCAGTTGGGCTATGCCGCGGAAAGCGCGACGTGGCGCAACGCCTATCTGTTCGGCGCGCAGGAATTGCGGCAGGGCATGCCGAAGGCGCCGCCGCGGCCGCCGATGCCGCGCGAGACGCTCGCCGCGCTGCGCACCGAGCAATTGTGGGACGTGCTCGGCATCCGCCTCAACGGGCCCAAGGCCGAAGGCAAGCGCATCGTGCTGAACTGGAATTTCACCGACACCGGGGAGACCTTTGCGCTGACGCTTGAGAACTGCGCGCTGACCTACACCGAGGGCGTGCCGGCGGCCGACGCCGATGCCGGCTTCACGCTGGCGCGCGCGACGCTGGATGAGGTGATCGCCAGGCAGACCAGCTTTCCGGAGGCCATCGCTGCCGGCAAGGTCGCGGTCAGCGGCAACCCGATGCGGCTGGCCGAGCTGGTGGCGCTGATGGACGAGTTTCCGCGCATGTTCGAGATCGTCGAGCCGAAGCGGACGGCGGTGAGCTGACGCGCCGTCGGCCGTGTTTTGACGAGAGAAATATCGGGAACAAATGCCAAGAGAATGCCGTCGCCATGGCAAACTTCCGACACATGGCAACGGCGAAAAGGGGAGATTCGACATGACGCAGGCGCGGCCGCCGATGCCGGTTACGGTTTTGGCGATCGCGCACATAATACCGTTTGAAAAAAGAGGCCTTCGTGTCGCACCGACTGCTTCCCTCGCTCCTGCTCGCCTGCGCACTGTTTGCTTCCCCGGCGGCCGCCCGGACCGATACGCCGCCTGCGGCGGCGCCCGCCGCCACGAACCAGGCCGATATGCTGACGCCGGATCAGGCGAAGCGGGCGCTCGAGACGCTTCAGGACGACAAGAAGCGGGCGCAGATGATCGATACGCTGCGCGCGATCGCCAATGCCGTGCCGGGCGGGCAGGCCGCGCCAGCCGCCCCTGAACCGCAACCTGCGATCCCGCTTACGGCTGACAGCCTCGGTGCTCAGCTGCTGCTGGCGGTGTCGGAACAGGTCGGCGAGATCTCGCACCAGGTTGCCGATATCGCGCGGGCGGTGACGCATTTTCCGGCGTTCTATTACTGGGTCGTGAGAACCGCCAACGATCCCTCCGCCATGCAGCAATTGTTCGACATCGCCTGGAAACTGGCGCTGGTATTTGGCTGCGCGTTTGCCGCGGAATGGCTGGTCTTCCGTATCATCAGGCGCCCCGTGTCGGTGCTGGAAGCCCGTATTCCGCAGGCCGCGCGACTGCCGGCGCAGGTGCTGGCGATGGCCGATCCGCCATCCTCGGCGGCCGATGTGGCCGCCGAACCCGCGCAGCATCGACGGCGTCTCAGCATGGCGCGTGCCTGGCAGTCGCTGATCAGGCTGCCGTTCGTGGTGGGGCGCCTCGCGCTCGAACTGCTCCCGGTGCTTGTCTTCGTCGTCGTCGCCACGATGCTGTTGGGAACCGAGATCGGCGACCTCGCCACGACCAGGCTCGTGATCCTCGCGGTCGTGAACGCCTATGCGCTGTCGCGGGTGCTGATCTGTGTCGCGCGGGCGCTGGCGGGACCCTTCGGCCTGTTTCGCGTCCGCGCCGAGACCGCCGCCTATATCGAGATCTGGGCGCGGCGCATCATCGCCGTCGGCGTTTCGGGCATCGCCTTTGCAAATGTGGCGCTACTGCTGGGCCTGCATCGCGCCGGCTACGCGGCGATGCTGCGCCTGGTGATGCTGCTGGTGCATCTCTTCATTGTCGTCATCATCCTGCAGTGCCGCCGGCAGGTCGCCCAGGCGATTCGCGGCTCGGTGGAGCGCGACGGCGCAGCCGCCGCGCTGCGCAATCGTATCGCCGGCCTGTGGCATTACCTCGCGATCGCGCTCGACCTCGCCTTGTGGGCGGTGTGGGCGCTGAACATCCGCAACGGCTACTCGCTGCTGCTGCAGTATTTCGTCGGCTCCATTGCCGTCATGCTGATCACGCGCCTTGCCACCATCGTGGTGCTGGGCCTGATCGATCGCGGCTTCAGCATCAGCCCGGACATCCTGCAGCGCTTCCCGGGGCTCGAGACCCGCGCCAATCGCTATTTGCCGCTGTTGCGCAGGATCGTCGCGGCCGGCATCGCCGTTATCGGCTTCGTGGCGCTGCTCGAGGTGTGGGGCGTGGACGCCGTCGTGTGGTTCTACGGCGGCCGGATCGGCAGCCGGTTGCTGTCGGCGGTGGTGACGATCGGGATTGCCGCGCTGGCGGCTGCGGCGATCTGGGAAGTCAGCAACGCGCTGCTCGATCGCCAGCTCAACGCGCTGTCCCGCGAAGGCCACTTCGCCCGCGCGGCGCGACTGCGCACCTTTCAGCCGATGCTGCGCACGGCGCTGTTGTGCCTGATCGTCACCGTGGTCGGCCTGACGGCGCTGAGCGAGATCGGCGTCAACGTCGCGCCGCTGTTGGCCGGCGCCGGCATCGTCGGCATCGCGATCGGCTTCGGCTCGCAGAAACTGGTGCAGGACCTCATCACCGGGCTGTTTCTCCTGCTGGAGAATACCGTCCAGGTCGGCGACACCGTCAGCGTCTCCGGGCTTTCCGGCGTCGTGGAGAATGTTTCGATCCGTACCATCCGCCTGCGGGCCGGCGACGGCGCGGTGCACATCGTGCCGTTCAGCGCCGTGACGACGATCACCAATTCAAGCCGCGGCGCCGGCAATGCGGCCGTCAGCGTCAATGTGTCCTACAAGGAGGATACCGACCGCGCCGGCCAGATCCTGAAGGACATCGTCGCCGAAATGCGCCGCGAGCCGGAATTCCGGCAGGCGATCCGCGGCGACCTCGAATTGTGGGGCGTCGACAAGGTCGACGGCTCGATGGTGTCGATCGTCGGCCAGATCCGCTGCACCGACAGCGGCCGCTGGCCGGTGCAGCGCGAATTCAACCGCCGCATGAAGCGGCGGTTCCAGGAGTGCGGGATCGAGATCGCGTCGATGGGCCAGACCATCCTGATGCAGATTCCGGCGCCGGCCGAAGCCGCATCGGAGTCGATGCCGCGGCGAGCGACGGCCTAGCGCGCCGTCGGCGGTGGCGCCTGCACGCTTGGCGCGGCGGCCGCGAACAGCTCGGCGCGGCTGCCGTTCCGGGGCGGATAGATCCTGACATGGTTGATGGTCTGTTTGGTCGCTTTGGCAGCCGCGCCGGTCGTGCGCACCTGGCGGTCCCATCCGGTCGTGTAGAGCGCGCCCCATTGGCCGAGATCGAGCACCGTCACATACCAGTCGATCGTAAGCGGAAGCATCGGCTCGCCGAACAGGTCGGCCACCACGTTATGCCCGGCGAAGCGGCCCATCGGCCGCGCAAACTGGCAGGACATCACGGTGGGATGGACACCGTCCGCCAGGCACGAGGCCGCGTCGCCGGCAGCGAAGATGTTTGGCAGGCCGGTCGCGCGCATGAAGGGGTCGACGATGAGGCGGCCATAGCGGTCGTGCTCAGCCGCGAGCGTTGCGGCCAGCGGACTGGCGCGCATGCCCGCGCACCAGATGACGGTCTGCGCGGCGATGAATTCGCCCGAGCTGAGCGCGAGGCCATTTGCCTCGACAGCCGTGACCTTGACGCCGAGCCGCGTCTCGACGCCGAGCGCGGCGAGGGCCTCGTTGATGATGGGGCGCGCATGCTCGCCGATCGTGGCGCCGACCACGGGGTTCGGATCGACGAGAACGATGCGCCGGTCGCCGGTCACGCCGGCGCGGTCGAGCTTGCCCGGCATCTCGGTCGCGACCTCGATGCCGGTGAAGCCGGCGCCGACGACGACCACGGTCGACCGTCCTTGCGATGCCCCGCGCTTGCCGAGCGCCGCGAGATGGGCATCGAGCCGGGTTGCCGCCGCATAGGTATCGACGTCAAAGCTGTACTTGGCGAGGCCGGGGATCGGCGGGCGCACCAGCTCGCTGCCGAGGGTGAGCACCAGCCGATCATGGGCCAGTGATTCCTCGCCGCGGTTGGTCTTGACGACCACTTCCTGCCTGGCCGGATCGATCGCCTGCACGTCGCCGACGAGGTGCTTGACCCCGATCGGATCAAGAACCCCGGCGAGCGGGATCGCGGCGTCGCTGATGTCGACCTCGTAATTGCGCACCCGGATGTTGTGATAGGGATTGCGGTCGACGACGAGAATTTCGGTGTCTTTTGCCCGCACTCCGAGCTCGTCGCGCTTGCGCGCCGCACCGATCGCGGCCCACAGGCCGGCAAATCCCGCTCCCAGCACCAGGATGCGCGCCATCGCTGTTCTCCGCTCGCTCGGGTCGCCGACCAAGCTTGTCGCGAGAGGGTGGCCGGATCAAGCCGGTCGGATTGCGGCCGCCCTCGCGCTGGGCGCGACCGCAAACGGTGCCGCCACGTCCCGCCTGTCCATGATCAGGGCTTGGTCTTCTTGACCGGCTTTTTGACGGGGAGGGCGTCTGCGGCATTTCGCATCGACCTAGCGTAACTGTCCGCGGCGTTATCGGCCGCGATTTGCAGCCGCTTGGCGGCGGCGGTGCCCTGCAACAGGGTGTTTTTGGCGAGCTGCCGGTATCGCGCCCTGGTCTCGCTGTCCTTCGCCTTGGCGGCGAGACTGATGTATCGATCACGCCTGCTTTTTGCGGCGGCCAGGATGTCTTTATTCTGTCGCTTCGCAAGCTGCCGGATTACGACATCCAGATCGGCGTTCGCCATCATCATTCCTCAAGTGCCTCGAACCATTTCGAATCTCGACTATGCAATTGCCGCGCGGGCTTTGCAAATATGCGAGCTGCCGAGGGGCTCGACTGACCAGCACCGCGGAAAACGTCCCCGGGACGGGCGAGCGGAAGCGACGCCGTCTTTCGGACGGCCAGCCCCAGCCCTGACGGAGCGGGCAAGCGGCGCGCCTCAAATCCCGAGATAAGCCGACTGCACCTGCCTGTTGTTGGCAAGCTCGATGCTCGTGCCCTGCATGATCACGTTGCCGCTTTCCAGCACATAGGCGCGGCTCACCAGCGACAGCGCGCGGCTGACATTCTGCTCGACCAGCAGGATCGCGGTGCCCATCTTGTGGATCTCGCCGATCTTCTCGAAGGTGACGTCGGTCATGACGGGGGCGAGGCCGAGCGAGGGCTCGTCGAGCATCAAGAGGCGCGGTTTGAGCATCAGGCCGCGGCCGACGGCGAGCATCTGCTGCTCGCCGCCGCTCATGGTGCCCGCGAGCTGCCGCCTGCGCTCGGCGAGCCGCGGAAAGATGGCGTAGACCAGCTCCATGCTGCTCGCGCGGTCCGCTTTCGCCTTCGGCACGTAGGCGCCGATCTCGAGGTTTTCCTGCACGGTCATCTCGGGAAACACCTGCCGGCCCTCCGGCACATGGGCGATGCCGAGCTCCGGAATCCGGTGCGGCGGCAACGAGGTGAGGTCGGTGCCGGCGAACGTCGCCGTGCCCGAGGTGAGCTTCACGAGCCCCGAGATCGCGCGCAGCGTCGTGCTTTTTCCCGCGCCGTTGGCCCCGAGCAGGCCGACCGCTTCGCCTTCGCCGATTTCGATCGAGACATTGGAAATCGCCGGCACCGAGCCGTAGCGCGCGCTGATGCCCTTCAGTTCAAGCATCGTGCTCTCCCGCGGGCGGATGGACGTAGCCGGTGCCGAGATAGGCGCGGATCACTTCCGGATTCGCCACGATCTCCTTCGGCGCGCCCTCCGCGATCTTCTGGCCGTGATCGAGCACGACGATGTGTCGGGCCACCGCCATGATCGCGCGCATCACATGCTCGACGATCACGATGGTAAGCCCGCGCGCCGCAAGCTTCTTCACCAGCGCGACCGCCTGGTCGATCTCGGACGGGTTGAGGCCCGCCATCACCTCATCGAGCAGCAGGATGCGCGGCGCCGTCGCCAGTGCGCGGGCCATCTCCAGCCGGCGCTGGTCGATGGTGGTCAGGTCCTTTGCCGGCGTCTGCTCGCGCGCGGCAAGGCCGACGAAGTCGATCGCCTCGCGGGCCTTCTCGCGCGCGGCTGCGACATGGCGGTCGCGCAGGAAGGCGCCGGTCATGACATTGGCAAGCACGGTCATGGCGCCGAACGGCTTTGCCACCTGGAAGGTGCGCGCGAGCCCCAGCGCGCAGACATCGTGCGGCCTCAAGCCCACGACCTCCTGGCCGAAGGCGAGCACTGAGCCGGAGTCGGCCTTGTGGAAGCCGGTGATCAGGTTGAAGCTCGTGGTCTTGCCGGCGCCGTTCGGGCCGATCAGCGCCACGGTCTCGTTTTCCTTCACCGTGAAAGAAACGTCCTGCACCGCGCGAAGGCCGCCGAACCGCTTGCTGATACCCTTGATGACGAGCGCGTCCGCCATGTCAGCGCCTCACGCCCGTGCCGGCTTCGGATGCGCGCGGCGCTGCCAGACTTCGTTCAGCATGCCCATCAGGCCGGTCGGCCGCCACAGGATCACCGCCATCAGGATCAGGCTGTACACGGTGAGCTGGATGCCGCCGGTGTTGCTGCCGAGCCAGCTCTGCAGCAGGGCCGACGCGGTTTCCAGCAGCACGGTCCCGATCACGGGCCCCCACAGCGTGCCGATGCCGCCGACGATCGACACCAGCGCCGCCTCGATCGAGATGCTGAAGCTGAAGGCGGTCGCGGGATCGATGAAGTAGATGTATTGCGTGTAGAACGTGCCGGCCATCGCGGTGAGGAAGGCGCTGATCATGTAGATGTCGCGCTTGATGCGCGGCGCGTTGACGCCGACCGCTTCCGCGGCTTCCTCGTCCTCGCCGATCGCGACGAGGTAGTAGCCTATCCATGACCGCTCGATGCGCCAGGTGATGAGAAGCCCGAGCGTCAGCAATCCGAGCACGACATAGTAGTAGGCGGCCTTGCCCTCGAACTGCATCATCAGCGGCGATGAACCGAGGTTCGGGATCGTCGTCCCTTCCGCGCCCCAGGCGAAGTCACGGAATTTCAGGAAGATCAGCATCAGCGCTTGCGCGGTCGCGATCGTGGCGATGGTGAAATAGGGGCCGCGCAGGCGGAAGCAGAGCCAGCCGATCGGCAGGCTCGCGAGTGCGGCGACGATGCCGCCAGCGACCATGCCGATCCAGGGCGAAATGCCGAAATCGATCTGCATCAAGGTCGAGGTGTAGGCCCCGAGCCCGAAATAGGCGGCGTGTCCGAGCGACAACTGCTTGGCGTAGCCGCCCATCAGGTTCCAGGCGACGCCGATGAAGGAGAACAGCAGGATGCGGATGAAGATGTCGATCGCGAACGAGCTCTTCACCACCTGGGGCAGCAGCAGCATGACAGCCGCCAGGATCGCGAGCGCCAGCCACTTCCATTTGGTGGAGGTTTGCATCAGCGCGCCCTCCTGCCGCCGAGCCCGCTCGGCTTGAACGCCAGTGTCAGCAGCAGCATCGCGAACACGACGATCAGGCCGGAGTCGGCGCCGACGAACTGGATGCCGAGCGATTCCGCGACCCCCATCATCAGGCTAGCGACCAGCGCGCCCACGACATTGCCGAGCGTGCCGAGCACGACCGCGACAAAGGCCATCAGCACGAAGACCTGTCCGACAAAGGGATAGGCCGAATAGAACGGCATCAGCAGCGAGCCGGCAGCACCCGCAAGCGCCAGCGCCGCGCCAAAGGCGACCGCGAAGACACGGTTCGGGTTGATGCCCATCAGGGTCGCCACGTCGCGGTTCTGCGAGGCGGCGCGCATCGCCCTACCGAGATCGGTGGTGTGCAGGAACAGCCAGAGCAGGCCGCTCAGGGCCATCGCCACCACGAAGGCGATCAGCTTCGCGACCGGAATATAGAGGCCGCCGAGATGGATCGCCTCGTCCGAGTACGACGTGTGGACGGTGCGGTAGTTCGCGGAGAAGAGCAGCAGCGCCAGGTTGAGCAGGAGCAGCGACAGCGCGAAGGTCAGGAAGATCTGCGGCATGTCGTTCGGCCCCAGCACCCGGCGGATCAGGAAATGCTGGATCAGCACGCCGAGAACGAACAGCGTCGGCATCGACACCACGAGCGAGAGCAGGGGGTCGATGCCGAACTGGGTGGCGAGGAAGAAGGAGATGTACATCCCGATCATCACGAATTCGCCCTGGGCGAAATTGACGATCTTGACCACGCCGAAAATCAGCGTCACGCCGATCGAGACCAGCGCATAGATGCCACCGATGAGCAGGCCGTTGATGACGGCCTGGACTACTGTCTCCAGCATTGGAACGGACCGGCCTTAGCTTTTGATCAGCGGAGCACGGGCGTCTTCCTTGGGGAAGACGCTGGCGAGGTCGCCGTTCTGCCACTGCACGCCCACGGGGCGGCCATAGACGTTCTTGCCGTCGGGCCCGAACTTCACCTTGCCGCCCGGCGCCATCGCGGCGTAGCCGGACGAGACGTCGAGCGTCGAGAGCGCCTCGCGCACTTTTTGCGGGTCAGGGGAGGCGGCGCGCTCCAGCGCATCGGCGATCATGAAGGTCTGCGCGACGAGGCCGCCGGCATATTCGAACAGGAATTCGCCGGTGCGCTTCTTGTATTCGGCGTTCACCTTCTGGGCGTTGTCGTCCATGTCGTGGTTCCAGTGCGCCACGCCCTGCAGGCCGTCGGCGAGCTTGCCGACATTCTTGTAGAAATCCGGGATGACGAAGCCGCCGGAGCCGCCATTGATCGCGACGTTGAGGCCGACCTGGCGCACGGTGCGCACGATCAGGATCAGGTCGTTGAGATAGGACACCGAGAACAGGGTGTTGGCGCCCGACGCCTTCACCTTGTTGATCAGCGGGCTCGCATCGGTGAAGCCGGCGGAATAGGGCTCGAACATCACGATCTCGACGCCTTCGCCCGGCGCCAGCTCCTTGAGCCCGTTGGAGGTCGAGGTGCCGAACGCGGTGTTCTCGAAGATCACGGCGACCTTGGGCTGGTCGGCGACGAGCTTCGACATCTGCAATTGCGCGCGGGCAAACTGCGAGGCGCGGGCGAACGGCGTGAATGTATAGGTTCGGCCCTTGTTGAGCTGGTCCGAGCTCGAGCCGGTGATGATCGGCACCTTGGCGCGCTCGCACACTTCGCTCGCGATCAGCGTCAGCGCGCTGGCGAAGCAGCCATGGATCGCAGACAGCTTGTTGCCAGAGATCAGCCGGTCGGTCTCGGTGCGCGTCACCGTGGTGTCGCTCTGCACGTCGGACAGGATCAGGTTGAGCTTGGCGCCGCCGAGCGACTTGATGCCGCCGGCATCGTTGATCATCTCGACCGCGAGCTTGGCGGCGGCGACGCAGCCGACGCCGATCTGCGCCATGCTGCCGGTGGTTGGATAGAGAGCGCCGATATTGACGGGATCGGCGGCCCAGCCGCGCAGCGGCACCGCGCCGAAGCCGGCTGCGGCGAGCGCCGTGCCCGTCGTTTTCAGGAACTGGCGGCGGCTGTGCCGGCGGGGTTTCTCGGCCGCCTTGCGGCTTGCGACGACGGATTGCGGACGCTCGTTGGTCATGCCGTCTCCCCCTGGTGCGACCCGCGGTGGAACCTGTCCGCCCGGCTTCGCTCTTTGTTGTTTGGTGGGCCGATCGTAGCGTGGGCAAAAATTGTTTACAATATAGTTTGCAATATTATTATTGCACAATTGCAGGTTTCGCCGCCCGGTCCGCCGGTTGTGCCGGGGGCGTCGTCTGATCGGGGAAATGATGGCGGCAAAATCGCTCAAGCCGGCGAAGGCGCGGGGATCGAAATTGCGCGAGGCGGAGGCGGCGCGGGAGGCCTCCGCTGCCGCCCGCATCGCGCGCGCCATTGAGGAGGACATCGTGCTCGGGCGCCGCCAGCCGCGCGAACGGCTGGTCGAGCAGGATCTGTGCGACCTGTTCCAGACCCATCGGGGCGACGTGCGGCTCGCGCTGTTCGAGCTCGAGAAGAAGGGACTGGTCGAGCGCATTCCGAACCGCGGCGCGATGGTGCGCGGGCTGACGCCGCAGCAAGTGACCGAGATCTACGCGGTTCGCGAGGAGCTCGAGGTGATGGCGGTGCGCATCATCCCGTTCCCGGTCGCAGCCGATGATATCGCGCGCCTCGAGGCGCTGCAGCGCGAGCATGCGGCAGCAATCGAGAGCGGCGAGATGCTGAGGATGTTCTACAGCAATCTGCGCTTCCACCAGATGCTGTTCGGCCTGTGCGGCAATGCCTGCCTGATCGAGACCATCGACCAGCTCGCGCAGAAGGTCTACGGCATCCGCTCCTATGCGAATGCCTTCCCGGAGTCGCTCGACCAGTCGCGCCGCGATCATCTCGACATGATCAAGGCACTGCGCGGCGCGAAGCGCGACGAGCTGATAGCGCTGACCCGCCGGCATCTGAAGCCGTCGCCGGCGGCCTACATCAAGGCCTATGAGCGGCGCTTCGGCAGGGCCGGGGAAGCGGCCTCTGCCGCTCGCTAGACGTCCGAGAAAGCATCGAACGCGCGCATTGAAAAGCCGCGTTCGGCGTAACAAAATCCCCGGAATTGCGAATAGGAGACGCGGCTGATAACAGCGGCGCGGGACCCGGACGGAAACTGGAGATAAACGGCGTGCAGGACAATTCACCTTCGCGGGGCATTACGCCCTGCAAGCCGCTTCCCGGCCAGGTCGTGCTGGTGCTGCAGGGCGGCGGCGCGCTCGGGTCCTATCAGGCCGGCGTCTATCAAGCGCTGCATGAAGCCGGCATCGAGCCGGACTGGATCATCGGCACTTCGATCGGCGCCATCAATGCGAGCCTGATCGCCGGCAACAGGCCCGAGCTGCGCCTCGCACGCTTGCGCGAATTCTGGAAACGGATGGAGCAGACGTCGGCCTGGCAGATCGGCGACGCCTTTGCCGGTTTCCACGAGCGGCTGTCGGTGTGGTCGACGGTCGCGCACGGGATTGCCGGCTTCTTCAAGCCCAACCTGCTCGCGCATATCGGCGATTCCTATCCGCTGGGCGCGGATCATGCCGGCTATTACTCGATCGCGCCGCTGGAGCGGACGCTTCTGGATCTGGTCGATTTCGGTCTGGTCAACCGGGGTTCGCCGCGCTTGACGGTCGGCGCCGCCCATGTGCGAAGCAGCCAGATGCGCTATTTCGATACCGGCGTCTGCGCGCTTTCGGTCAAGCACATCCTGGCGTCGGGTGCCTTGCCGCCGGCTTTTCCGCCCGTGCGCATCGAGGGCGAGCTCTATTGGGATGGCGGCATCCTCTCCAACACGCCGACCGAAGCCGTGTTCGATGACAATCCGCGCCGGGATTCGTTGATATTCTCCGTGCACCTTTGGAATCCGGATGGCTCCGAGCCGACCACGATGGCGGATGTGTTCAATCGCCAGAAGGACATTCAATACTCCAGCCGGATCGCGACCCAGATCGCGCGTCAGCAGCAGGCACATCGCCTGCGCCATATCATCAACGAGCTTGCGGCGAAGTTGCCGGAGAGCGAACGCAACAAGCCGCTGGTGAAGGAGCTCGCAAGCTATGGCTGCCAGACGCGCATGCACGTGGTCCGCCTGCAGGCGCCTCAGCTTGATCGCGAGAGCCACACCAAGGACATCGATTTCAGCGCCGCCGGCATCAGGCAACGCTGGGACGCCGGCTATGCCCACACCAAAACCGCGCTCGAGCGCGCGCCCTGGGAGGGTGAGTTCGATCCGCTCTCCGGCGTGATCCTGCATGACCAGCCGGAGTTGCTGCCGCGCGCGGCCGAATGACGAGCCTGCGCGCTATTCGGCGCTCGAAACCAGCTTGATGCGCGGCTCGGCAGCCTCGGTCAGGCTCCGATAGGCGGCAAGGTAATCGAGCGCCATGCGTCGCGCCGTGAAGCGCGCCTCGAACTGCTTGCGGATCGCGCGCCTGTCGAGCAGGCGGAGACGATCGACGGCGGCGACCGCGCTGGTCTCGTCCTCGACGATAAAGCCGGTCACGCCTTCCTCGACGATCTCGGGCACCGAGCCGCGGTTATAGGCGATGACGGGCGTGCCGCAGGCCATGGACTCGATCATGACGAGGCCGAACGGCTCCGGCCAGTCGATCGGCACCAGCAGGGCGATCGCGCCGCTGAGAAAATCCGATTTCTCGTTGTCGCTGATCTCGCCGATATATTCGACAAGCGGGTTGCCCGTGATCAGCGGGCAGATCACCTCGTCGTAATATTCCTGGTCGGCGCGGTCGACCTTGGCGGCGATCTTGAGCGGGATGCCGCATCTCGTCGCGATCCGGATCGCGCGGTCGATGCCCTTTTCCGGCGCGATGCGGCCGAGCACGCCGAGATAGTTCTGCTTCGCCGGCTTCGGCGTCAGCAGCTTCTCGGGCAGGCCGTGATGGATGGTCGCGATCCAGTTCGCCTGCGGCACCGGCCGGCGCTGCGCATTGGAGATCGAGATCACCGGAACCTTCGAGAACGTGTCGAACACCGGCTGATGTTCCGGCAGGTCCAGCCGGCCATGCAGCGTGGTCAGAAACGGCGTCGGCTGACGGTAGAACAGCGAAAAGGGATAGTAGTCGAGGTGGAAATGCAGGAAGTCGAATTCCTCGTCGTCACATTTGCGGCGGACGAGCTCCAGCATCACCATGTGAAGCGCGTTGGGGTCGCGCACGGCGCCATCGAGCCGCAGCGCCTTGGGCCAGATCGCTTCGAGCTTCCCAGCGGTCCTGGAATCGCCGCTGGCAAATAAGGTGACATCGTGTCCAAGTGCTACCAGCTCCTCGGTCAGCCAGTGCACCACCCGTTCGGTGCCGCCATACAGCTTGGGTGGAACAGCCTCCGTCAGCGGAGCAACCTGCGCGATGCGCATCTCACTGTCTCCTCTTCGCGATTAGGGATTGGATTAAAGCCCCCACCGGTCGGCACCGACATGCCCAACGAGGGAACGTTCCCGCATCTGCGAAGTTCCTTGCCGTAACGTTACTTCTTCGACAGCCGGCCCGGTTGGCCTTGCTGATGCCACCACTTCGAAACAAGTTTTCAACGTGGCTGGTGCGGCGAGGCCGCTCGGCTGCGCCGGGGTGGAACCGGACGCGCGCGTCCGTCGTTCAAGCTGCCGGAACCGCTTTGTCTCGATCGTGCCCCTCTTCAGATGGAACTAGAGCCTTATGGATCAGCTTTCGAGATATGCGCACCGTCCGTTTGCCTTCGTGATGCGCTATCTGCGCAAGCGTATTGCCTCGCATTTGATCATTCTGACTGCCGTGATGGCAGCGGTGGCCTGCTCGGTCGGCACGCAATACGGCGTGAAGTACCTGGTCGACTGTCTCGCCGCGGGGCCCACGCGTGCGAACGGGGTATGGCTGGCATTCGCGCTGCTCATATCGCTGATCGGCGCCGACAATTTTCTGTGGCGGATCGCGAGCTGGACCGCGAGCTTCACATTCGTGCGAGTGACCGGTGATCTGCGCCGCGACATATTCCGGCATCTGACCGGGCACGCGCAGAGCTATTTCTCCGACCGCCTGCCGGGCATGCTGACGAGCCGCATCACGGCGACCTCGAATGCGATCTTCACGGTCGAGAACATGTTCGTCTGGAATGTGTTGCCGCCGTGCATCGCCACAATTGCGGCGATCGCCCTGATCGGCACGGTGAGCCCGGCAATGGCGGGCGGCATGGTGCTGATCGCCGGGGGCATGGTGGTCGCGATGTTCCATCTCGCGGCCGCCGGCAAGCCGCTGCACGACGACTTCGCCGACAAGGCCGCCGCCGTCGACGGCGAGATGGTCGACGTCATCAACAATATGCCGCTGGTGCGCGCGTTCTGCGGGTTGAGCTACGAGCACGACCGCTTCGACGCCACCGTCGACCGCGAGCTTGTCGCGCGCGGCCGCAGCCTGCGTTACCTGGAAAAGCTCCGCCTCACGCATGCCGCCGTCACCGTGACGCTGATCGTCGCGCTGCTCGCCTGGGCGATCACGCTCTGGCAGCGCGGCGGCGCCACCACCGGCGACGTCGTGCTGGTCTGCACGCTCGGGCTGTCGATCCTCAATGCGACGCGCGATCTCGCGGTGGCGCTGGTCGACGTCACCCAGCATTTCGCCCGCCTGACCGAGGCGATCGCGACGCTGCTTCTGCCGCACGAGCTGCGCGACCATCCCGAGGCCGAGCCGCTGGTGCGGCGGGGTGCCGCGATCGCCTTCAACACCATCACGTTCCGGTATCCCGGAGGCTTGCAGGTCTTCGATCGCTTCAACCTTCGCCTCGAGCCCGGCCAGCGCGTCGGCCTGGTCGGCGAGTCCGGCGGCGGCAAGTCCAGCCTGTTCGCGCTGCTGCAGCGTTTCTACGACGTGCAGGACGGCTGCATCACCATCGACGGCCAGGATATCGCGCGGGTGACGCAGCAGAGCCTGCGCCAGGCGATCTCGGTGGTGCCGCAGGACATTTCGCTGTTCCACCGCTCGATCCTGGAGAACATCCGCTACGGCCGGCCCACCGCCACCGACGACGAGGTCTTGCGCGCGGCGATCGCGGCGCGCTGTGACTTCGTCGAGAGCCTCCCCGAGGGGCTCGCGACCTTGGTCGGCGACCGCGGCGTCAAGCTGTCGGGCGGCCAGCGCCAGCGCATCGCGATCGCGCGCGCATTCCTCAAGGACGCGCCGATCCTTTTGCTCGACGAGGCGACCGCGGCGCTCGACAGCGAATCCGAAGAGGCGATCCGCGAAGCACTGTCGCGCCTGATGCGCGGCCGCACCGTGATCGCGATCGCGCACCGGCTGGCAACGCTGCGCAATTTCGACCGCGTCGTGGTGCTGAAAGCGGGCAGGATCATCGAGGATGGCCCGCCGGATCGGCTGATGCAGGCTCACGGCCCGTATCGCGAGCTGGTGATGAAGGAAATGAACAGGCTCTCGAAATTCGCGGCCTAAGGCACGCCGGGATCAGGTTGAATCGCCATCGCGCCTTTGGTTTTGATCGAGCATGATCTTTTCGGAAAACCGCTGCACACTTTTCCGGATCATGCTTCACTTCATGCCTGCTCGCAGCGCGTTGGATGAAGCCGGGGGGAATCGCGCGAGGTCATGATGTCACCTGAAGCTATCACCCAGATCATCGTCTCGTCGCGTACCGAGGAGCTTGCGGCCGAGCAGCCGTTCTATATTCCGATGACGGGCCCCGCGGCACGGCCGCGGCGTTCATTGAAGCACGACGACACCTTCATCGTCCTCGACAGCCATGGCGACATCGGCGCTTCCGCCGGCGGCCCCGATGGCCTGTTCAACGCGGACACCCGCTACCTTGCGCGCCTCGAGCTCGTGCTCGACGAGCTGCAGCCGCTGTTGCTCGGTTCCAACCTGCGCGACGACAATTCGGCGCTGACGGTGGATCTCACCAACCCCGACATCTACCAGCACGGCCGGATCGTGCTGCCGAAGGACATGCTGCACATCGTGCGTACCGTCTTTCTCTGGCGCGGCACGGCCTATCAGCGTATCGGCGTGCAGAACCATGGCGACCGCAGCGTCAGCTTCGACCTCACCTTGTTGTTCGACAATGATTTCGCCGACCTGTTCGAGGTGCGCGGCGAGAAGCGGCCGCGACGCGGCACGGGTTTCAGCAAGCTGACCGGTCCGACCGACGTGCTGTTCGAATATCTCGGCCTCGACGGCCGCACCCGCGCCACCGCGCTGCATTTCGATCCGCGACCGACGCGGCTTGCCGTCAACGCCGCGACCTGGCATCTCGACCTGCAACCGCATCAGGTCTCCTCGCTGTTCGTCGCGGTCTCCTGCAACAAGCCGCCCGGCGCCAGGCCGGTGCGTTTCTTCCAGGGTCTGCTCGCGCATCGTCGCGAGATGCGCCGCTGGACCTGCGGCACCGCCACCGTCGAGACCTCCAACGACATCTTCAACGAGGTGCTGTGCCAGGCGATGGCCGACCTCAACATGCTGATGACCGACACGCCGCAAGGCCGCTATCCTTACGCTGGCATTCCCTGGTACTCGACGACGTTCGGCCGGGACGGGCTGATCACGGCGATGCAGATGCTGTGGCTCGATCCCAGGGTTGCGCGCGGGGTGCTGAAACGACTGGCCGTCCATCAGGCGAAGGTGGTCGATCCGGTCTCGGATGCCGAGCCCGGCAAGATCCTGCACGAGATGCGCGGCGGCGAGATGGCGGCGCTCGGCGAGGTGCCGTTTGCGCACTACTATGGCAGCGTCGACGCGACGCCCCTGTTCGTGCTGCTCGCCGGGCTCTATGTCGAGCGCACCGGCGACGAGGCGACGCTGGTCGAGTTGTGGCCCGCGATCGACGCTGGCTTGCGCTGGATCGACGGACCGGGCGATCCCGATGGCGACGGCTTTGTCGAATATCAGCGCGCCACCGAGAAGGGGCTTGCCAACCAGGGCTGGAAGGATTCCTACGACGCGATCTTCCACGCCGACGGCCGCCTCGCCGAAGGCTATATCGCGCTCGCCGAGGTGCAGGGCTATGTCTATGCGGCCAAGCGCCTTGCGGCGAAATGCGCGCGGCGGCTCGGCAAGCTTGATCTCGCGCATGAGCTCGACCTGCAGGCCACCGCGCTCGCCGAGCGCTTCGAGGCGGCGTTCTGGTGCGAGGAGATCGGCACTTACGCGCTGGCGCTCGACGGCGCCAAGCAGCCGTGCCGCGTACGCAGCTCGAACGCCGGACAGTTGCTGTTCAGCGGCATGGTGCGCGAGGACCGCGCCCGCAGGCTCGCGGCCGACCTGTTGCGGCCGCATTTCTTCACCGGCTGGGGCATCCGCACCATTGCGCTCGGCGAGGCGCGCTACAATCCGATGTCCTATCACGACGGCTCGATCTGGCCGCATGACAACGCGCTGATTGCGCTTGGGCTCGCGCGCTACGGCCTGAAACATGCGGTCGGGCAGGTGTTCAAGGGCATGTTCGAGGCGGCGACCTACATGGATCTGCGACGCCTGCCGGAACTGTTCTGCGGCTTCCGCCGCGAAAAGGGCCGCGGACCCACGCTCTATCCGGTCGCCTGCGCGCCGCAGGCCTGGGCCAGCGCGACGCCGTTCACGCTGCTGGAAGCCGCACTCGGGCTTGAATTCGACGCCGAGCGCGGCGAGATCCGGCTGCGCAACCCGCGGCTGCCAGCCTTTCTCGACGACGTGACGCTGCGTGAGCTGCACCTCGGCGAGGCGAGCGTGGACCTGCGGGTTCGCCGCCACAATGACGACGTTTCGCTGGAGGTTCTGCGCAAACGCGGCCGGATCCAGGTGTCGATCGTGCTGACGCATTAGTGCCGTGCATGGAAGGAGTTCCTATGGGTGCAGCCCGCAAGCTGGTCCTGGTGATGCTCGGCGCGATGGCGCTTGCAGGCGCCGCGCGCGCCGAAAACGAGGCGCCGCCGGCCGATCAGGCGTCGCAGCCTGCTGCCCCGCCGGCCGCGCCGGGAGCCAAGGAGCCCGCACCGCCGCCTTCGGTGACGGTGATCGAGGCGCGGGAGGCGCATGGCGTGCTCGGCCGCGACGTGCGTGGACCGAATGACGAGAACATGGGCCGTATTGTCGACGTGATCGTCGACCGGGCCGGGGTGGTGCGCGCCGCCGTGATCGATTTCGGCGGTTTCCTCGGCGTCGGCAGCCGTAAAATCGTGGTCGACTGGAACGCGCTGCATTTCGGGCGCGTTGCCAACAAGGGCGACAGCATCACGCTCGAGCTCACCAAGGAACAGGTCAACGCCGCGCCGGAATATAAGGAGGATGCGCCGATCGTCGTGCTGGGCGCGGCCGGCAGCCTCAAGCCGTTGCTGTTCGACCACTGAAGAAGCGGAGGCAGGCTCTGGTCGCTCGTCAATCCCACTGGTTCGATCGGATCGACGATGACCGCCCGAAAGGTTCGAGCGGCGAGGGCAACGGTGTGCCGAAAACGCCGGAGCCGGCGCCTTCGGGCCGCAAGCCGGTGCCGTCGCGCGAAAGCCTGCGCGGGCTCGACTGGTTCATCTTCTTCCTGGCCGACGTGCAGACCGGCTTCGGTCCGTTCATCGCGGTCTACCTGACCACGCAGAAATGGACCCAGGTGGAGATCGGCTTCGTGCTGTCGATCGGCGGGGTGGTCGGCCTGATCGGCCAAATGCCGGGCGGCGCCATCGTCGATGCCGCGCGCTCGGAGCGGCTGGTCGCGGGCCTTGCCATCGCCGCGATCGGATGTGTGGCGCTGGCCTATGCCGCCTGGCCGATCTTCCCCGTGGTTGCAGTGGCCGCGACGCTGCACGCCGCGGCAAGCTGCGTGCTGGGTCCGGCGATCGCGGCGATCAGCCTTGGTCTGGTCGGGCCGCTCGCGATCGGCGAGCGCTTGGGACGCAATGCGCGCTTTGCCTCGCTTGGCAACGGCTTCGCCGCGGCACTGATGGGAACCTGCGGCTATCTCATTTCGAGCCGCTCGGTGTTTGTCGTGACGTTCCTCCTGGCAATTCCGACCCTGCTCGCGCTGGCGCGCATCCGCGAGAGCGATATCGACATCGCGCGCGCCCATGGCGCGGTGGTGCGGCAACAGCCCGATCCGGAGGCGACCAGCGTCGTGCACCTGATCTGCCAGCGTCCGCTGCTGATCTTCGCCTGCGGCGTCATGCTGCTGCAGCTCGCCAATGCGGCGATGCTGCCCCTGATGGCGGGCGTGGTGACGACCCGCTCCAGCCAGTGGGCGCCGGTCCTGATCGCGGCCTGCATCATCGTGCCCCAGGCGATCGTCGCGCTGATGTCGCCCTCGGTCGGCGCCAAGGCGCAGGCCTGGGGCCGGCGCCCGCTGCTCCTGATCGGGTTCGGCGCGCTGGCGATCCGCGGCCTGTTGTTCGCCACAGTGCACGACCCTTACCTGCTCGTGGCCGTTCAGGTGTTCGACGGCATCACCGCCGCCGTGTTCAGCGTCATGACGCCGCTGATCGTGGCCGACGTCGCCTTCGGCAGCGGCCATTTCAACTTGGCGCAGGGCATTGTCGGCACCGCCGTCGGCATCGGCGCATCGCTCTCGACCGTGCTGGCGGGCTATGTCAGCGACAGGTTCGGAAGTCCGGTCGCCTTCACCGGGCTTGCCGCGATCGCGGCGCTCGGCTTCCTGATGATGTGGCTGATCATGCCGGAGACGCGGCACCTGGAGACGGATCAGGCCGCCACCTGAGTGAGCGCGATCTTGCGGTAGAGCGCGCCATAGCAGGCGGCGGAAAGCTCCCAGCCAAACCGCCGCGCCATGGCGGACCGGCGCATGGCGTCGAGGCGGTCCTTGGCGCCGAAGGTCGAGAAGGCGCGGCGCACCCCGCCGAGGAAGGATTCCTTCGATGGCCGCGTGAACAGGAAGCCGGTCTCGCCGTCCGTGATGGTCTCGGCGAGGCCGCCGGTCTGGTGCCCGATCGGCAGCGATCCGAACCGCTGCGCATACATCTGGCTCAAGCCGCACGGCTCGAAGCGCGACGGCATCAGGGTGAAGTCGCTGCCGGCGAAGATCCGCCGCGCCTGGGCGTCGTTGAAGCCGATCGCGACGCCGATCGCATCCGGCCTGCGGCGATGGGCGGCGACCAGCGCCAGCTCGATCGCGGGCTCCCCTGAGCCGGTGACGACGATCTGCCCGCCGGAATCGACGATCTCGTCGGCTGCCGCCAGTACGAGGTCGATGCCCTTCTGGTGCACGAGGCGGGCGACGATGCCGAACATCGGCCCGCGCGACACTGCAAGGCCGAACTGCTTGCGGACATAGTCGGCATTGGCCTGCTTGCCGGCCCAGTCGCCGGCGCTGAATTGTTTGGCAAGCTGCGGACAGAAGCGCGGGTCCCAGCTCTCGTCGATGCCGTTGAGGATGCCGGTGAGCTCGGCGGCGGCGGAACGGGCGCGGAGCAGGCCCTCGAGCCCGCAGCCGAATTTGGCGGTGGTGATCTCGCGCGCGTAGGTGGAACTGACCGTGGTCAGGTGCGAGGCATAGACCAGGCCGCCCTTGAGGAAGGACAGCTTGTCGTAGAACTCGACGCCGTCGATGTGGAACGAGCTTTCCGGCGCGCCGATCCGGCGCAGCGAGTCTCGTGGGAAGAGGCCCTGATAGGCGAGATTGTGGATGGTCAGGATGGTCGGCAGATTGACCCCGCGCCAGGCGAGATAGGCCGGCACCAGCGCCGCCTGCCAGTCATTGGCATGGACCAGGTCGGCTGCCCAATTCTTGTCCACCTTGCCTGCGGCCAGATCGGCGGCCGCCGAGGCCAGGCGGGCAAAGCGGATGTCATTGTCCGGCCAGTCCCGGCCTTCTTCATCGCCATAGGGGTTGCCCGCACGGTCATAGAGTGAGGAACACAGCAGCACATAGACCGGCAGGCCGTCGCGGGTGGCGGCCCGGCCTATCCGGCAGGCCGGCATTTCCGCAAGGCTCGCGCACTCGCCGACGATTTCGATGTGGGTCAATTCCTCAATGACGTCGCGGTAGCCCGGCAACAGCACCCGCACGTCGCTCCAGGGGCGCAGCGCGCGGGGCAGTGCGGCCGAGACGGCGGCGAGCCCGCCCACCCGGATGAAATCGTCCATTTCCGTCGTGACGAACAGGACCCTCAAGAAAATGCCCTCAAAATGACCCGGCCCGTGCCATGCAAGTTTAGGTCCAATTGCTTTTTCGCCTCAACGCGGACGAAGCCGCGCAGGTTCCAAAGGGCCGCGCGGGTCGTGCTAATGAGGGACGGACCGCGCAGCCAGAGCGCGGACGGGGAGCGCGCAATGACGATACGCCGAAACGATGAGGGCAGTTTGACAAGGAGCTTCGCCGGTTTGCGCGTGCTCGATTTCTCGACCACGATCGCGGGTCCGCATTGCGCGCGCATGCTCGCGGACCTGGGCGCCGAGGTCATCAAGGTCGAGACCGCCGAAGGCGAGACGATGCGCACGCGGCCTCCGGTGCGCAACGGGTGCAGCACCGCCTTTGGCCAGCTCAATGTCGGCAAGAAGAGCCTGGTGCTCGACCTGAAGTCGCCGCAAGGCGTCGAGGCCGTGCGCCGGCTCGTCCAAGGCTGCGACATCCTGGTCGAGAATTTCCGCCCCGGCGTGATGCGCCGGCTGAAGCTCGACTACCCGACGCTCAGCGCGCTGAACCCGAAGCTGATCTATTGCTCGATATCAGGCTATGGCCAGACCGGCCCGTCCGCCGAACTGCCGGCCTACGCGCCGGTGATCCATGCCGCCTCCGGCTACGACATGGCGCATCTCGCCTATCAGCCGGGCCGCAGCCGCCCGGATTTTTGCGGCATCTATCACGCCGACGTCGTCACCGGCACCTACGCCTTCGGCGCGATCGCGGCCGCGCTGTACCAGCGCCAGGCCACCGGACGCGGCCAGCATATCGACGCCTCGATGCTGGAAACCATGCTGACCTTGACGCTGAACGAGGTGCAGTGGTCGCAGTTCGAGGTCGAGCCGCCCGGACGCCCGATGTTCGGTCCGATCGAGACCTCGGATGGCTACGTGATGGTTGCGGTCGCCAGCGAAAAGACCTTTCAGGGCCTGATGAAGGTGATCGGGCGCCCCGAATGGGTCGATGATCCGCGCTTTGCCCTTTATGCGGACCGCCGCCGCAACTGGGCGCATCTGATTGACGGCGTCGAGGTGTGGTCACGCACGGTGACGACGGCGCAGTGCCTCGCCGCGCTGAACGAGGAGGGGGTTCCATCCTCGGCCTATCGCACCGTCGCCGAAGCGCTCGATGATCCGCAGATTGCCCATCGCCACGCGCTGGCCGACGTGGAAGACGGCGGCGGCCGCTTCAAGGTGCTCAACCTGCCGTTCCGCATGTCGGGGGCGGAGGTCGCTGCGGGCGGGTGGGTGGCGCGGCTTGGCGAGCATAACCGCACCCTGCTCGAGGAAGCCGGATTTTCGGAAGGCGAGATCGCGGCCTTTTCGAACCATGCAGCGCGCGAGCCGGGCTGAACGCGAGCGCGGTGCGCGTTTGTCTCGACCGTGACGGCGTGGCAAGCTGCATGGCAGAACGAGAACAAACAGGTCAGGGAGTGGAGCGATGAAGAGTTTCCAGGTCGTCGATTTCAACGCGCCCTTGCAGGAGGTCGATCAGCCGACGCCGCAGCCTTCCGGCAAGCAGGTGCTGATCAAGGTGAAGGCGGCCGGCGTCTGCCACAGCGATCTGCACATCTGGGAAGGCGGCTATGATCTCGGCCATGGCCGCAAGCCGCTGTCGCTGAAGGATCGCGGCGTGTCGCTGCCGCGCACGATGGGCCACGAAACCGTGGGCGAGGTGGTCGCGTTCGGTCCCGACGTCACCGACGCCGACAAGGGCGGCCTGAAGGCAGGCGACATCGCGCTCGCTTATCCCTGGCTCGGCTGCGGCAAATGTCCGACATGCCTTGCGGGCGACGAGAACATGTGCGCGGTCAAGCCGAATTCGCTCGGTGTCTATTGCGACGGCGGCTATGCCGACCACATGACGGTGCCGCATCCAAAGTATCTCTTGAACCTGAAAGGGCTCGATCCGCTCACGGCGGCGCCTTACGCCTGCTCCGGCGTCACCACCTATTCGGCGCTGAAGAAGGTCGAGTCCGCGTTCGATACGCCGATCGTGATCTTCGGCGCCGGCGGGCTCGGCCTGATGGCGCTGTCGCTGCTGAAGGCGATGGGCGGCAAGGGCGCGATCGTGGTCGACATCGACGCCAGGAAACGCGAGGCGGCCGAGAAGGCCGGCGCGCTCGCCTCCGTCGACGGCAAGGCGCCGGATGCGCTGGAGCAGCTTGTGAAGAAGGCCGGCGAACCCATTCGCGCCGTCATCGATCTCGTCGGCAATGCCGCAACCGCCCAGCTCGGCTTCGACTGCCTGACCAAGGGCGGCAAGCTCGTCATCGTCGGCCTGTTCGGCGGCGGCGCGCCATGGGCCCTGCCGCTGATCCCGATCAAGGCGGTCACGATCCAGGGCAGCTATGTCGGAAACCTGAGGGAGACGCAGGAGCTGCTCGATCTGGTGCGTGAGAAGAAGATCGCGCCGATCCCGGTCACGCCGATGCCGCTCGGGCGCGCCAACGACGCGCTGCGCGAATTGCAGAAGGGCAATCTGATCGGCCGCGCGGTGCTGACGCCGTAGGCGCGACCACGCCCCACTTGCCGTCATTGCGAGGAGCGATAAGCGACGAAGCAATCCATCTTTCCCCGTGCCGAGGTATGGATTGCTTCGCTCCGCTCGCAATGACGACAAAACTGCCGTCTCGCCTCGATCCTGCAAAGGCATCCCCATGTCGGCCAACAGCGCCTTCCACATCGCCGTCCTCGCCGGTGACGGCATCGGCCCGGAGGTGATGGCGCCGGCGCTCGAGGTGCTGCGCAGGATCGAGGCGAGGTCCGGCCTGAAATTCCGTTTCACGGACGCGCCGGCCGGCGCCAGCCATTACCGGGAGACCGGCAAGTCGATGCCGGACTCCACCATCCGGCTGTGCGAGGAGGCGGACGCCATCCTGCTTGGCGCCTGCGGGCTGCCCTCGGTGCGCTACCCCGACAACACCGAGATCGCGCCGCAGATCGAGCTGCGCTTCCATTTCGATCTCTATGCCGGCGTGCGTCCGGCGCGGCTCATTCCGGGGGTGTCGAGCCCGATCGTCGGCGCGGATGCGCGCGGCATCGATCTTGTCGTCATCAGGGAGTCCACCGAGGGCCTGTTCGCGTCGATGGGCAAGGGCGTCGTCACCGACAGCGAGGCGCGCGAGACGCTGGTGATCACGCGCAAAACCTCGGAGCGGCTGTTCGAGTTCTCGTTCCGCCTTGCCGAGCGGCGCAAGGCGCGCGGCCGCGGTCATGGCGGGCTGACCTGCGTCGACAAGGCCAACGTATTCAAGGCGTTCGCGTTCTTTCGCGAGATGTTTGACGAGGCGGCGAGGCGCCATCCAGCGGTGAAGGCCGACCGTGTCTATGTCGATGCCTGCGCGGCGATGCTGGTCAAGCGTCCCTGGGACTTCGACGTCATGGTCACCGAGAACATGTTCGGCGATATTCTGTCCGACCTCACGGCCGGATTGATCGGCGGCATGGGCATGGCGCCATCGGCCGACATCGGCGACCGCCACGCGGTGTTCCAGCCTTGTCACGGCACGGCGCCTGATATCATGGGGCAGGGCAAGGCCAACCCGACTGCGATGATCCTGTCGGCGGCGATGATGCTGGACTGGCTCGCCGACAGGCATGGCGTGGAGAGCGCGGCTGATGCCGCCGAGCGCATCGAGCGCGCGGTCGACAAGGTCTATGCCGATGGCATCAAGCCGATCGAGTTCGGCGGCCGCAACGGCACGGACGATGTTGCCAGGGCGGTGCTGGCGGCGCTGTAGCAAGCCGCGATAGGTCCGATTTGAAACCGATGACGGTTCCGGACTCAAGACCTCGGAAACTTCGCGGCTTTTTCGCGCAGTGGCTTGCGCGCTTCTGAGGCAAGAATACTACAGTCGTGGCGCAATTGTGGGTTTAATCGCGCCGTTGCTTGACTGTTCTCGGGCGGTGCAATTATGGCTTCACAAGGGCAACTTACCGGGTTTGTCGAACGTGAAACTCTCAATGATCCGATTGGTCGCGGCGTTTGCTCTGTCGACCGCCATTTGTCTGCCGAGCCAGGCGAACACGCCGGTGGCACCCGGCGCGTCGCGGGCGCCGAAGGTGTTCCTGCTGCGCGGCTTCATGAACATTTTCTCGCTCGGCATGGACCAGCTTGCCTATGAGCTCCAGCAAAAGGGCATCAGGGCCGACGTGTCCAACCACGCGTCGTGGTCGTCGGTGGCCAGCGAAGCGGCGGCGGAGTGCAAATCGGGCAAGATTGGCTCGGTCATCCTGGTCGGCCATTCGCTGGGCGCCGGCGCGGCTGTCGACGCGGCCCGTCAGCTTCAGCAGGACGGCGTGCGCGTCGCGCTGGTGGTGACGCTCGACCCGGTTTCCACCACCCACGCTCCCAGCAACGTGGCGCGGCTGGAGAACTACTACCTCTCCAACGGTGTCGGCGCGGCCGTGCAGAAGGACGCGGGCTTCCACGGCAAGCTGCAGAACATCGACCTCGCCAACCGGCCGGACGCCGGTCACGTGGCGGTGTCGCGGTTGCCCGACATCCACAAGCGCATCATCGCGCAAATCTCGGCGGCTTCAGGGATTTCCTGCCGCTGAACAACGATCGGGGGTGACGTGACCCCTCATATCGCAAGGCTCGTGTTTATTGTCGCCATCCTGGCATGGGGAGCGATTCGCTTCCCCTACCAGATGCGGAAGGTGCCGGTCGCGCGAGCCGATCGCGGCTGGCCCGAAAAGCTCCGCATGACCGCCGCGGCGCTCGGAATCGGGCTGATTCCGGTCGGCTATACCGTGAGCGGGTTCCCCCGCGGCGCCGATTTCGCCTTCAGGCCAGAGCTTGCCTGGATCGGGGCGGCGGTCTTTGCGCTTTCGCTCGCGCTGTTCTATAGCGCCCATCGTGACCTCGGGCGGAATTTCTCCAACAGCCTCGTGGTCCGCCAGGGCCACACGCTGGTGACGTCAGGCATCTACGCCCATATCCGGCACCCGATGTATGCAGGGTTCTGGCTCTGGGCGGTCGCGCAGGCGCTGCTGCTGCAGAACTGGTTCGTCGGCCTTGCCGGCTTTGTCGGATTCGGCATCCTGTTTTTCGGCCGGATCGAGCAGGAAGAGAAGCTGATGCGTGAGACCTTCGGCGAGGACTATGAGCGTTTCGCGCGGCGCACCAGCCGCCTCGTGCCGTGGATCTATTGATGCCGGCTGCTTCTCCCTCATCATCGCGGCGCGTCTGTGTCATCGGTGCGGGCCCGTGCGGGCTCACCACCGTCAAGAACCTGCTCGCGGCCGGCATCGACGACTGCGTCTGCTACGAGGAAGCTTCCGCGATCGGCGGCAACTGGGTCTATGACGCCGCGCCACAGCGGCGCAGCGTCTACTACGCGACCAAGCTGATCTCGTCGAAGCGCCTTTCCGAGTTCGAAGATTTTCCGATGCCGGGCGATTACCCGGATTTCCCATCGCACCGGCAGATGCTCGACTATTTCACGGCCTACGCCGATCATTTCGGCCTGCTGGCGAACATCGCGCTGAACACGCGGGTCGAGAGCGCGAAGCGCCTTGCCGACGGCAAATGGTCGGTGGCGACGCGCGGGCCGCAGGGCGAGCGCCTCGAGACGTTCGATCATCTCATCATCTGTTCCGGCCATCACCGCGAGCCGCTGATCCCCGACTATCCCGGCACGTTCTCCGGCCGCGTGCTGCACTCGCGCGAATACAAGCGCCCCGAGCCGTTCGAGAACCAGCGCGTGCTCGTCGTCGGCGGCGGCAATTCGGCCTGCGACATCGCGGTCGATGTCGGGCGCGTCGCGGCCGCCACCACGATCAGCCTGCGCGAGGGCTATTACATCCTGCCCAAGGTGATGTTCGGCCGCCCGGTCGACCAGCTCTATGCCAAGCTCAGGCAGCGCCTGCATCTGCCGAAATTCCTGGTCGAACCGATCGTCAAGGCGATCGTCAGCCTCGAGGTCGGGCCGTGGCGGAAATACGGGCTGCAGAAGCCGGAAGGCAGCCCGACCTCGATGCATCCGACGCTCAACACCGCGATCCTGATCGCGCTGCGCGACGGCGCGGTGTGCCCGCGCCCCGGCATCGCGCGCTTCGAGGGCGAGCGCGTTCATTTCGTCGACGGCTCGGTCGAGACCTTCGACACGCTGATCTGGGCGACCGGCTACCGCTTCGGCTATCCGTTCCTGGACGAGGCGGTGCTGGGGGCGGAGTTCATCCGCGCGCCGCAGCTCTATCTCAGCATGATGCACCCGCGGCTCGACAATTTGTTCTTCATCGGGCTGTTCCAGCCGATCGGCTGCATCTGGCGGCTTGCCGACTACCAGGCGCGGATCGCGGCCCTTCAGGTCAAGGGCGTCCTAAAGCGCCCTCCAGACATGGCCGCGCGCATCGCCAGGGAAGCGGCCTCGCGGCGGCGTCGCTTCGGCACCGCGCCGCGGCATCTGATCGAGGTCGACTATCACGATTTCCGCAACGCCCTGCGCCGCGAGCTTGGCGATTATGCCGAGGCCGCGAAGGTGCGTCAGCGCTCGGCCGCGTAGCGCGCTATTTCCCGGTAAAGCGCGGCTTGCGCTTGTCCATGAAGGCGCGGCGGCCTTCGCGAAAATCCTCACTGTCCATGCAGGCGGCGCCGGTCTGTCTGATCGCCTCCATGTCGCGCCCGGCCGGGTCCTTCAGCACTTGCGCGATGGTGATCTTGGCGGCCTTGACGGCGAGCGGCGCGTTCTCGGAGATCGTGCGCGCGATCGCGACCGTCGCATTCCACCATTCGTCGTTCGCGATGACGCGATCGACCAGGCCGATCCGCAGCGCCTCCGCTGAATCGAGCCGCATGCCCGTATACATGATGAGCCGCGCCCAGGACGGGCCGACCAGCGACACCAGGTGGCGCAGGCCGTCATAGCCATAGGCGATGCCGAGCTTTGCCGCGGGTATGCCGAACTGGCTCGCCTCCGCAGCGATGCGGATGTCGCAGAGCATCGCGACCTGCATGCCGCCGCCGAGACAGAAGCCGCGGATGGCAGCGATCGTCGGTTTCGGATAGTCCGCCAGCAGCGCGCGCTGTGCGGCGCTGCGTTTCGAGTATTCCTCCGAGGCCGCCGCGTTGTGGCGGGTCTTTTCGAACTGGCTGATGTCGGCGCCGGAGACGAACGCCTTCTCTCCCGCGCCGCGCAGGATCACGACGCGCACGGCGTCGTCGTCGCGCAGGCCGGTCAGCGCCTGGCCAAGGCCCTCCCACATGTCGAGCGACATGGCGTTGCGCTTGTCGGGATTGTTGAAGGTGATGATGCCGATGCCTTCGTCGACGTGCTTGAGGATCTTGCCGTCGGCGAAGGATTTCTCATTGTCGTTGGGCACGTCTAACATCGGGCGGGCTTTCGCTTGGATAGTGTGCCCGCCACTCAATCACTGCGCCAGATGCGCCGTCAATGGATGGTTGGCGGCCTGGCTGAAGAACGCCGCCTCCTCAGCGGTCGCCTCCAAGAGCTGCTCGTCCTGGTCGTAGATGTCGTTGCGGAACTGCACGGTCTGGTCCCGCGTCATCCACGCCGTCAGGTAGATCCAGGCGACCGGAACCTTCTGCGGCAGCGCGATCTCCTGGTGCTGGCCGGTGGCGATCGCCGCGTCGATCGCGGCGCGATTCCATTTTGCCAGCTCCGCCGACAACAGCCATGCCGCCAGGTCGCGCACATTGTCGACGCGCGAGCAGCCATGAGAGTCGAAGCGGTAGTCGTCGTTGAACAGGCTCCGCTGGTTGGTGTCGTGCATGTAGACCGAATAGGAATTCGGCATGTCGATCTTGACCGCGCCAAGCGCGTTCCAGGCGCCGTTCTGCTGGCGTACCGTGAAGTTCGGCGTGTGCGCACCGGACCAGTCCACCGCGTGCGAGTCGATCGGGTTGTCGTGCGCGTCGAGCACTTCCATGTGCATGCGCGACAGGTAGGTGGGGTCCTTGCGCATATGCGCGGAGATCTCGCTTTTCGCGATCGAGGACGGCACCGTCCAGGTCGGGTTGAGCACGACGCCGGTGATCTGCGCCGTCAGCGTCGGCGAGGGCTTCTCGGTCTTGCCGACGATGACACGATAGCGCCGCACCACGACGTCGTTCTCGACCGCCTCGGCGAAAGTTGCGGGGATGTTGACCACGACATAGCGCGGGCCGAAGGTGAAGTTCATGTTCTCCAGCCGATCGAGCGAGGCCTCGAGCTGGCGGATGCGCTTCTGCACCGGGACGTTCATGGCCGCGATCGTGCGCGGGGTCATGGTGCCGGTCGGCGCCAATCCATGGCGGGCCTGGAAACGCTTCACCGCTTCGGTCAGGGCATCGTCGAACGCGCCGCTCGCCTTCTCGGCGGCGAGGTCGCCGGAGATGATCAGGCGCGTGCGCAACAGCTCGTCATTCGCGCCCGCCGTGCCGGCCGCGAATTTCGCATCAGGCGGGATCATCGGCCAGCCGCCGCGCACCGCGAGATCGGAATAGCTCAGCGCCGCTTCCTTGATCCGCTGCGCGGTGCCTTCGTCATAGGTCGGCTCGCGCGACAGCGCCAGCGCCGCGGCCGAGCGCTGCTCCGGGGTCGATGCGGGTGCTTTCGGCGCCGTCGGGTGCGCAGGTCCGGCGCCTGCGGCCGGCTTTGCCGCGGCGGGTACGGCCGAAGCAGGGGCGGGGGCGCCCTGGCCGAACGCCGGCGCGCTCGCGAGCGCCGCGGCAACGGCAAGGATCAGGCTGGTTCGCATGGCAATCACCTTGGAAGAACTGGCGCAGGAAAGGCGGGCGCAGGAGGAAAGAGGGCGGGCGGAAAGCGTTTCGGGTCAGGTTAATCCATCAAGTCTTGCGTTTTGATTGGGCCGACAATGCGGCTGTTGCGTTGCCGCACAGTGCCGGGATTGGCCTTTTGCGCTGTCTTTGCTATGTCGCCGCAGCAAGCAGGTTGGTTCGCGAGACGTCCAGCCAAAGCCAACCAGAACAAGAGGTCCGGAGGCCCCCATGCTGTTGACGCGCCGGCAGACCATGATCGCACTTTCCACGGGGCTCGCCTCGCTGGCCGCGCCGGCGAGGGCCGATGCTTCCTATCCCGGCCGCATCATCAAGATCATCGTGCCCTATCCGGCCGGCGGCACCACCGACTTCCTGGGCCGGCTGGTCGCCGAGCAGCTCAAGAACGGGCTTAGCGCCACCGTGATCGTGGAGAACAAGCCGGGCGCCGGCACCACGCTGGGCGCCGAGCAGGTGGCGAAGTCCGAGCCCGATGGCTACACGCTGTTGATGGCGACCTCGACGACGCTGGCCATCAACAAGACGCTGTACAGAAAGCTGCCTTACGATCCGGTGAAGGATTTCGCGCCGATCGCGCTGGTGGCCGCGGTGCCGTTCGCGCTGATCGTCAATCCAGATGTCCCGGCGAAGACGCTCGCCGAGTTCGTCGCCTATGCCAAGGCCAATCCGGGCCTCGCCTATGGCTCGGCGGGCAATGGCAGCCCGCAGCATCTCGGCGCCGAGATGCTCAAGAGCGCCGCCGGCATCGACATCCGCCACGTGCCCTATCGCGGCAGCGTGCCGGCGATGCTCGACGTGATGGCGGGACACATTCCCTTCATGATGGTCGACCTGCAGCCGGCGCTGCAGCAGATTCGCGAGGGCAAGGTGCGGGTGCTGGGCGTGACCACGCCCAAGCGCGTCGCCGCGGCGCCCGACGTGCCGACGCTCGCCGAAGGCGGGCTTGCGGGTTTCGAGCTGGTCGCCTGGCAGGGCGTGGTCGCTCCCGCGGCCACGCCGCGGCCGATCATCGATCAGCTCGCGGGACAGATCGACAAGCTGCTCGCCGATCCCGCAACGCGCGACAAGCTGACCACGATCGCGCTCGAGCCGCTGCCGGGTTCGACGCCGGACAGTTTTGCCGCCTACCTGAAGAGCGAAGTCGATCGCTGGGCGGTGATCGTGAAGAATTCGGGCGCCGAGCCGGAGTAGCCGCGAACGAGGTTCGGTCAAGCGCGCCGGCGCGGTCGTATCGTCGCCTGCGCGATCATATCGTCGCCGGCGCGATGGCACCGCGGCCATCGCGCACAGGCCTGAAGGCAACGTCTCGGCCCCGCGCGGGTCGCGCTGCCTTGACGCTGCGAGTCTCAGTCCTCGTTGGCGGCAATCGATTCCATCAAGGAGACGAGCTGACGCTGCACCGTCTGGTCCTTGATCTTGCTGTAGGCGCGCAACAACCGCAGGCTGAAAGCGCTGTCGAGGAACAGCAGGCTTTCGACCTCGCGCGCCTTGGCATCGCCGTCATAGAAGAAGGTGACGGGCACATCGAGCGCGGCGGCGATCTGCTGCAGGCGTGCGGCGCCGACGCGATTGACGCCCTTCTCGTACTTCTGAACCTGCTGGAAGCTGACGCCCAGCTTTTCGCCGAGCTCCGCCTGGGAGATCTTCTGCTCGACGCGCCGCAGCCTGATCCGCTTCCCAAGCTCAATGTCGGGTTTGCCGGCACTGCGCTGCTTCATTCTCTTCGCCGCTGATTTGTTCATTCTGCTCTACCGTCCTTCCGTCGAGAATCCCCAAACATGGGCAGGGGCTCACCCATATACACTGCTTTGAATTGACGTGGATGGACGCGTTCGTCCTTGAGCCACGACTGCTTTGCTGATCTGCACGCCGGCGACGAACGCGGAAAATCGTTGTTGCCTTCCCGCTCGGCGACGTCGTCGGGGCGACCTGACGATATTTGCCTGGGCGGCGCATCCCTTCCGCAGGGTACGTGCAAACCCTAGGCGCTGAACTTGGCAGAATATCGCGGCATCCACAACCTCGGCGGGTCATCGCTCAACGCGCGATATTTGAAACGGTATTCCCGGACTGGGTGCAGGCGACGCCGCGCAGCGCGGTTCTGCGGCCAGAGGTATCTAATAACCATCGAGGACAAAGTGTTGCCCCGCGCCGGAAAAATGAAAGGGGGGGCGGCGTGTTCCATTCGCGTTGCCGATGCCTGATAAAGCATCGCGCGCTGGACAATTCCGGAAAGGTGCCCGACGATTGTCCCACACACGGCAGGGGCACGTCCCTGTCTCAGACGACGGAAAGTGGGCCGGTGGGGAATTCAGACGAACGGGTATTTTCGGTTCTTGCCACGCTTGAGGAATGTCGAGCGGCGCTTCTTGCCGCCGATTGCAGGGAAACGGCGCAGCTTGTGGCGGTGGCGATTCTGGATATCAGGACGCGGCTCGGCGGCATTACCGATGCCGAGCTGAAGGCGTTGTGCGAGGAGATGGCATCGGCCGAAGTCGCAAATAGCGATGCCGCCGACAACGGAATAGCGCCGCGCCGCCGTCCATTGTTGCGAATCGTCAAATAGGCGAGAGCTCTTCGCGATCGTCCGACGGCGCGGCAGGGGCGGCGGCGATGCCGCATTTGTGAAAGAGAAAATCCGGCATCATCGCTATGGGTGAGCGGAGAGAAACGGCCGCGCCTGCCGCGCCGCCGTCCAGACCGGGCCTTGGAGTTGCATGATTCAGACCGTATCGATCCCGGCAGCCTTCGTCGCCGGGCTGATCAGCTTCCTCTCGCCCTGTGTGCTGCCGCTGGTGCCGCCCTACCTGATCTACCTGACCGGCGCGACCATCGAGCACGTCGCCAATGAGGAGACGATGGCGGCGTCGAGGCGCGCCGTCATGACCTCGGCGGCGCTGTTCGTCGCCGGATTCTCCACGGTGTTCGTGATGCTCGGGGCCAGCGCCTCGCTGATCGGCGGGCTGATCCGCGCCTGGTCGGCGGAGCTGTCGATCGTGGCCGGCATCGTCATCGTCGTGATGGGGCTGCACTTCCTCGGGCTCACGCGGATCGCGCTTCTGATGCGCGAGGGGCGGCTGGCGATCCCCAAGCCCGTCGGGCTGTGGGGCGCCTATGTCATGGGCCTTGCCTTCGCGTTCGGCTGGACGCCCTGCATCGGCCCGATCCTCGCCGCCATCCTGTCGATCGCCGCGGCGGAAGCCACCGTGGTGAAGGGCGCGGGGCTGCTTGCGGTCTATTCCGCGGGGCTTGGGATCCCCTTCCTGGTCGCGGCCTTCATGGTCGAGCAGTTCTCGGCGCTGTTCTCGCGGATGAAGCGGCACCTCGCCACCGTCGAGCGCGTGATGGGCGTGCTGATGGTCATCACCGGCGTCGGATTCCTCACCGGCGCGATCTCCGGCATGAGCATCTGGCTGCTCGAGACGTTTCCGGTGCTGCAGAGCTTCGGCTAGCCGTCCACAGGATCAGCCTGCATCGTCCAGCGCGCAGGTCACGGTGCAGACCACGCCGCGCGGCAGGAAGTCGACGGTGGCTTCGCCGCCGAGCTGGTCGCGCGCGCTCCGCTCGATCAGGCGCGACCCGAAGCCGCGATGGATCGGAGTGGTGACGGGGGGCCCGCCGCTTTCGGTCCAGATCAGGCGCAATCTCGGCCGGCCGTCATCCTCGATCACCTCCCAGTCCAGCGTGACCGTGCCGGTGTCGTTGGAGAGCGCGCCGTATTTCGCGGCATTGGTCGCGATCTCATGCACGATCATCGAGAGCACGACCGCCAGCCGCGGCGACAGCGGCACGATCGGCCCGAACATCCTGAGCCGCTCCGGACTGTTGAGGAGATAGGGCCGCAGCACGCGGCGGACGACGTCTTCGAGCTCCGAGCCCTGCCATTTCTCCTGGCTCAACAGGTTGTGCGTTTCCGCCAGCGCCCCGAGGCGGCCCTCGAACTTCTCGCGCTCCGCCTTGCTCGCGCTGCGGAAGGTCTGCACCGCGATCGCCTGCAGGATGGCGAGCGTGTTCTTGACCCGGTGATTGAGCTCCTCGATCAGGAGGTCGTGCAGCATCTCGCCGCGGGCGATCGTGGTCGCCATGCGCAGCGCGAAGCCGAGCCCGACCATGAGCAGGACGCCGCCGATCACGCTGGTGATTGCGATGTTGCGCCACAAGGGCGCGATCAGCGAGCTTTCCGTGATGCCGGCGGCGACGATCCAGCCGGTGAGGGTGGAATGTGCGAAGCCGGATATCAGCGGCACGCCGTCAAGCGACACCGTCGACAGCACGGAATCGGGCCTGCTGAGCATCGGCTGCAGCACGCTCGGCGAGGCGCGCTTGCCGATCGTGTCCCGCGGATTGGGCACGCGCGCGAACACGGTGCCGTCCGCGTCCAGGATCGAGAGCGTCCAGTCGCCCGACGGCTGCTGTTTCTCGATCAGGTTCTGGAACATCCCGATCGGCGGACTGAAGGAGATGTCGTAGATCACCTCGCCATCGCGGATCACCGGGATCTCGACGGTGACGATCGGCTGCTTCTTCACCGCGCCCATGAAAAGGTTCGAGTAATAGGGCTGCCGGTCCGCGAAGACCTTCTGCACGATGTCGAGGTTGTTGCGCCGCGGCAGTTCCGCCGTGTCGGGGTCGAGCGAGGAGAACAACAGGCGGCCGTCGCGATCGGCGACCAGCACGACGCCGTCCTTGCCATACTGGTCGAGGAAGGCCGCGACGATGTGGCGGAAACCGTCGAAGTCGCCGTTGCGCAGCGCCCCGGTCAGCGCCAGCACCTGCAGGCCGCCGGTCATGCGCTGCATTTCCGCGTCCAGCGTCAGGCGGATGCTGCGCACCGTGTCGAGCACGCGCTGCGTCGCCTCCTTGCGGTCCTGCTGGTAGTTGTGAACGACGATGCCGACCGCGAACACGATCAGCGGCAGCATCGTTCCTGCGACCAGGAGGGCGAGGCGCACCGGAAGTGAAAGCTTTGGCAACGGGTGCCCCGTTTCAAGGAATCCGGGCTCAAATCACAGGGGGTGTCGGAACGGCGCCCAATCAGGGACGCCGGCGGCCGGGAGCATAGGAGATGCAGCCGAAAACCGTCAAAGGAATCCGCCGTCGCCGCCGGTTCCCGCGGGCCTGCACGGGATCGGACGGCCGGCTATGCAAGCCAGGTTACAGATCCAGCCGGCCTACAGATTGCTGTCGGTGATCGCCGAATAGATCATGCTGCGCAGCTCGCGCCGGATCGGATAGGCGCTCGACGGCAGCACCTGGGTCATGAAGATCACGGCCAGCTCTTCCGCCGGATCGATCCAGAACGAGGTGGTGGCAGCACCACCCCAGGCATATTCGCCCGGGCTTCCCGCAATCAGCGTCTTCGCCGGGTCCATGGTGACGGAGAAGCCGAGGCCGAAGCCGATGCCGTTATAGGTCGCCTCCGAGAACAGCGAGCGCGACAGTTCCGGCAGGTCGCGTCCGCCCGGCAGGTGGTTCGATGTCATCAGCTTCAGCGTCTTTGGCCCCAGCAGCCTCACGCCGCCGAGCTCGCCGCCATTGAGCAGCGCGCGGCAGAAGGTGAGATAGTCGGAAGCGGTCGAGCACAGGCCGCCGCCGCCGGAGACGAGGTCGGGCGGGGCGAGGAATGAGCTCGTCGCCGGATCGTCCTGCAGCGTCAGCGTGCCCTTGCGCTCGGTGGCATGGAAGGTCATCGCGCCCGGCGGGTCCGCCGAATAGCAGGCGGCGAAGCGCGAGGCCTTGGCCGCCGGCACGAAGAAGTCGGTGTCGGCCATGCCGAGCGGATCGAAGATGCGGGTTTTAAGAAACTGCTCGAACGGCATGCCGGAAATCTTGCCGATCAGGTAGCCGATCACGTCGGTGGAAACCGAGTAGTTCCAGGCCTCTCCGGGCGAAAACTCGAGCGGGATCTTGGCCAGATCCGCGATCATGGAATCGAGCGTGCCCGCCTTGACGACGTCGCCGATCTTCTGCTCGCGGTAGGCGGCATCGACATTGGAGCGCTGCTGGAAGCCGTAGGTCAGCCCCGAGGTGTGGCGCAGCAGGTCGACGATCAGCATCGGCCGCGACGGCGGCCGGGTCAGGAAGGCGGGGGCCGTTCCGGCGACGAAGACGCCGAGGTTCTTCCATTCCGGGATGTATTTGTGCACGGGCTCGTCGAGCGCGACGCGGCCCTCTTCGACCAGCATCATGAAGGCCACCGAGGTGATCGGCTTGGTCATCGAATAGATGCGGAAGATGGTGTCGTCCCTGAGCGGGGCCTTGCGTTCGAGATCGGCAAAGCCCTGCACGGCGCTGTGGGCCACCTTGCCGCGGCGGTAGACCACGAGCTGGGTTCCGGGGAAGCGGCCGGCGTCTACATAGCGGCTTTTCAGATGGGCTTCGATACGATCGAAGCAGGCCTTGGACATGCCGACGGATTCGGGCGAGGTGGGAGCGAGCATGGGGGCGGTCTCCGGCAGTTTTCGCGTATCCCTGTTAGCCGAAACCGCGTCCCGTTCCAATCGCGGCATGCTTACCTCTGTCGCAAGCCTGATGTAGGCTTGCCCGGCCATGTTCCGGCCACCCGCAGGGAATTCAGCCATGCCCCAATTCAACGATGCCGAACTGACCGCCGCCGTCGTCACGAGCTTCGACGAGACACCGAATGAACGGGCGAAATTCCTGCTGCAGGAACTCGTGAAGTCGCTGCACGACTTCGTGCGCCGCACCGATCTCACCTTCGACGAATGGGGCTATGCGATCGATTTCCTCACCCGGGTCGGGCAGAAATGCACCGATACGCGGCAGGAGTTCATCCTGCTGTCCGACGTGCTCGGGGTGTCGATGCTGGTCGATGCGGTGAACCATCGCGAGCGGGGCGGGGCCACCGAGACCACCGTGCTCGGTCCGTTCTATGTCGGCGAGCACAAGGAGACGGCGCATGGCACCGACATCTCCAGTGAGCTGGAGGGCGAGCGCATGTTCGTGCAGAGCCGCGTCACGGATCTGAAGGGCAAGCCGCTCGCAGGCGTCGCGGTCGACGTCTGGCATGCCGACGGCGACGGCTACTATGATTCACAGAAGCCTTCCTACGAGACGCACGGCCCGTCATCTCGGGCGCGCTTCGTCACCGATGCCGACGGCCGCTTCTTCTTCCGCACCATCCTGCCGTGCAGCTATCCGATCCCGACCGACGGTCCGGTCGGCGAGATGATCATCCAGACCCGGCGCCATCCGATGCGGCCCGCCCATGTGCACTTCCTCGTCAATGCGCCGGGTTATGAGCCGCTGATCACCCATGTCTTCATCGACGGTGACAAATATCTCGACTCCGACGTGGTGTTCGGCGTGAAGGATGAGCTGGTCGCTGATGTCGAACCGCGGCGTGACGCGACCATGCCGGACGGCAAGCCGGCTGACGGTCCCTGGCATCTGATGACCTATGATTTCCGCATGAAGCCGGGCCAGGGCAATGCGCCGAAGCCGATGATGGCCAAGGCGCATGAGGACGCCTGAATATGAGGCCGGATTGACTCCGGCCGCTGCGGCCAGTGGCCCGATTCTGACGTTCGCATCCCATCGCGGCAGGCACTTTTGCGAATGTTAGAATCACCACTCGTGTCCCGATTCCGAAGTTCGCGCTAGAAGGAAATCATTTCATGGCTCCGGAAATCGCTCCTCCCGCTGTCGACCGTTTCCGCCTGCATCCGGTCGAGCCGCGTCATGCGTCGATTTTCTGCTTCGCGCTGCTGACCGTTTCCTGTGCGCTCGCCAGCTTCGTGCTCGCCTGCGCAACGCCCTTCGCGGCGTTCGCGGTCGTGGCAGCCGCGATGTTGCCGCTGCGTCCGGCGCTTCTCGTCGTCACCGGCGCGTGGCTCGTCAACCAGACGATCGGATTTGCTGCGCTTCACTATCCGATCGACGCGAGCACCATTGCCTGGGGTTTTGTGATCGGCGCCGCCGCGCTTGCGGCGACCGCAGCGTCCGCCGTCGTTCTTCGCGCCTTGCCGCCGAACCGGACGCCGCTCGTCTTGGCGCTCACCCTGTTTTGCTCGTATGCCGCCTATGAGCTTGTGCTGCTTGCGGCCACGCCGCTTCTGGGTGGGGCAGGAGCCTTCACGCCGGCCATCGTGGTTCGCCTGGGGCTACTGAACGTCGTGTGGCTGATCGCCCTCGTCGCGGCCTGCGAAATCGTCCGCCTGCTCAATCCGTACCGCCGGGGCCGCGCGATTTCGACTTGAGGGAAGCCCGCTGCCGACGCTGACATCGACGCCGATGCTCGCGAAAGCGGCGTCGATGGTCGGCAAACTCAATTTCTGTGCAGCGTGCTTGTTCTTTGTGCGTCGCACAATCATTGTGCGAATCGCAAATTTTGAATGCGAATCCGGCTTGCGACTTTTTCGGGCAAGCCGCGTAAGCTCGCTTGTTTCATAGAGAATTCTGGCTCGCGTGGCTTGGCATGAAGCTTGAATAGCTTCACGCCGACGCCAGCGAAGCCGTCGCTCGAATCCATCATCCGAATTTTGACGCCGTCGAACCGGGCGCTCCCCGGCGCGCACCTCTGCGTCCCAACGCGACACGACCAGCCTGCGAGAGAGGAATTTTTCAAGATGAGCATGGAAAGCCCGACCTGGATTTCCGACTGGAAGCCGGAGAACGAGACGTTCTGGAACAGCAAGGGCAAGTTCATCGCCCGTCGCAACCTGATCTGGTCGATCGTGGCCGAGCATATCGGCTTCTCGGTGTGGCTGATCTGGAGCATCGTGGCGACCAAGCTGCCCCAGGCCGGCTTTCACTACTCGACCGACGAGCTGTTTCAGCTTGTCGCCGTGCCCGGCCTGATCGGCGCGTTGATGCGCTTTCCCTACACCTTCGCGGTCACGATGTTCGGCGGCCGCAACTGGACGATCCTGAGCGCCTCGGTGCTGTTCATACCGACGCTTGCGCTCGCCTATTTCGTCGGCAAGCCGGACACGCCGTTCTGGCTGATGCTGCTGGTGGCTTCCACCGCCGGCCTCGGCGGCGGCAATTTCGCCTCCTCGATGGCCAACATCTCCTTCTTCTATCCGGACCGGATGAAAGGCTGGGCGCTCGGGTTGAATGCCGCCGGCGGCAATATCGGCGTCTCCAGCGTGCAGCTGCTCACACCGATCCTGATGGGCATCGGCCTGATCAATCTCTACCAGGCCGAGCCGGTCGGCGGCGTGTACTTGCAGAACGCCGGCCTGATGTGGGTGCTGCCGCTTGTGGTCGCGGTGTTCGGCGCCGTGTTCTTCATGAACAACCTGACCTCGGCGAAGTCGTCGTTCCGCGACCAGATCGCGATCGTGAAGCAGAGGCACACCTGGATCATGTCCTTCATCTATATCGGGACGTTCGGGTCGTTCATCGGCTACTCGGCGGCGTTTCCGCTGCTGATCAAGACCCAGTTCCCCGCGGTCACCATCGCCATCGCCTTCCTCGGGCCGCTCGTGGGCTCGCTGTCGCGTCCGCTGGGCGGCCTGCTCGCCGACAGGGTGGGCGGCGCGATCGTGACCTTCTGGAATTTCATCGCGATGGCGGCGGCAACCGTCGGTGTCCTCTATTTCGTCGGCGCCAAGGATTTTGCCGGCTTCCTCGTGATGTTCCTGATCCTGTTCGTTACCACGGGCATCGGCAACGGATCGACCTACCGGATGATCCCCTCGATCTTCCGCGAGGAGAACCTGCGCAAGGCGCGCGGGGCGGGCGAGGCCGCGCGCGCGGCGGCGCTGAAGACCGCGAGTATCGAAAGCGGCGCGGCGCTCGGCTTCATCGGCGCGATCGGCGCCTGCGGCGGCTACCTGATCCCGAGCGGTTTCGGCAAATCGATCGCCATCACCGGCGGCCCGCAGCTCGCGCTGGTGATCTACCTCGCTTTCTACGCGACCTGTCTGGCGCTGACCTGGTGGTTCTACCTGCGCCGCAGCGCCGAGACCTCGGGCGCGCCGAGCCTCGCGGAAGCGCGAATCTAGCGGTCGCTTCGTCAAACGGCCTTCGCCCCGCAAGCGGGGCGAAGGATCGGCGAAAGGAGTGAAGCATGACACAAGATCAGGTCAGGCTCGTGCAGGAGAGCTTTGCCAGGGTCGCGCCGATTTCGGATCAGGCCGCGGCGATGTTCTACGATCGCCTGTTCGAAATCGCGCCACAGGTGAAGCCGCTGTTTCCGGCCGACATGGCCGAGCAGCGGCGCAAGCTGATGGCGGCGCTTGCCATCGTCGTGAACGGGTTGTCCGCGCTGGAGCAGATCCTGCCGGCGATCGCCGCGCTTGCGACGCGTCACGTCGCTTACGGCGCCAAAGCCGAACACTATCCCGTCGTCGGCGCGGCGCTGTTGTGGACGCTGGAGAAGGGGCTGGGCGAGGGGTGGACCGCCGAGGTCGCCGAGGCCTGGACCACGGCCTACGACACCCTGTCCGCCGTCATGATCAAGCAGGCCTATCACCGGCCGCAGGCGGCAGAATAGGGGGACGCGTGAGTGAATCGCTTGTCATCGTCGGCAACGGCATGGCGGCGGCCCGCCTGGTCGACGAGCTCGCGCGCGCCGCGCTCGGGCGCTACGCGATCGCGGTGATCGGCGCCGAGCCGCGGCTTGCCTATAACCGCGTGCTGCTGTCCTCGGTGCTCGCGGGCGAGACCGCCTCCCACGAGATCGAGCTCAAGCCCGCCCGATGGTGGCGCGACCGCGGCGTCACCCTGAAATACAATTGCAGGGTCGACGAAATCGATCTCGGCCGCCGCGAGCTCAAGATCGAGGGCGAGGAGAGCGTCGCCTTCTCCAGGCTGGTGCTGGCGACGGGCTCGGAGCCGCTGCGGCTCGGCGTGCCCGGCGCGGATCTCGCCGGCGTCCACACTTTTCGCGACAGCCGCGACGTCGATCTCCTGCTGGCGCTGGCGGCGAAGAAGAAGCGCGTGGTGGTGATCGGCGGCGGCCTGCTCGGCCTGGAAGCAGCCTATGGGCTGGCGCGCGCCGGCGCGGCCGTCACGCTTGTGCATCTGATGGACCGGCTGATGGAGCGCCAGCTCGATCGGCCTGCGGCCGCGCTATTGAAGACGCTGGTCGAGCGCAAGGGCATCGAGATCCTGCTCGACGCCAGCACCGCCCGCATCCACGGCGGTGGCGGCGTCGAGAGTGTCGAGCTCGCCGATGGCCGGCGGATCGACGCAGACGCCGTGATCTTCGCCGCCGGGATCAAGCCGAGCGTCGCGTTGGCGCGTGAGGCCGGCATTGTGGTCAAGCGCGGCATCGTGGTCGACGATCATCTCGAAACCAGCGCTGAAGGTGTGTTCGCGCTCGGCGAATGCGCCGAGCATCGCGGCATCGCCTATGGCCTGGTCGAGCCGGCCTATGAGCAGGCGGCGGTGCTGGCGCGGCATCTTGCGGGCCGCGAGGCGCGCTACCAGGGCAGCGTGGTCGCGACCAATCTCAAGGTGTCCGGCGTCAGCGTGTTCTCGGCCGGCGACTTCCTCGGCGAGGGCGGCAGCGAAAGCATCGTGCTGAGCGACGCGCGGTCGGGCAGCTACAAGAAGCTCGTCATCGCAAGCGGCAGGCTCGCGGGCGCCGTGCTGGTCGGCGATACCACCGACGCGCTCTGGTATCTCGGCTTGATCCGCAGTCGCGAGCCGGTCGCGGCGATCCGCAGCCAGATGATGTTCGGCCGCGCGCTGGCGCTGGCAAAGGCGGCATGATGCCATGACGTCGATCGACCCGGCTCTCCGAACAACGCGCACGACCTGTCCCTATTGCGGCGTCGGCTGCGGCGTGCTCGCGGCGTCCGACGGGCGCGGCGGGGCTGCGATCGCGGGCGATCCCGATCATCCCGCCAATCTGGGGCGGCTCTGCTCGAAGGGCTCGGCGCTCGGCGAGACGCTCGGGCTCGAGAGCCGCCTGCTGCATCCGATGATCCGTTGCGGCAAGGAGGGCGTGATGGAGCGCGTCGCCTGGAGCGATGCGCTCGACCATGTCGCCCATCGCCTGAAGCACATCATCGCGCGCGACGGCGCCGGCGCGGTCGCCTTCTATCTCTCCGGGCAGCTTTTGACCGAGGATTATTACGTCGCCAACAAGCTGATGAAGGGTTTCATCGGCTCGGCCAATGTCGACACCAATTCCAGGCTCTGCATGGCCTCCACCGTCGCCGGCCATCGCCGCGCCTTCGGCGCCGACACGGTGCCCGGCAACTATGAGGACCTCGACGCGGCCGATCTTCTGGTGCTGGTAGGCTCGAACGCCGCCTGGTGCCATCCGGTGCTGTATCGCCGCATGCTGGCCAACCGCGAGCGGCGCGGCGCGCGCCTCGTGGTGATCGATCCGCGCCGCACCGATACCGCCGGTGAGGCCGACCTGTTTCTGCCGCTCAGACCCGGCACCGATGCCGCGCTGTTTGCGGGATTGCTCGTGCATCTCGCCGATCACGGCGCGCTCGATGACGCCTATATTGCCGCGCACACGGCCGGCTTCGGCGAGACGCTGGCGCGCGCCAGGGCGATTGCCGGCAGCGCGGCCGCCACCGCGCTCGCAACCGGACTGTCGGAAGCCGATGTCGCAGCCTTCTTCCAGATGTTCCGCGACACGCCGAAGGTCGTCACGCTGTTCTCGCAGGGCGTCAACCAGTCGGCGCAGGGCACCGACAAGGTCAACGCCATCCTCAACTGCCATCTCGCGACCGGGCGGATCGGCAAGGTTGGCGCCTCGCCGTTCTCGCTGACCGGTCAGCCCAACGCGATGGGCGGCCGCGAGGTCGGCGGGCTCGCCAACCAGCTTGCGGCGCATATGGGCTTCACGCCGCCCGACATCGATCGTGTCAGGCGGTTCTGGAAGGCGCCGCGCATCGCGACCCATGAGGGGCTGAAGGCGGTGGCCCTGTTCGATGGCATAGCTCGCGGCGAGATCAAGGCGCTGTGGGTGATGGGCACCAACCCGGTGGTGTCGCTGCCGGAAGCCGATCTCGTGCGCGACGCCCTGAAGAAGCTCGACCTTTTTATCGTCTCGGAGAACGTCCGCCACAACGACACGGTCGATGCGGGAGCGCACGTGCTGCTGCCGGCGCTCGCCTGGGGCGAGAAGTCGGGCACCGTGACCAATTCCGAGCGGCGGATTTCCCGCCAGCGCGCGTTCCTCACCGCGCCCGGCGAAGCGCGGCCGGACTGGTGGATCGTCTCGGAAGTGGCAAAGCGCCTTGGCTTCGGCGCGGCCTTCGACTTCAAGTCGGCCGCGGCGATCTTCCGCGAGCACGCCGCGCTGTCCGCCTTCGAGAATGACGGCGCGCGCGACTTCGACATCGGCGGCCTGCAGGCGCTGTCGGAGGAATCCTATGACGCGATGGCGCCGGTGCAGTGGCCGGTGCGATCGGGCGCGCGCGAGGGCGAGCCGCGGCTGTTTGCCGATGGCGGTTTCTTCACCGGGGATCGCAAGGCGCGCTTCGTCGCGCCTGACGTGCCGGCGCTGCGCAGCGAGACCAGTCCTGCCCGGCCGCTGCGGCTCAACACGGGGCGCATCCGCGACCAGTGGCACACCATGACGCGGACAGGCCTGAGCCCGCGGCTGGCGGCGCATCTCGCCGAGCCCTTTGTCGAGATCCATCCCGACGACGCCGCGCGCTTCGGCATCGTCGACGACAGCTTTGCGCGCGTTGCGACCGACCACGGCCAGTGCGTCCTCAAGGCGGTGGTCAATCCGAGCCAGCAGCGCGGCATGCTGTTCGCGCCGATCCACTGGAGCGCGGCGAACGCATCAGCCGCGCGTGTGGGCGCGCTGGTCGCGCCCTTCACCGATCCGTTCTCCGGCCAGCCCGAAGCCAAGGCGACGCCGGTGTCGATCGCGCCGTATGAATATGTGTTTCGCGGCTTCGTGCTGTCGCGCCGGCCGGTCGCGCTGCCCGACAACGTCTGGTGGGCGCGCGCCGCGGTCGAAGGCGGCCATGGCTATCTGTTCGCCGACAACGCCGACCTCGACCGCTGGTCGTCGTGGTTCGGCGCGTCGGCCGGCGATGACGTCGCCGAATACCGCGACCTCAGCGGCGGGGTTTTTCGCGCGGCATCGTTCCGCGACGGCCGCATCGAGACCTGCCTGTTCGTCGGTCCTGCGCACGACGCCGGCGACTGGAACGTGATCAAGAGCCTGTTCGCCGGCGAGCGCCTTGATGGCGAGCAGCGCCGCATGCTGCTGTCGGGCCGCGCGGCGGATGGCGTCGCGAGCGCCGGACCTGCCGTCTGCGCCTGCTTCGGCGTCGGCCGCCATGCGATCGCGGAGGCGATTGCCTCCGGCGCCGTCACTGCGGAGGCGATCGGCGCGCGGCTCAAGGCCGGCACCAATTGCGGCTCCTGCATTCCGGAGCTGAAGCGGCTGATCGCGCAGGTGCGTATCGATTCCACTCGGCGGCATTTGACCGCTGCCGCTCGCTAGCAGCCTTCACCGTCATTCCGGGGCGCGTCGAAGACGCGAACCCGGAATCTCGAGAATCCGGGTCTGGCGCACCATCCCGGAATGACGGAACAATCGACGATCCGGCGTTCGTCCTCTATGGTGCGCCCGCGCGGGGACGCGGGTGACGCAAGAAAATGCACTATCTGGAAACGCCGCCGAAGCTGATCGGTACAAAAGTCTTTTCCGCGATGCCGGAAAAATTCCGTCGCAAGGGCGTCGCCACCGAATGGGCCGACGCCAACCGGCCGGGGCAACCCACCGACAGCTTCATCGAAGGCCCGGCGTTCGACGCGGCCGGCCATCTCTACGTCGTCGATATTCCCTTCGGACGCATCTTCCGGATCGCGCCCGACGGCGAGTGGTCGCTTGCGATCGAATATCAGGGTTGGCCGAACGGGCTGAAGATCGCCCCCGACGGACGCGTGCTCGTCGCCGATTACCGGCACGGCATCATGGAGTTCGACGTGAGAGCGTCGGCCATGCGTCCGCTTCTCACCTCACGCAACTCGGAATCCTTCCGCGGCTGCAACGACCTGCATCTCGCTGGAAATGGCGACATCTATTTCACCGACCAGGGCCAGACCGGCCTGCATGATCCCACCGGCCGCGTCTATCGGCTGACGACCGGCGGCAGGCTCGATTGCCTGCTCGATACCGGCATCAGCCCGAACGGGCTGGTGCTCGATCCGAGCGAGACCGTGCTGTTCGTCGCGATGACGCGCGACAACGCGGTGTGGCGCCTGCCTTTCATGAAGGACGGCAGCGTCTCGAAGGTCGGCCGCTTCTGCGCGCTGTTCGGCGCCAGCGGCCCGGACGGCATGACGATGGACGATGCGGGCAACCTGTTCGTTGCGCACGCTTCTCTCGGACACGTCTTCGTGTTTGCGCCGAACGGCGAATGTATCGCGCGCATCAAATCATGTATGGGGGCGACCACGACTAATGTCGCGATCGGCGGCGAAAATCATGACCATCTCTACATCACGGAGTCGGCGACCGGCTCGGTTCTGGTCGCGGACATCAGCGGGCTGGACAAGTCGTAGGGTGGGCAAAGCGATAGCGTGCCCACCGCCTCACGCGCACAGCGCAGATGGTGGGCACGGCGCGAAGTGCGCGCCTTTGCCCATCCTACAGGAAATTTGAAGCGCACAACGCGAGGTAAGCGATGCGACAACAGAGTTTCGGCCGTGGCGGCGCCGAGGTGCCCGTGATCGGGCAGGGTACCTGGTACATCGATCGCGGCCATCGCGGCGAGGCTGTTGCGGCGCTTCGCCGCGGCATCGCGCTCGGCATGACCCATATCGATACCGCGGAGATGTATGGCGACGCCGAGCTCGTGATCGCGGAAGCGATCGAGGGCCTGCGCGAAAACCTCTTCCTGGTCTCGAAGGTGCTGCCTAGCAACGCCTCGCGGCGCGGCACCATCACCGCCTGCGAGCGCTCGCTGAAGCGGCTGAAGACCGATCATCTCGACTGCTATCTGCTGCACTGGCGTGGCTCCTATCCGCTGGAGGAGACGGTGGCGGCCTTCGAGGCGCTCAAGGGCGCCGGCAAGATCCGCTCCTGGGGCGTCAGCAATTTCGACGCCGACGATCTCGACGAATTGCTTGGCGTGGCGGGCGAGGGCGCGATCGCCTGCAACCAGGTGCTCTATCACCTGAAGGAGCGCGCGATCGAGCACGCGGTGATCCCGTGGTGCGAGCGTCATGGCGTCGCGGTCGTCGCCTATTCGCCGTTCGGCCATAACGATTTCCCGCTGCCGCGCAGCGAAGAGGGCAAGGTGCTCGCGAGGATCGCCGACGCGCACAAGGCGACGCCGCGCCAGGTGGCGCTCGCCTTCCTCACGCGCGATCGTTCGGTGTTCGCGATTCCGAAGGCGTCGAATGCGGAGCATGCCGCCGAGAACGCCGCGGCCGGCGACCTCGTGCTGACGGCGGGCGAGATCGCCGCGCTCGACAAGGCGTTTCCGCGGGGGCCGAAGCCGCGCAGCCTGCCGATGCTTTGAGGGCTTTGTCGCGCCGCGTGCGTTTGGCGGGACACTGTTTCTTACGAAATGTTGCAGGCCGTGCTGCGGCGCGGTTGCGGCAGGCCGCCGCGGTCGTCAATGCATATCGGCATCCTGTTTTCGGCGGTTGTGGAGCGGCGCTGTTTGGCGTTTTCTGCAAGCTCTCCTGATTCGAATATTGTCCGAGCCACATTTGTGACCCCGCCACCCGCCGCAGCAGCCGCAAGGCTGGATAGCGTTTCGCTGCCATTGCCTGAGAGGAAGCCCGCCCGGCGCCGCGCGCCTGCGCGCGCCGACCGGCCGTTCAAGGGCATCGCGCTGATCCTGATCTCGACGGTGTTTCTCGGCTCCTCCGATGCCACTGCGAAATATCTCTCCACGAGCCTGCCCTCGATCGAGATCGCCTGGATCCGCTTTCTGGTGTTCGCGCTGATCATGACGCCGGCAATGCTGCCGGCCTCGCCGCTCTATGCGCTGCCGACCCAGAACCTCAAGCTGCAGCTGATGCGCGGCACGGCGCTGCTCAGCTCTTCCCTGCTGTTCATCTCGGGCTTGCGCTTCCTCCCGATCGCGGAATGCTCCGCCACCGCCTTCGTATCGCCGCTGTTCGTCACCGCGCTGTCGCTCGTCTTCCTCAGCGAGAAAGTCGGCCTGCGGCGCTGGATCGCGACCACGGTCGGACTTCTCGGCGTGCTGATCGTCCTGCGGCCGGGCACCAACGCCTTCCATGTCGCCGCCTTCTTCCCGCTGGTGTCGGCGCTGGCCTGGGCTGCGACATTGATCATGACGCGGATGATGAGCGGCAAGGACCGCGCCATCACCACCATGACCTATTCGTCGATCGCGGGCCTCTTCATCCTCACCGCGATGGTGCCTGCGGTGTGGGTCACGCCGAGCTGGAACGCGGTCCTGCTCGGCATCTTCATCGGCGTCGCCTCGACCGCCGGGCAGTGGATCGTGGTGCTCGCCTTCCGCTATGCGGACGCCTCCGTGCTGGCGCCGTTCTCCTACGTGCAACTGCTCTGGGTCTCGATCCTCGGCTTCCTCCTGTTCGGCGAGATGCCCGACGTCTGGACCGTGACCGGTGCCGGCTTCATCGTCGCGAGCGGCCTCTACACCGCGCATCGCGAGCGGGTGCGGCGCTCGCAATTGCTGGCTGCGGCGGCCGAGCCCACGCCGAACGCGTGAGGGAGGCGCCCCTTCCCAAATGAGAAGGGTTCGTTGCCGGACCGCCACAACCGCCGGGAATCTCGGTCAGGCTCCTGTCAGAAGTGCAACATTCGTGCGTCTTTTGCGCACATCGAGCAGCCCGGCTTGGTGACTCCGTCGCCCTGATTTGCGAATGTTCCCCGCGCGGAATCTCCCTGCCAAAAGGGAGGACCGCGGCAGGGCTGGGGCTTGGGAAGTTTGGCACAAACGGGATGGCGAGCCGGGGCGGCGCTCGCGGCGGCCTTGGCCGCATGCGGCGTCGCGAACACTCCTGCGCGCGCCCAGCAATATTTCAACGGTGCACAGACCGCGCCGAACGGCGCGATCAATGGCGGTGGCGGCGTCTGGAACAACGCTACCACGAACTGGACCAACGCCACCGGAAGCGTCAGCGGCGCCTATGATCCGGCGCGGGCGACCACGACGTTCGGCGCGTCAGGCTCCTCGACCCCGGCGCGCGGCGGCACCGTCACGGTCGATCCGGCCGGCGTCCAGCTCACGGAGACGGTCCGGTTCCGCGCCACGGGCGACAACTCGATCTACACCATCCAGGGCGGCAACCTCACCACGGCCGCGGGAGGCACGATCTTCGACGTCGCCGCCGTTCCGAACAGCCTTGCGTCGGCGATGATCGCTGCCGGGATCGTCGGCGGCGACGACGTCACCGTGCAGGGCGGCGGCACGCTGGTGCTTTCCGGCATCAACAGCTATGCCGGCGCCACCAACGTCAACGCGGGCACGCTGCTGGTGACGGGCTCGATCGGCTCCTCTGCCGTCGTGCTGGTCGATCACGGGGCGACGCTGGGCGGCACCGGCACGGTGGCGGCGAGCTTTCTCAACGGCGGCGCGACGCTGGCGCCGGGGCTGCCGAATGCGCTGGGCACGCTTACGGTCAACGACATGCTGCTGTTCTGCGATTGCACCTTCTACAACGTGAAGGTGACGTCTGGCGGCAGCGATCTCACCCGGGTCGTTCCGTTTTCCGGAGGGCCGGCAGCCGCCGGGCTTGACGGGACCGTGCGGGTCGCCTCGCTCAACAATTCCTACAGGTTCAACTCGCCCTATACCATCCTGACCGCCCAGGGCGGCTTCGATCTCGGCTCCGGCCCGACCACGTTCTCTTCCTTGGTCACGCCCACCGGCATCAACGGGTCGCTCGGCTATACGGCAACCGACGTCAATCTGACGCTGACATCAGCGCTCGGACAGCTGGCTGGGCTCAACGTCAACCAGCGCAACGTCGCCGCCGCGCTCGATAGCGCGTTCAACAATTCGGGCAATTCCGGCGCGCTCGGCGCGATCTTCAGCGGCAATGTGCCGCAAAACCTGACGCAGGCCTCCGGAGAGCTTGCGACGGGAACGCAGCAGGCGACGTTCTCCGCCATGAACATGTTCCTCAACCTCCTGACCGATCCGTTCCTCGGCGGCCGCGACGGCAATGCGGCGCCGGTGCCGGCGCAGCCTTACGCAGCGGAAGGCGAGGGCGCGCTTTCCTATGCCGCAGGCAAGAAGGCGGCGCGGGACGCGTTTGCGAAAATTCCGACCAAGGCGGATGCGGCGCGCAACGATCTGCTGGACGGCAGGTGGAGCCTGTGGGGCACCGCGTTCGGCGGCGGCGCCACCATCGACGGCAATGCCGCGCTCGGATCGAACTCGGCCGGCGTGCGCGCCTTCGGCTTCGTCGGCGGCGCCGATTACCGAATCTCGCCCGCGACCATCGCGGGCTTCGCGCTGTCGGGCGGCGGCACCAGTTTCAGCGTCGCCGGCTCCGGCACCGGGCGTTCGGACCTGTTCCAGGCCGGCGCCTTCGTGCGCCATGGCGTCGGCGCGGCCTATGTCGCGGCCTCGGTGGCCTACGGCTTCCAGGACGTGACGACCGACCGCATCGTCACGGTGGGCGGCCCGGATCATCTGCGTGCCGAGTTCAACGCCAACGCTTTCTCCGGCCGCGTCGAGGGCGGCTACCGCTTCGCAACGCCGTGGCTGGGCGTGACACCCTATGCCGCCGCGCAGTTCACCAGCTTCAGCCTGCCGGCCTATGCTGAACACTCGCTGATCGGCAATGGCGCCTTCGCGCTGGCCTATGCCGGCAAGGACGTCACCGATCCCCGCAGCGAACTCGGCGTTCGCACCGACCGCGCTTTCGCGATGCAGGACGGCATCCTCACACTGCGCGGCCGTCTCGCCTGGGCGCATGACTTCAACACCGACCGCAATGTCGCCGCCGCCTTCCAGACGCTGCCAGTCGCCTCCTTCATCGTGGGCGGTGCCGCGCAGGCGCGCGATTCCGCGCTCACGACCGCTTCCGCCGAGATCAAATGGCTGAACGGCTGGTCGGCGGCCGCGGGCTTCGAGGGCGAATTCTCCTCGATCAGCCAGTTCTATGCCGGCAAGGGCACCGTGCGCTACACGTGGTAGGGCGGCCGCGGATTTCCTCACCGGCGAAAGGACGGGTATGGTCGTCGGCATGGCGCGCGATGATTCCGACCGTCCAGCCGTCCTTGCCCATCAGCGCTTTGTCGCGGACCGGCAATCCTTTGCAGGTCTGGATCTGCGCCAGCGCTTCCAGCGCATCCATGACACCAATTTGTGGGGTGCGCCGGCATCGGTCTCCGGTCTGGGCTCGGAGCTGGATGCGACGGCAGCGCTGCGCCAGCAATTGCCGCATCTGTTGCGCAGGCTTGGCGTCGTCTCGCTGCTCGACGCGCCCTGCGGCGATGCCGGCTGGATCAGTGCGGCCGGTCTCGGCGTGCGCTTGGCCGGCGTCGACATCGTGCCCGAGATCATCGCGCGCCTTCAGGCCCGTGTGAGGGCCGGCGAGATCGCGGGTGATTACCGTCTCGCTGACATCACCAGCGATCCGCTGCCGCGCTGCGATGCGATCCTCTGCCGCGACTGCCTGGTTCATCTTGCCTTCGCCAATATCGGCCGTGCGGTCGAGAACTTCCGCCGCTCGGGTGCCGTCTGGCTGATCACGACGACGTTTCCGGAGTGGCGGGACAACTGCGATTGCGAGGACGGCGACTGGCGCGCGCTGAATTTCGAGCGCGCCCCGTTTGGCTGGGGAGCGCCGCTCGAGCTGATCAACGAGAACTGCGCCGAAGGCGAGGGCGGCTGGGGCGACAAGAGCCTCGGCGTGTGGCGGCTTGACGCGATCGGATAGGTTCGGCGCGGCCAGACCGTCAGCACCGCGCTGGTCTACCGCTTCAATTGGGATAACCGGTGGTGACCTGCCGGTGCAGCTCGCGACTGAATTTGAGTTGATCATCAACCTGAAAACGGCCGAGCAGATGGGGCTGACAATTCCGCCTGCGCTCATTGCCCGCGCCGATGAGGTTCTTGATTAGGGGTAGAGCGGACTTGTGTCATGTGATCCCACCGGCGTTTTTGACCGACAGCAGTCCTGCACCCGCTTGGTGGCCCGGCCTGGCCGAAGCCTAGCCATCTCAATAGTCGATTAGCTTAGCGGCTGCCTCGCGAAAAGTGATAGGATCAATATCGCTCGGGGCGGGATTTATCGGACGATGGTGACGGTTCTCAGGAGGTTTTTCAATGTCCAGCCGTATCTTGGGACTCACGACATCTGCTCTTATTCTGGCGTACGGCACTGTCGGTGCCTTTGCACAGAACCAAACGGCGTCCCAACCAGATCAGCAACAGATGCAATCGCATCCCATGGGCCAGGAAGGCGCGGGCCCGATGGGGCACGGAAGCATGATGGGCGGTGGCATGATGGGACATATGATGGGGCGCGGCATGATCGGTGGAGGCGTGATGGGACCACCTTTTATGATGCGTATGATGTTCGCTCTGATGGACGCGGACGGCGACGGGACCATCTCACTGCAGGAGTTTCAGGCAGCTCACGAACGAATTTTCAGGGCAATGGACACCAATAAGGACGGCAAGCTTACGCTGGAGGAGATGCAAGCGTTCATCCACGGGACCAGGTGATCGGTTTCCGTGCGGCAGTCTGACGAGTAGGCAGAGCACCGTGGCGACCCCTGAAATCGCCTGCGCGAAAAAGCCAAATTCACGCGAGGGTTCAACGTGATTTGGGTGGTCCAGTCCTTACGCGAAAAATAAATCGCTTGAGCCGTCGGGCAAATCAGTGGCTTCAATCGCCCCGTTCCGCGCCTGATCAAGAGGGGCGTATCGCGATCGTCACGGACGTTCGGCGCGGGATGCGATGGACGCCTTGGCATCAACTGACGAGTGATGCTGACGCGGACGGCGAAGTCGTGTGGTCCTGATGCCCCGACGCTGGCATCAAGTTCGCGAGAGGCACGCTTCTCGCTGATGACGGTGGCAAGAAAGCCCGGTCACCGGGGAGAGCACGAAGGAAACCGTTAAAACCAATCGCGCAGGGAAGGCCGGGATGTTGCGGCGTACCTGTGGTGACTAACTCGTGTGCTTTCTTCATTTGCACGCGAGGCTGCGGGTGCGACCATGCACCCGGCTTTCCCTGCGCCCTCTGTTTGCCGAGGGACACGATATTGCAAGACCTCGGGCAAATGCTGTCGCGGGAACGCGGGCGTGTGCCTTTGATCATTGGATCGGAAAATCGTTCAGCGAATCCGGATCACCTCGCCCCGCTTGCGGGGAGAGGTCGGCGCGTAGCGCCGGGTGAGGGGGACTCTCGAGCTTTCGCGCTGTTCGAGATTCCCCCTCACCCCGACCCTCTCCCCGCAAGCGGGGAGAGGGAGAAGCTACACCGGCAGCGCGATGGAATACTTCACCTGGCTCAGTGCAAAGCTACTCTCGATCGAGGCGATGCCATCGAGCCGCGTCAGCTTGTTCTTCAGGAACGCTTCATAGGAGGAGAGGTCGGCGGCGACCACGCGCAAGAGATAGTCGCGGTTTCCCGTCATCAGGTAGCACTCCAGCACCTCGTCCCATTTCGAGATCGCCTTTGCAAAGCGATCGAGATCCTCTTCCTTCTGCCGCGCGAGCTTGATCGAGATGAACACGCTGACATGCAGGCCGAGCGATTTCTGGTCGACGGTCGCGATGTAGCGGGTGATGACGCCGCGCTCTTCCAGCAGTTTGACGCGGCGATGGCAGGGCGACACTGACAGCCCGACCTTGTCGGCGAGCTCGGCCATGGTGATGCGGCCGTCGGCCTGCAAATGCCCGAGGATCTTGCGGTCGATGGCGTCGAGGTCTGTCATTGGGATAAAATCGCTTCTATTGACGGTGGATTGGGATGATATACCAAGTATGGCGGGTATGGCGCGAAAATTTGAGAATTTTGCGCCCCGCCGCGGCGTTAACATCCGGTTTTCAAGCACGCGCTCCGGAGCCTCGCCATGACCACCGACCCGACCCGTCTTGCCCTGCTGTCGGCGCTGTCGCGCAAGGTGCTGTGGCTGTCGTCCTGGACCATCCACCACGCCAACCACATCCGCGCCAACACCGATGGCTTGAAGGTCGGCGGCCATCAGGCCTCATCGGCCTCGCTCGCCACCATCATGTCGGCGCTTTATTTCCACGTGCTGCGCCCCGAGGACCGCGTCGCGGTCAAGCCGCATGCGAGCCCGGTGTTTCACGCCATCCAGTATCTGTTCGGGCGGCAGAGCCGCGAGAAGCTGGAAAACTTCCGCGGCTACAAGGGCGCGCAGTCCTATCCCTCGCGCACCAAGGACACCGACGATGTCGACTTCTCGACCGGCTCGGTGGGCCTGGGCGTCGCGCAGACGCTGTTTGCCTCGCTCGTGCAGGATTACGTCAAGGCGCATGGCTGGATGAAGGAGCGGCCCGAGGGCCGCATGATCGCCCTGGTCGGCGATGCCGAGATGGACGAGGGCAACATCTTCGAGGCGCTGCTCGAGGGCTGGAAGCACGGCCTGCGCAACGCCTGGTGGGTGGTCGACTACAACCGCCAGAGCCTGGACGCCGTGGTGCGCGAGGGACTGTGGGCCAAGTTCGAATCCATGTTCCGCAATTTCGGCTGGGACGTCGTGATCGTGAAATACGGCTCGCTGATGCGGCAGGCCTTTGCCGAGCCCGGCGGCGACAGGCTCAAGCAGTGGATCGACAACTGCCCGAACCAGATGTACGCCGCGCTCTGCTTCCAGGGCGGTGCCGCCTTCCGCAAGCATTTGCAGGACGACATCGGCGACCAGGGCGAGGTGTCGCAACTGATCGACCGCCGCAGCGACGAGGAGCTGCTCGCGCTGATGTCCAATCTCGGCGGCCATGACATGGCGAGCATGCTGGAGGCCTTCGAGTCGATCGATCACGACCGCCCGGTCTGCTTCATCGCCTACACCATCAAGGGCGTCGGCCTGCCGTTCCAGGGCCACAAGGACAACCATGCTGGCCTGATGACGGTCGCGCAGATGGAGAAGTACCGGCAGGCGCAGAACATCCGCGAGGGTCACGAGTGGGACAAGTTCGAGGGCCTCGACCGCGACCCGGCCGAGCTTGAAGCGTTCCTTGCGAACGTGCCGTTCAGCCGCGTCGAACGCCGAAGGCTGGATGCGCCTGTCATCGACGTGCCGGCGCAACTGACCTACAAGCCTGCTGCCCAGATGTCGACGCAGCAGGGCTTTGGGCTCGTGCTCAACGAGATCGCGCGCGGTGACAGCGAGCTTGCTGCGCGCATCGTCACGGCGTCGCCCGACGTCACCGTGTCGACCAATCTCGGCGCCTGGGTCAATCGCCGCGGCCTGTTCGCGAAGGCGGAGAACCACGACCTGTTCCGGCAGGAAAAGATCCCGTCGGCCTACACCTGGGAGTTCTCGCCCAAGGGCCAGCACATGGAGCTTGGCATCGCCGAGATGAACCTGTTCATCCTGCTCTCCGCGCTCGGGCTGTCGCACCAGATCAACGGCGAGCGGCTGCTGCCGGTCGGTACGCTCTATGACCCCTTCATCGAGCGCGGCCTCGATGCGCTGAACTATGCCTGCTACCAGGATGCGCGCTTCATGGTGGCGGCGACGCCGTCAGGAATCACGCTCGCGCCCGAGGGCGGCGCGCACCAGTCGATCGCGACGCCCCTGATCGGCATGGCGCAGGACGGGTTGTCGTCGTTCGAGCCGGCCTTCGTCGACGAGCTTGCCGTCATCATGGCGTTCGGCTTCCGTCACATGCAGGGCGAAGGGGCGGAGGGCGGCTCGATCTATCTGCGGCTGTCGACCCGAACCATCGAGCAGCCGCAGCGGATGATCACGCCCGATCTGCAGCGCGACATCACCGAGGGCGCCTACTGGCTGCGCAGGCCGGGCGCGAATTGCGATCTCGTGATCGCCTATACCGGCGCGGTGGCGCCCGAGGCGATCGAGGCCGCCGGGCTGATCGGCGAGAGCCATCGCGACGTCGGCCTGCTCGCGGTTACCTCCGCCGATCGGCTGCATGCCGGCTGGACCGCGGCGCGAAGCTTGCGGCGCGACCGCCGCGGGGTTCAATATTTGAGCCATATCGAAAAGATGCTGGCGGAACTGCCGCGCGACTGCGGCATCGTCACCGTGCTCGACGGCCATCCCGCGGCGCTCGGCTGGCTCGGCAGCGTGCGCGGCCACCGCGTCGAGGCGCTCGGCGTCGAGCACTTCGGCCAGACCGGCACGATCGACGAGCTCTATCGCCATTATGGACTGGACGCCAATTCCATCATCGACGCGGCGGAAGGCGTCACCTCGGGCGCGCCGGTGCGGCATCGCAAGATGGCGGTGTGATCTTCACCCTCCCCTAGAGGGGGAGGGTCGCCGCGAATGAAATGAGCGGCGGGGTGGGGTGATCGTGTCGTCCACTGCACACCCCACCCCGTCACGCATTTCGCTTCGCTCATGCGTGCCGACCCTCCCCCTCCAGGGGAGGGTAAGGAGAAGGGATCACCTTGCCAGCGCCGCATCATCGATCCTATATCCAGCGTGTGCCGCATCGCCGGCCGCTCGCATATGGCGGGTTCAATTGTCGGGACTTTCGTGCAAGGATGCTTGCCGAACGCGTTCCCCTTCCATTCGCTCCGCTCTAAAGAGGTTTCCGATGGTCAATCGCATGCAGTTCTACATCGACGGCGCCTGGGTCGATCCGGTCGTCAAGAAGTCCACGCCGGTGGTCAATCCGGCGACGGAAGAGGCGATGTACGAGATCGCGCTCGGCTCCAAGGCCGATCTCGACAAGGCGGTGGCCGCGGCAAAACGCGCCTTCGCGACCTATTCGCAGACCAGCCGCGAGGAGCGCGTCGCGCTGCTCTCCAAGGTCATCGAGATCTACAAGGGCCGCATGAAGGAGATCGGCGCCGCCGTCTCCGACGAGATGGGCGCGCCGCTGCCGATGGCGGAAAAGCTGCAGGCCGGCGCCGGGCTCGGCCATCTCATGAACACGCTCGAGGTGCTCAAGAAGTACGAGTTCGAGGAGGCAATGGGCACCGCGGTGGTGGTGCGCGAGCCGGTCGGCGTCATCGGCATGATCACGCCGTGGAACTGGCCCTTGAACCAGATCACCTGCAAGGTCGCGCCGGCACTGGCCGCGGGCTGCACCATGATCCTCAAGCCGTCCGAATTCACGCCGACCTCCGCGCTGATCTTCGCCGAAATCCTGCATGAAGCCGGCGTGCCGAAGGGCGTGTTCAACCTGATCAACGGCCTCGGCCCGGAAGTCGGCGCCGCCATGAGCGAGCACCCCGACATCGACATGATCTCGTTCACCGGCTCGACCCGCGCCGGCATCGATGTGGCGAAGCGCGCCGCCCCGACCGTGAAGCGCGTCAGCCAGGAGCTCGGCGGCAAGTCGCCGAACGTGATCCTCGACGATGCCGATCTCACCAAGGCGGTGACCGGCGGCGTGATGCACATGTTCAACAACTCGGGCCAATCCTGCAACGCGCCGTCGCGCATGATCGTGCCGCTGTCGAAGATGAAGGAAGTCGCCGCGATCGCCAAGGGCGTCGCCGAGAAGACCAAGGCCGGCGATCCCCGCGCCGACGGCACCACGATCGGTCCGGTCGTCAACCGCACGCAGTGGGACAAGATCCAGGCGCTGATCAAGAAGGGCATCGACGAGGGCGCCACCCTGGTTGCCGGCGGTCCCGGCCTGCCGGAGGGCGTCAACAAGGGCTACTATGTGCGGCCGACCATCTTCGCCGATGTCACCAATGAGATGACGATCGCGCGCGAGGAAATCTTCGGCCCCGTGCTGACCATCATCGGCGCCAAGGACGAGGCTGATGCGGTGAGGATCGCCAATGACACGCCCTATGGGCTTGCCGGTTACGTCTCGGCTGGCACCGTCGACCGCGCCCGCAAGGTGGCGCGGCAGATCCGCGCCGGCAACGTCAACCTGCAGGGCGTGCCGAACGAACGCAGTGCGCCGTTCGGCGGCTACAAGCAGTCGGGCAACGGCCGCGAGTGGGGCAAGTACGGCCTCGAGGAATATCTCGAGGTGAAGGCGGTCGCCGGCTTCAACGCGGCTTGAGCGTTCGTCGTCATTGCGTAGGGTGGGCGGGGGCGCCTCGGCGGCCGTGCCCACCTTGCGGAACTATCCTCCGAACGCGCCCTGCGTATTCACATAGAGCGCGTAGATCGACTGGCTCGCCGCCATGAACAGGCGGTTGCGCTTCAATCCGCCGAAGCAGACATTGGCGCAGCGCTCGGGCAGCGCGATGCGGCCAATCGGGGCGCCGTCGGGCGCGAACACCATGACGCCGTCGAGCTCGGCGCTGCCCATGCCCCAGCCGCACCAGAGGTTGCCGTCGATGTCGCAGCGCATGCCGTCGGGGGTGCCGGGGCCGGCGTCGATCAACACGCGCTTGTTGGTGATCCTGTCGCCGCCGGGGGCGACGTCATAGGCGAGGATCTTGCGGTTCGGCGCCCCGCGGGATTCCACGATGTAGAGGATTTTCTCGTCGGGCGAGAAGCAGAGCCCGTTCGGACCCAGCACGCCCTCGGCGACGATTGCGGCTTTGCCGGTCTCGCCGTCGATACGGTAGACATTGGCGTCGATCTCGGGCTCGGCCTTGTAGCCTTCGTAATTGCCGAGCAGGCCGAACACGGGATCGGTGAACCAGATCGAGCCGTCGGACTTCACCACGACGTCGTTGGGCGAATTCAGCCGCTTGCCGTTGAAGGAGTCCATCAGGACGGTGATCGAGCCGTCATATTCGGTGCGCACCACGCGCCGTCCGCCGTGCTCGCAGGTGACGAGCCGGCCCTGACGATCGCGGGTATTGCCGTTGGCGAAGTTCGAGGGTTTTCGGAAGATCGAGACCGCGCCGGTTTCTTCCTCCCACTTGATGATGCGCTGGTTGGGGATGTCGCTGCACAAGAGATAGCGCCCGTCACCGACCCACACCGGGCCCTCGGCCCAGCGCAAACCCGTGGCGAGGCGCTCCACCGCGGAAAGCTTCAGCCAGTATTTCTCGAAGCGGGGCTCAAGCGCGTGGATCGCCGGATCGGGATAGCAAGTCGCAGGCCGCCAACCCTGGGCGTGAGAAGATGCATCTGACATTTGCTGTTCTCGTTGTTGCGTTTCCTCGGCCATAGTCTGCTATCATTGCCAGCCGATGACCGCAAACGACCAAGAAACGAGGAAACGAAAATGCCACGCATATTGATGACCGGCGCGTCGGGAGGAATCGGCACGTCCTTGCGCAAATTGCTGCCGGCGCTCTATCCGGATCTCGTGCTCAGCGACATCAGGAAGCCGGCCGACCTTGCCCAGAGCGAAAAATTCAAGGCGGCCGATCTCGCCGACCTCGCCCAGGTGGAGGCGATCTGCGAGGGCATCGACGGCATCCTGCACTTCGGCGGCTATTCGGTCGAGGGACCCTGGGACGAAATCCTGCAGTCGAACATCATCGGCTGCTACAATCTGTTCGAGGCGGCGCGCAGGAAGGGCGTCAAGCGCGTGGTGTTCGCCTCCTCGAACCATGCGGTCGGCTTCTATCCGCGGGATCACCGGATCGGCACCGACGTCACCACGCGGCCCGACAGCCGCTACGGCGTCAGCAAGGCTTTTGGCGAGGCGACCGGCGCGCTCTATGCCGACAAGCACGGCATCAAGGTGACCTGCATCCGGATCGGCAATTTCGGCGACAAGCCGCTTGACCACCGAAGACTGTCGATCTGGCTGAAGCCGGAGGACCTCGTGCAGCTCTGCCGCATCGGGCTTGAGCATCCCGACATCCATTTCGAGATCTTCTACGGCGCCTCCCATAACGAGCGGTCGTGGTGGGACAACCACCGCGCCTATGATCTCGGCTATCGTCCGACCGGCCGCGCCGAGGATTTTCGCGAGCATGCCTTTGCCGAGCAGAAGAAGCTCAAGCCCGATCCGGTCGGCGACTTCTACCAGGGCGGTACGTTCTGCAGCATGGAGTTTTCCGGCGACAAGAGCCGGATCATCGACTGGAACAAGCGAAGCTAGCGCATTCCTTCGCCCGCGATGCGGGCGAGGTAGTCCGACTTGCTGAACTGCATGTGGTCGACGCAGAGCTGGGCGAAGGCCCAGCGATCGCGTCCCCTGAGCAGCTCGATCATCAGCTCGTGCTGGCGGCGCGACAGCGCGAGGCCTTCCTGGTCGGCAAGGTTCTTGGCGCGCATCGGCAGCGTCAGGTTCATGTAGTCGCGCAGCGATTGCACAAGGTAGGGATTGCCGCAGGCCGCAAACAGCGCGAGGTGGAAGGCGTCGTTGGCCTCATGGATGCCGCGCAGGTCGCGCGCATCGGCTTTGGCGCAATAACGCCGCTGCAGTTCGCTCAGCTCCTCGATCAGCTCGGCCGGCGCCGGCAGCGCGATCATCAGCGCCGCCTGTCGCGTCAGCATCTCCCGCACCTCGTAGATCTGGCGGACCTCGTCGGCCGAATAGAACCGCACGGTGGCGCCGACATTCTTCTCGCGCAGCACGATGCCCTGGCGTTCGAGCTGGAACAGCGCCTGGCGGACAAAGTGACGGCTCGCGTCATAGCGGCCCATCAGCGTGTCCTCGACGAGGCGCGACCCCGGCGCGAAGCGGCCGAAGATGATGTCCTCTTCGAGCCGGCGGATGACCTCGGCCTGCTCTTCCTCGCGGCTCAGTGCGGCCATTTCGGCGACGGCCTGCGGCTTCATGGTTGCTCGCTCGGGATCATGGCGCGACGTCATCATGCGCACGCGTTATTGTCAATAATCACGAGGTTTTTGATCGCATCAAAGCCGGATTCCGGCTTAGATCACCAATATTGACAATAATTCAACGTGCTCCTTAAGTGGAGCTCGATAGCGACAGGACACACGACGATGGCAGACGGGCTTCGCAAGGGACTGACGAGTTATGGCGATGCCGGCTTTTCGCTGTTCCTGCGCAAGGCCTTTATCAAGGCGATGGGCTATTCCAACGATGCGCTCGATCGCCCGATCGTCGGCATCACCAACACCTATAGCGACTACAACCCTTGCCACGGCAACGTCCCTGACATCATCGAGGCGGTGAAGCGCGGCGTGATGCTGTCGGGTGCGATGCCCTTCGTGTTTCCGACCATCTCGATCGCCGAGAGCTTTGCCTATCCGACCTCGATGTATCTGCGCAACCTGATGGCGATGGATACCGAGGAGATGATCCGCGCCCAGCCGATGGACGCGGTGGTCGTGATCGGCGGCTGCGACAAGACGCTGCCGGCGCAGATCATGGCCGCGATCTCCGCCGACCTGCCGACAGTCGTCATTCCCGTCGGGCCCATGGTGGTCGGCCATCACAAGGGCGAGGTGCTCGGCGCCTGTACCGATTGCCGCAGGCTATGGGCGAAATATCGCGCCGGCGAGATCGATGATGCCGAGATCGAGGCCGTCAACGGCCGCCTTGCGCCGTCGGTCGGTACCTGCATGGTGATGGGCACGGCGTCGACCATGGCCTGCATCACCGAGGCGCTCGGCCTGTCGCTGCCGATGAGCGCAACGATTCCGGCGCCGCATGCCGAGCGTTTCCGCTCGGCGGAGGCGAGCGGCCGGGTCGCGGCCGGCATGGCGAAGGCGAGGGGGCCGCGGCCGAGCGAGATCCTCAACCAGGCTTCGTTCCGCAACGCGCAGGTCGTGCTGCAGGCGATCGGCGGCTCGACCAACGGCCTGATCCACCTGACCGCGATCGCCAACCGCACCAGCCTTCGCATCGACCTCGAAGCCTTCGACAGGCTGGGCCGCGAGGTGCCTGTGCTGGTCGACCTCAAGCCATCGGGCGATCATTACATGGAGCATTTCCATCATGCGGGCGGCGTGCCGAAGCTGATGGCGCAGCTCGGCAACCTCATCGACCTCGACGCGAAAACCATCACCGGCCAGACGCTGCGCGAGGTCGTCGCGGCTGCTGAGGAGGTGCCGGGGCAGGATGCGATCCGCCCGCGCAACCATCCGATCAAGCCGGAAGGGGCGCTTGCCATCCTGCACGGCAATCTGGCGCCGCGCGGCGCGGTCATCAAGCAGTCGGCGGCGAGCGAGAGGCTGCTGCAGCACACCGGGCGCGCCGTGGTGTTCGAATCCGTCGAGGACATGACGCTGCGGGTCGATGACCCCGATCTCGACGTCACTGCCGATGACGTGCTGGTGCTGCGCAATGCGGGACCCAAGGGTGCGCCGGGGATGCCGGAAGCGGGCTATCTGCCGATCCCGAAGAAGCTCGCGCGCGCCGGGGTGAAGGACATGGTGCGCATTTCAGACGCGCGGATGAGCGGTACGGCCTTCGGCACCATCGTGCTGCATATCACGCCGGAAGCCGCGGTCGGCGGGCCGCTCGCGCTGGTCAAGACCGGCGACATGATCCGCCTCGATGTGGCGAAGCGCAGCATCGAGCTTTTGGTCGAGGCGAGCGAACTGGAGAAGCGCCGCGCGGCGCTGAAACCTGCGGCGACGCCTGACTGGGCGCGGCGCGGCTACGCGCAACTCTTCAACGAGTCGATCCTGCAGGCCGACGAAGGCTGCGACTTCGATTTTCTCCGCGAGCAGGGCAAGGGCTAGCGACCGCTTCGCTCGGCCTGTGACGCCAAGGGATCTGCGTCGGCGCTCACGGCGCGCCATCGCGTGTGATTGTCAACAATCTGTCAGGAAGGCTTCGCTGAAGTGCTGATCTCGCCCACTTGTCCGGATGAATTATTGACAATCCTTCTGGCTTGATGGGATGATCCCGGCAAAATCAAAACGGGGGGATTGCGTGACGAAAAATCCAGCGAAATTCGTCGGCGCGGCCATCACGGCAATCGGCATCCTGCTTGCCGGCGGCGCGTGCGCGCAGGAGGTGAAGCACTATCGCTTCGCGCACGACCAGCAGCTCAACTCCGGCTACAGCATCGCCTACGACATCTTCTCGGCGAAGCTGAAGGAGTTGAGCAAGGGCACCATGCTGGTCGACCAGTATCCGGGCGCCCAGCTCGGTCAGGAGCCGCAGATCCTCCAGCTCGTGCGCTCCGGCGACATCGATTTCGCGATCGTCTCCTCCGCCAACACCTCGACGATCTCGCCGCAGGCCGGCGTGATGTCACTGCATTTCCTGTTCCGCTCCGAGCAGCACGACATCAAGGCGCTCGGCGATCCCAAGGTGTTCGAGGCGGTGCGCGAGATGATCGACGACACCGTGCAGGGCATTCACGCGATCGCGCTGGGCACGCAGGGTTTTCGGCACATGTACGGCAAGAAGGAGGTGCACAAGGTCGACGACCTCAAGGGCTACAAGGTGCGCGTCCAGGCGACCGCGACCGAGGACACCATGTTCGCCGCCTATGGCGCGCAGACCGTGCACATGCCGTTCGGGAGCGTCTACACCTCGCTGCAGACCGGCGTCGTGGATTTCGGCGAGAACGCGGTCAATGTCTACCTGATCAACAAGCATTACGAGGTCGCGCCGGTCCTGTCGCTGACCGAGCACGAGGCCAACAACGCCATCGTGTGGATCAGCGACAAGCTGTGGCAGAGTCTCAGCGCCGAGCAGAAGCAGTGGGTGACGATGGCCGCACGCGAGGTCAGCGAGCAGGAGCCGAAGCGGGCGTTCGAGTTGGAGAGGACCGCCGCCGCCAGGCTGGAGAAGATCGGCGTCAAGATCGTCAAGGATGTCGACAAGGCGGGCTTCCAGAAGATCGCCGACCCCTACCTCGACAAGCTCGCCAAGGACCTCGGCCCGCATGCGGAGAAGATCAAGAACCTGATCCGCGCGATCAACTGACGCCCTCGCTTTGCCCTCCCCTGGAGGGGGAGGCATAGGCCGCCTTCGGCGGCCGTCCTTTTAAGACGCCGAAGCGAAGCTTCGGCTATGGCGAATGCAAATGAGCGACGGGGTGGGGTGACGCTCATCTCGCTGCCTCACCCCTCGTCTCACATTTCGCTGCGCTCAACGGGAGCCGACCCTCCCCCTCCAGGGGAGGGTGGAGGAGGAATACGGAGCCTACTCGACGATGCCGATCGCCGACAAACTGGTGCTGCAGCGGCAGCGTCACCTCAAGTGGCGGGCCTTCGACCGGCTTGAGCTTGCCTTGATGATGCTGTGCGGCGTCCTGTGCTTCGGCTTCTCGCTCTCGGTCGCTGCCGACGTTGTGACGCGCACCATCGGCCATCCATGGCTGTGGTTGCAGGAAGTAACCTCCAATCTCTTCGTCTACGCGATCTTCATCGGGGCCGCGGTCGCCACGCGCCGCAACGATCACCTCTACCTCACCGCAATCGCGGAGGCGATGCGCGGCACGCCGCGTCTGATCATCGAGATCGCCATTCGCCTCGTCGTGCTCGCCGTCGCCATTTGCCTGATCTGGTACGGCTATCTGAACTATCTTCGCGGCTTCGGCAGCTTCCGCCTGCCGTCGGGCACGCCGATCGCCTCGCTCTACGCGGTGATCCCGTTGTCGGGCATCCTGATCGCGCTGTTCACGATCGAGCAGCTCGTCAACGGCATCACGAACGGCTTCGATCATCCGGAGCCGGACGAGGAGGGTGCCGGAAGCGTCGATGTTCAGACGAGGGCAGGGACGTGAGTGCGCCCGTCATCCTCGCCTTGATGTCGTTCTGCTTCCTGTTCTTCGGCTATCTCGGCGTGCCGGTACCGTTCTCGTTGCTGGCCGGCGTGTTCATTGGCGCCTATTTCGCCGACGTTTCGCTCGCGGCGATCGTCCAGAAGATCTTTGACGGCGTCGATTCCGAGGCATTACTCGCCATTCCGTTCTTCCTCCTGGTCGGCGAGCTCATGAGTTCCGCCAATGTAGTGGTGCGGATCGCGAACCTGTCGCTCTCCCTGGTCGGCCATATCAGGGGCGGGCTGTCGCAGGTCGTGGTCGTCTTCTCGATGTTCTTTTCGGAGATGTCGGGCTCGACCACGGCCGACGTCGCGGTCATGAGCCGCGCACTCGGCGGCCCGATGAAACGCGAAGGCTATACGCCCGCCTTCATCGCCGCGATCATCGCTGCCGCCTCCACCATCGCCGCCCTGGTGCCGCCGAGCATCACCGCGGTGGTCTACGGCGCGGTCGGCAACGTCTCGATCGCAGGCCTGTTCATGGCCGGCGTCGTCCCCGGCTTCATGATCGGCTTCGGGCTGATGATCTATTGCTATTTCTTCGGCCCCTCCGGCATGCGCAAGCCGCGCGCGCCGCTGCGCCAGATCGTATTTGCGACCGGCGACGCTGCGCTGCCGCTGATGATCCCCGTGATCCTGCTCGGCGGCATCCTCACCGGCTGGTTCACGCCGACGGAAGCCGGCGTCGTCGCGGTCGCGTGGATCATCCTGGTCGTGATCCCGGCGCTGAACCGCAAGCATTTCGCGCGCATTCCCTACGATTTTTGCCTCGCGGGGCTGATCTTCTCGCTGCCGCTGATCACGATCGGCGCGGCGAACGCCTTCGGCTGGATGCTCGCCTACTTGCGCGGCGCCATTACCATCGCCGGTTGGATCACCTCGATCGCCGGCAACGATCCGCATCTGATCATGCTGTTGATGGTGCTCCTGTTCACCGTGGTCGGCGACTTCATCGAGCCGGTGCCGACCATCATCATCTTCATGCCGCTGGTGAATGCGCTGACCCAGGCCGGCGACATCAACGGCGTGCATATGGGGGTGGTGCTGATCGCGACGCTTGCCTTCGGCCTGATCACGCCGCCTTATGGGCTCGTGCTGCTGATGGCCTCGAAATTCGTCGGCATCAGCTTCTCCAAAGCGTTGCGCGCGGCGCTGCCGATCTACGTGGTGTTCCTGGCCACCATCACTTTCACGATCTTTTTCCCTGAAGTGGTGCTCTGGCTGCCCAAGCACGTGATCCCGGAATCGGTCGGCTGCTTCAAATCGCCGGCGGGAACGGGCTATATTTGTCCGCAGCAGTGACGGGAGGCACGATGATGATGAAGACCGCGCTTGTTGCCTTTTCCGTGCTGCTCCTCTGGCCGCAAGGAGCCTTTGCACAAATGAAAGTGCTGATCTCGGGCGGCTTCTCGGGCGCGTATGAACGGCTGCTGCCGGAGTTCGAGCAGGCGAACGGCGTGAAGGTGATTACGGGATCGGGCGCCTCGCAGGGCGACGGACCGCAGACCATCGGCGCGCAGCTTGCACGTGGCGAACCGGCTGACGTGGTGATCCTCTCGCGCGAAGGCCTCGACGGCCTGATCGCCGCGAACCGGATCGCCGCAGGCACCGACGTCGATCTGGCCCAGGTCGGGGTTGGCGTCGCGGTGCGCACGGGGACGGCAAAGCCGGACGTCGGCACGGTCGAAGCGGTCAAGCAGACGCTGCTCCGCGCCAAGCTGATAGTCGTGCCGGCCAGCACCTCCGGCATCTGGCTCACCAAGGATTTGTTTCCGCGGCTCGGCATCGCCGAGAAGATCAATGTCAAGATTTCGCCGCGCGGGGCCGGCGCAACCGCGATGGTCGCAGCCGGAGAGGCGGATCTTGGCGTACTGCCGGTCAGCGAAATCCTGCATGCCGCCGGCGTCGAGCTTGCCGGCGTTTTTCCTGCGGAAATCCAGTTCATCCAGACGTTTTCGGCTGCCGTGGTCGCGGGCGCAAAGGAGGCAGAGGCCGGCAGGAAGTTGATCGAATTCCTCGCCTCGCCACGCGCGTCGGAGGCGATCAAGGGTGCCGGCCTGGAGCCGCGCGTCGCCAGGAACTAAAGCATGATCCGGAAGAGCGGGTACCGGTTTTCCCTCGCGACAAACGCGGAACGCGTTTGCGCGGAGATCATGCTCAAACAAAAAGCTAAAGCGCGATGGCGATTCAACCTGAAGCCATCGCGCTTTGGCGGCGCCGCTCAGCCGACCTCCACCACGCTCCACGCATCCTCGCTTCGCGTGAAGCGGAACGGCCGGCCGTGGCCGTTCTTGAAGAATTTTCCGGTCAGCGTCTGTGCCATCGATTGCATCACCGCGTCATGGCAGACAAACAAGACCTCGTCCTGCGGGTGACGTTCGAGCCACTGGTTGACGCTTGCCAGCGCGCGCGAGGCAACGTCGGCCCAACGCTCGGAGTCCGCGGGCAACATGTCGACCAGTCCCTGCGCGCTATCCTTGCCGTGCCGGATCATCAGCTCGCGTACCGGCTTGCCTTCGAAGCTGCCGAAATCGAGCTCGATCAACCCATGCTCGAGCGCAACCGTTTTCGAGGCAATGCCGGCGATGATCTCGGCGGTCTGCACAGCGCGGCGCAGGGGACTTGAGACAACGTGTCCGAGCGCGATGGTACGCAGTTTCTCCGCGGCCGCGTGCGCCTGCGCAATCCCGTCGTCGTTCAGCGGATTGTCGGTGCGGCCCTGGAAGCGGCCTTGCCGGTTCCAGTCGGTCGCGCCGTGACGCAGGCAGATGAAGGAGCGCGATGGGGCGAGGGCGGCGCTCATTTTCCCTTGCTGGTGAACTTCTTCACCGCGATCCGGAATTCCTCGGTGTGCATCGCCCTGACGATGTTGTGTTCCTCGGCGTCGAGCTGCTGCTTCGTCGGGGTGGTCGCGGCCTGATAGACCAGCGACTTGGTGCCTGCGATCGCGGCGGATGGATTCTGCGCCAGCCGCGCGGCGAACTGCCGCGTCGCTGCCTTCAACTCGGCCGCAGGGACCACCTTGGCGACGAGGCCCCATTCATACGCCTGCTGCGCGCCAAAACTGTCCTCCGACAGGAAGATCTGCAGTGCGCGCCGCGTTCCGACCGTGTCGACGATGCCGACTGTGCTGCCGCCGTCCGGGGATACGCCGATCTTGGCATAGGCCGGCGTGAAGCGCGCGTCCTCGGCGGCGATGCAGAGGTCGGTGACGAAGGCAAGGCCCATGCCTGCTCCGGCGGCCGAGCCGTGGACGCTCGCCAGTACGATCTTCGGCATCCGCCGCACGGTCTCGATGAAGGCGTGATAATGCTTCAGGAGCTCGCCGACGACGGGGGTCACCGTGCCGGCTTCCGCCGCGGCGCCGATAGTCTGGAGATCGCCGCCGGCGCAGAAGGCGCGGCCTTCGGCTTCGATGACGAGCACGCGGACGGCGTCATTGGCCTCGACCTCACGGCCGAGCTGCTCGAGCCTCTCGGCGATCGCGAGGTTGATGGAATTGAATGCGGCCGGCCGGTTGAGCGTGATGGTGGCGATCGGGCCTTCGATCCGAAGCAGCGCCGGATCGTCGGAGGCGGCGGGATTGGTTGTCGACATCGGGAAAGCTCCGGCTGGAGGTGTTGTCCGCGATTAAAACCAAGACGGCGAGGGGTGACAATCCCCCGGCCAGCCTGCACAATGCCTGTCGAGGGACGCGGGAACAAGCGCGCGCGAAAAATTGGGGAGGGCGTGATGGGCATCGATGCGACAGCAATCCGTCCGGTTTCCACCGTCGACCCATTTTCGCACGCGTTCCTCACCGATCCCTATCCGCACCATCAGGCGATGCGCGAGGCCGGTCCCGCAGTGTGGCTCGCGCAATACGGCATCTGGGCGATGGCGCGGCACCAGGAGGTGCGCGATGCCCTGACCGACTGGCAGACCTACTGCTCCGGCGCCGGGGTGGGTCTGAGCGACTTCCGGAAAGAGCCGCCCTGGCGGCCGCCCAGCATCATTCTGGAAGCCGATCCGCCGCTGCATACGCGCACTCGGGCGGTGTTGACCCGCATCCTCTCGCCCGCAGCGATCAACGTGCTGCGCGAAACCTTCACGCGGGAGGCGGAGGCGCTGGCCGGGCGGCTGGTGGCGCGGGGGTCCTTCGATGGCGTGGCGGATCTTGCGGAAGCCTATCCTTTGAAGGTTTTTCCGGATGCGGTCGGCATTTCCGAGGAGGGGCGGGAAAACCTGCTTCCCTACGGCAACATGGTGTTCAACTCGTTCGGTCCCCGCAATGATCTGTTCGAAAAGGCGATGGCGAATGCGGCAGCGGTGCGCGACTGGATCATGTCGAAATGCAGCCGCGCGGCACTGGCGCCCGAGGGCCTCGGCATGCAGATCTTTGCCGCGGTCGATGCCGGCGAGCTCTCGGAAGTCGAGGCCGGCATGCTGGTGCGCTCGTTCCTCTCGGCGGGGATCGACACCACGGTCTATGGCCTCGGCAACGCGCTCTATTGCTTCGCACAATATCCGGAGCAGTGGACGATCCTGCGCGAGAATCCGAACCTGATGCGGCTTGCCTTCGAGGAGGTGCTGCGGTTCGAGGCGCCGGTGCAGACCTTCTTCCGCACCACGACCCGGGCCGTCGATGTCGGCGGCGTCAAGCTCGCCGATGGCGAGAAGGTGCTTTTGTTCCTCGCCGCCGCCAACCGCGACCCGCGGCGCTGGGAGCGGCCGGACAGTTTTGACATCCGCCGCCGCGCCACGGGCCACATGACCTTCGGCACCGGCATCCATGGCTGCGTCGGCCAGGCGATCGCCCGACTGGAGACCGAGGCGGTGTTTTCCGCCCTTGTCAAGCGCGTCAAGGCGTTCGAGCTCGTGGACGAGCCGGTCCGGCGGCTGAACAATACGCTGCGCGGCTTTGACAGCCTGCCGCTTCGTGTCGTACCAGCCTGAGCCATGAGCCAAGGACCCGTTCTGATCGTCGGCGCCGGACACGCCGGTTTCCAGGTCGCCGCCTCGCTGCGCCAGCACGGCTTTGCCGATGCTATCCGTCTGATCAATGACGAAGCGCATCTGCCCTATCAGCGACCGCCATTGTCGAAGGCGTATCTGAAGGGCACCGGCGGGCCGGACAGCCTGATGTTCCGGCCGCAGAAGTTTTTCGACGATCAGAAGGTCGAGCTGTTGGCCGATCACGCGGTCGCCATCGACCGCGCCGCGCGCAAGCTGAAGCTCGCCTCGGGCCAATCGCTCGACTACGGCCATTTGGTGCTGGCGACCGGCGCGCGCAACCGCCTGATCGACATCCCCAACGCCAACCTGCCCAATGTGCGCTACCTGCGTATCCTCGACGACAGCGAGGATCTGCGTGCCCGGATCGCCGCGAGCAGGCATGTCGTGGTCATCGGCGCCGGATTCATTGGCCTCGAATTCGCCGCCACTGCGCGCATCAAGGGGCTGGAGGTCGACGTCATCGAGCTCGCAAGCCGGGTGATGGCGCGCGCCGTGACGGCCGAAGTGTCCGACTATTTCCAGAAGCGTCATACGCAAGCCGGCATCCGCATCCGTCTCGGCGTGCAGGTCACCAGCATCGAGGCCGACGGTAGCAAGGTGACCGGTGTCTCCCTGAGCGACGGCCACCACATCCCGGCGGATCTCGTCGTGGTCGGCGTCGGCGTGCTGCCCAATGTCGAGCTCGCGGCCGAAGCCGGCCTGCCGGTTGCGTCGGGCATCATCGTCAATGAGCATCTCTTGACCGCCGATCCCCATATCTCCGCGATCGGAGATTGCGCGCTGTTCGCAAGCCCGCGCTTCGGCGGCTCGCTGCGGCTGGAATCGGTGCAGAACGCGACCGACCAGGCGCGCTGTGTCGCGGCGCGATTGACCGGCGACGACAAGGCCTATGACGGCCTGCCGTGGTTCTGGAGCGACCAGGCCGACGACAAGCTGCAGATCGCCGGGCTGACCACCGGCTACGACCAGGTGGTGATGCGCGGCGACCCCGCAAAGAAGGCGTTTTCGGCGTTCTGCTACAAGGCCGGAAAGCTGGTCGGGATCGAATCCATCAACCGCGCCGGCGATCACATGTTCGGCCGCCGGCTGCTCGCCGCGAACGGCTCCATTTCGCCGCAGCAGGCGGCCGATCTCAGTTTCGATCTGAAGAAGGCGCTGGGTTGACTTTTCCCTCTCCCCTTGTGGGAGAGGGTGCCTGAGATGCGAAGCATCGAAGGCGGGTGAGGGGTCCTTAGCATGCTGACCCCTCACCCGGCTCGAATTCGCTTTGCTCATTCTCGCCACGCTAAGAGCGAGCTTCGCTCGTCTCGGCTCCCACAAGGGGAGAGGGAAACGTCCCCCTGCGTCAGACTGTCTTAAGAACTGCTCCGACCTCTACAGCCGTCGGCATCGACGGTGCCGCGCCCATCCGCTGCACGCAGATCGAGGCAGCGAGGTTGGCATAATCAAGCGCATCGCGAATGGCCGCGCCCTCGGCGAGGCGCGCAGCCAGGGCGCCGACGAAGCAGTCGCCCGCGCCGGTGGTGTCGACCGCTGTAACGGCGTGGCCGGGAATGACCAGCGGCGTGTCGTCGGCCAGCGCCAGCGCACCACGCCGGCCCAGCGTCACGCAGATGATTTGAGTTTTGTTGACGCGGAGGCGACGCGCGGCGTCGATGAATGTTGCGTCTTCATCGCTGTCGCGCAGTTCGGTCCCGGCCAGCACGCCAAGCTCGGTCTCGTTGAGCACGAGGATATCGACGAGGCCGAGCAGCGCGTGATCGAACGCGACGGCCGGCGCCGGGTTGAGGATCGTGGTGGCGCCCGTCGCGCGCGCCCGCGTGAAGAAGGCGGCAATCGTCGCAAGCGGAATTTCGAGCTGGCTGACCGCGACGTCGCCGCGTGCCAGCGGCGCCGATGAGACATCGTCGACTGTCAGGTGCGCATTGGCGCCGCCGATGACGACGATGGTGTTGTCGGCACTGGCGACCGTGATGAGGGCAGTTCCGGTGTGGGCCGCCGCGGTCTGCTGCACGAAGCTGACATCCACGCCTTGCGCCGCCAGAAAGGTTCGCAGCTGCGCACCGAACGCATCGACGCCGATCCGGCCGATCAGCATGGTCGGCGCGCCCAGCTTGCTAGCTGCGACCGCCTGGTTCGCGCCCTTGCCGCCGGGAAAATACAGCACCTCGTGGCCAGCGACGGTTTCGCCGACGCGCGGATGCCGCTCGGCGGTTGCCACAACATCCATGTTGATGCTGCCGGCGACGACGACGCGACCCATTTCTCCCCCGTCAGCCAGGCTCAGACCCTGGCCTCGAACTCCTGCCTGACCTTCTCGAGGTCGGCCAGCGTCGGCAGCCCGGCCTCGTTACCGAGGCGCTGCACCTTGTAGGCGGAAGCCGCGCGCGCGAACGCAAAATGCTCGCGCCAGCTCTGGTCGGGATGGGCGAGGTAGGAATAGACATAGGCGCCGTGGAAGACGTCACCGGCGCCGTTGGTGTCGATCACGCGTTCGCGCGGGACCGGCAGCGCCGGCTGGGTGTGGACATGGCCGGTCTCGTCGTACCAGAGCAGGCCGCGCTCGCCGAGCGTGATGCCGCCGATCCGGCAGCCGCGGCTCTTGAGATAATCCAGCATCTTCTCCGGCGTCAGGTCCATCTGTTCGCACAGCCGTTCGGCGACGATGGCGACATCGATGAATTCCAGCAGCTCGTGGGTGTTGGTGCGCAGGCCACCGCCGTCGAGCGAGGTCAGGATACCTTCCTCGCGGCACAGCCTGGCATAGTGGATCGCGGCGTCGGGCTGGTGGCCGTCGATATGCAGCGCGCGGCAGTTGCCGAGATTGAGCAGCGGAAAGGGGTGGATGTGGGCGTCGTCGCGGCAGCGGACGATGGCGCGCTTGCCGTCCTTGGGCATGATGAAGGACAGCGACGACGAATTGACCTTGCGCGGATGCACGGAGATTCCGTACTTCGCGCTCATGTCCTGAAACATCCGGCCCAGCCAGTCATTGGCGACGGTCGCGATCAGGTCCGGCACGATCCCGAGCTTGGCGCAGCAGAAGGCCGCGGTCACCGCATTGCCGCCGAACGAGATGGCATAGGCGTCGGCGACATGCTTCTCATCGCCGGTCGGAAAATGGTCGGTGATGAAGGTGACGTCGATATAGGTCTGTCCGATGAAGAGAGCCTGCATTCGTCTTCCATGGGCTGATGGATGGTCCCCGCCCGGCATTACAATCTTAGCATCTCGCGGCGGCGATGTTCGCTGAAAATTTTCGCAAACCGCTCGTGTTAGTCGCTAAGATGGGTGCGGGTAGCATGCGGCCGTTGCACGACCGCGCCAACGTCCGCTCACAACGGCCGGCTGCCGTCCTGGTTCCGGACGGCAAACACAAAAGGGGAGAAGGCAATGACGGTCTATTCCGGTCCCGTGTTCGAGATGGCGGCAAACCAGTTCAACGTGATCGCCAACTATCTCGAAATTCCGATGGACGAGCGCGACCGTCTGCTGATGCCCAAGCGTGCCGTCACGGTGTCATGCCCGATCCACCGTGACGACGGCACCACCGCGGTGTTCGAGGGTTACCGCGTGCAGCACCATCTGACGCTCGGCCCGACCAAGGGCGGCACGCGCTTTGCGCCCACCGTCGACATCGGCGAGGTGGCGGCGCTGGCGATCTGGATGAGCTGGAAATGCGCGCTGGCGGGCCTGCCCTATGGCGGCGCCAAGGGCGGCGTCAATGTCGATCTCTCCAAGATCTCCAGGCGCGAGCTCGAGGCATTGTCGCGGCGCTACATGCAGGAGATGATTCCCTTCGTCGGCCCGCACACCGACGTGATGGCGCCCGACATGGGCACCAACGAGCAGGTGATGGCGTGGTTCATGGATACCTATTCCATGTACCAGGGCCAGACCGTCACCGAGATCGTCACCGGCAAGCCGGTATCGTCGGGCGGCACGCTCGGCCGGCGCGAGGCGACGGGCCGCGGCGTCGCCCACCTGGCGAAACGTGTGATGAAGGAGCTTTCGATCAACCTCTCCGGCTCCACGGCCGTCGTCCAGGGCTTCGGCAATGTCGGCTCCTACGCCGCGCTCGATCTGCATCATTTCGGGCTGAAGGTGATCGCGGTCAGCGATCACACCGGCGCGCTGTTTGACGAAAGAGGGCTCGATATCCCGGCGCTGATGCGCCATGCGGCCACCCATGGCAGCATCGCCGGCTTCTCCAACCAGTTGCAGTTCGACCCGGCGCAGATCCTGACGCTGCCCTGCGAGGTGCTGGTGCCGGCGGCGCTGGAGCGCGTCATCGACGCCGGGGTCGCCGAGAAGCTGCGATGCCGGGTGCTCGCGGAAGGCGCCAACGGGCCGACCACGCCGGATGCAGACCTCGTGCTGGAGAAGCGGCAGGACGAGGTCTTTCTCATTCCGGACATCCTCTGCAATTCGGGCGGCGTCGTCGTCAGCTATTTCGAATGGGTGCAGGATCTGCAGCAATTGTTCTGGGAAGAAGAGGAAGTGACGCGGCGCGAATACCAGATACTGGACCGCGCTTTCGACCAGATGCTGGTCCGCGCCAGGGCCGACAAGGTGCCGCATCGCACCGCCGCCATGGCGATCGGGGTGGAGAAGGTGCGCGCCGCCAAGAACACCCGCGGGCTGTTTCCGTGATCTCTGGCCTCGACCACGTCGTCGCGCTGGTCGGCGACATCGAGCAGGCGCAATCGGCCTATCGGACTCTGCTGGGATGCGCGCCGTCGTGGCAAAGCGCCGGCGACGGGTCGCAAACGGTGCTGTTCACGCTCGACAACGTCTCGATCGAGCTGATGGCGCCTGAGGGCTCCTCTGACGGCGCCGGGCATATCCGAAGCGTGCTTGCGGCGCAGGGCGAGGGGCTCGCGAGCCTCTGCTTTGCGACCTCAGACATCGCAAAAATGCATCGCAGGCTGGAGCGCGTGGCGCTGCAGCCCGAGCCGGTCGCTACCGTCGAGGGGCGCGATGCGCGGTCGGGCGCGACGCTCTCCTGGAAGCGCACCCGCACCACCACCGAGCTGTCGCGCGGCGTTCGGATGTTCTTCCTTGAACTCTCGGGCGAGCGCCCGCGCTCGGCTGCGACCTCGGCCTCGCCGGTGCTCGGGCTCGACCATGTCGTGGTGTCCACAGGCGATCCCGAACGCGCCGCCGCGCTCTATGGCGCGCGGCTCGGCCTCGACATGGCACTGGACCGCTCGCATCCGGATTGGGGCCGGCTGATGTTCTTCCGCTGCGGCGACCTCATCGTCGAGGTCGTGCACCGCAAGGATGCCGACGCCGATCCGGCGCACGATCAATTGTGGGGATTGAGCTGGCGCGTCGCCGATATCGACGCAGCGCGGACGCGGCTCGTGGACGCAGGGCTTGATGTTTCGGAAGTGCGGATCGGCCGCAAGCCCGGCACCCGCGTCATGAGCGTCCGCAGCGGCACCTGCGGCATCCAGACGCTCATGATCGAGCGCACGCCGCGGGCGGAAAGCGCTTAAGCGTCGACGCCAACCGCATCGGCGACGTTCCCGAATCCATCGCGCGCCAGAAGCGCGGAAAGGCCCGTCGTGATCGTGCGCACGACGCCGGGGCCCTCATAGATCAGGGCCGTCAGCAGTTGCACGAGCGAGGCACCGAGCCGGATTTTCGCATAGGCGTCCTCGGCGGTCGCAATGCCACCGGCGCCGATCAGGACATGGCGCTTGCGATCCATGCGGCGGAAAGCCTCGCGGATGCAGAAGTCGGCCAGCGCCGCCGCCGCTGGACCCGACACCGCGCCGGGCATGGCGCGCAGCACGGAGCCCGGCGTACGCATGTGCTCCGGTTTGACCGGCGGCAGGTTGAACATGAAGCCGGAGACGAAGGATCTGATGTCGGCGGCCGCAAGCACGCGTTCGATCGCCGCGATGCCGCCGAGCGGCGAGACCTTCAGGAACACCGGGAGCGAGAGCTGCAATTCGGAAAGCGCGGCAAGGCAGGCGTCGAGATGGGCGGCATCCGCGAAGAAGTCGCGGCCATCAGCCGTGTTCGGGCACGACAGGTTCAGCATCAGATAGTCGGCGCGGGGCGCCAACACCTTGGTCGCCGCGACGTACTCGCCGATGATCTGGTCGGCCGCGAGCGGTGGCGCGCCGGGGCCGCGATTGGTGACCACGAGGTTGATGCCGAGCGGCACCGGCAGCCGCACCTGCGCCAGCCGCCCGGCGATGATGGTCGCGCCGTCATTGGGCAGGCCGTAATGCACGACGATGCCCTTGTCCTCGGGTATCCGCCACAGTCGCGGCTTCGGATTGCCTTGCGACGGGTCGATCGAGACCGAACCGATCTCGATCGAGCCGAAGCCGAGCCCGGCCAGGGCCGTAATCGCCGCGCCGCTCTTGTCGAAGCCGGCGGCCAGCCCAATCGGCGTCGGGAAGCGCAACCCCGCGACCGTGGTGGCGAGCCGTACGTCGTCGGCAGCGGTGACGGCGCGCATCGCGCCCGCGGCCCAGCCGAACGAGGCACCGCTCGCGATCGCGAGATGATGGGCGGTCTCCGGATCGAGCCGGAACAGCAGGGGCCGAAGCAGCGTCGCGTAGATGCTCATGTCCTTGATCCATGCATCGCGGGCCGGGAGACGCTACTGCCGTTCTCAAACGCGCGGGCGCATGCTATCCATGCCGGCGACATCATCGAGCACGTAATTTGGCCAAGGCAAAGCGAATCCTGAAGTGGCAGCGCGACCCCGAGGGGATGCGGATCCGCATTCTCGAGGCCGCGAAGCAGGAATTTGCCGCCCACGGCCTCGCCGGCGCGCGGGTCGACCGCATTGCGGCAAAGGCCGGCGCCAACAAGCGCATGCTGTATTACCATGTCGGCAACAAGGAAGACCTCTACCTCACGGTGCTCGAAGCCGCCTACGAGAAGATCCGGGTCGAGGAGCGCGGGCTCGATCTGGAACATCTCGAGCCGCCCGAGGCGATCGCGCGGCTGATCGATTTCACCTGGAACTATTTCATCCGCAATCCGGAATTCCTCGCGCTGCTGCAGACCGAGAATCTCGCCTGCGCGCGTCATTTGAAGCGCTCGGCCAAGGTCAAGATGATGCATTCGCCTTTTGTCGAGATGATCCGCACCGTGGTGCGGCGCGGCGTCGAGAGCGGAGACTTCCAGGTCGCGGTCGACCCCGTTCAGCTTTACATCTCGATCGCGGCGCTCGGCTTCTTCTATCTCTCCAACAGCGCGACGCTGAGCGTGATCTTCGGCCGCGACCTGTTATCTCCCGCGGCACGCGATGAACGGCTCCGGCACATGACCGCGCTGGTGCTGGCTGCCCTGACGGGCCAGTCGACGTCGCTGTTCGAAAGGAACAAGCGGCCGCGGCCGCGCGTTCCCGCGCCGCAGACCGCTTGAATCGGGAATCGCCAGGCGCCAGCCGAACGACGTATCGCAAGGCCGGACTGCAAGGCTGCACTGCAGCCGGCGGTTCACGCTGGACAGTATTTATCCAGCAGGTTAATTTCTCTGACGAACCAATTGAGCAGGGAGAGCCGGACGTGATCGGGCCGCAGGGCGATTTTCACGCGAGGCGCGCGTGACCAGGGGACAATCGATACCGCTTCGTTTCGCGCTGCGCGATATCCAGTTTTTTGAGCGCCCAGTGCCGTTCGTCCGGCCGTTCCGCTTCGGCGCGGTGACGGTCACGGGCGCGGTACAGGTGTTCGTGCGCGCCGAGATCGAGCTCGAAGGCGGCAAGCGGTCGGTCGGCGGCACGGCCGAGCTGCTGGCGCCGAAATGGTTCGACAAGCGGCCGCAATTGTCGCCGGACGAGACCGTCGACGAATTGCGCCGCGCGCTCCTGATCGCGCGTGGGCTCTATCTCGGCCACGGCGGTCTCGAGACCGCTTTCGGCCTGCACGCGGCCAGCATCAACGCCCAGCTCGAGGCCTGCGCGAAGGAGGGCATTCCGCCGCTCGCCGCGGCTTACGGTCCTGCGGAAATCGACAAGGCGATCCTGGATGCGGTGCTGCGCGGCGCGGGCATCAACTTCTTCGACGGCATGGCGCAGAACATCGCCGGCATCGACGCGCGGCTGTCGCGCGATCTCGCCGACGACGACATCGCGCGCTTCCTTGCGGGCCGGAAGCGGCTGGAGCGCATCGCACTGCGGCACACGGTCGGCCTCGACGACCGGGTCGAGGGCGAGGGTGGTGTTGCCGACGCGAAGGAGAATGCGGGCGCGCGCTATTTCAAGCTTAAGCTCGGCGGCGACCCGCAAGCCGATGCCACCAGGCTGACCCGCATCGGCAAGGAGCTGAAATCGCTGCCTTACGATTATCAGGTCACGCTCGACGCCAACGAGCAATATGCCGATCTTGCAGCACTCGGCGCGCTGATGGATCGCCTAGAACGCGACGCCGAGCTGCGCCCGATCGCGTCGAAACTGCTCTATCTCGAGCAGCCAATGCCGCGCGACGTCACGCGGGCCTCGCCGCTCGGGGCGCTCTCGCGCCACGGCTTCATCATCGACGAGGCCGATGACTCCTATGATGCCTTCGTCGCGGCTCGCGGCCTCGGCTATCGCGGCATCTCCTCGAAATCCTGCAAGGGCTTTTACAAGTCGATCGTCAATGCGACGCGAGCCGCCAAATGGAGCGCGCAAGGCGAGGCCTGCTTCATCAGCGGCGAGGACCTGACCTGTCAGGCCGGCCTCTCCGTGCAGCAGGATCTCGCGCTCTGCGCGCTGATCGGCGCGACCCACAGCGAGCGAAACGGCCATCATTATGTCGACGGCTTTGCCGATACGCCGGCAAGCGAGGCCAACGCGTTCCTCGCCGCGCATGGCGATCTCTACACCGGTGGCGACAAGGTCCGGCTCGCCATTCATGATGGCGAGCTTTTGACAGGTTCACTGACCGCGACAGGCTTTGCCTCCGCGGTCCACCCGGATTGGTCGGCGATATCGCCGCTGAAACAGCCAAAAGAAAGAACAAGGGAGCAAGCGAGATGACCACCCAACGCCTCGGCGTGATCATGTACGGCGTCACCGGCCGCATGGGTCTGAACCAGCATCTGATCCGCTCGATCCTCGCGATCCGCGAGCAGGGTGGCGTGCTTCTGTCGAACGGCGACCGCGTGATGCCCGATCCGATCCTGGTCGGCCGCGACGCCGCGAAGGTCGAGGCGCTCGCCAGGCGCTACAACCTGACGCGCTGGAGCACCGACCTCGACAAGGCGCTGGCCGACAGGAACGACACCGTGTTCTTCGATGCCGCGACCACGCAGGCGCGGCCCTCGCTGCTGACGAAGGCGATCAACGCCGGCAAGCACGTCTATTGCGAGAAGCCGATCGCGACCAATTTCGAGGAAGCGCTCGCAGTGGTGAAGCTTGCGAATTCAAAAGGCATCAAGCACGGCACGGTGCAGGACAAGCTGTTCCTGCCGGGGCTGAAGAAGCTCGCGTTCCTGCGTGATTCCGGCTTCTTCGGCCGCATGCTCTCGGTGCGCGGCGAGTTCGGTTACTGGGTGTTCGAAGGCGGCTGGCAGGAGGCGCAGCGGCCGTCCTGGAACTACCGCACCGAGGATGGCGGCGGCATCATCCTGGACATGGTCTGCCACTGGCGCTACGTGCTCGACAACCTGTTCGGCGAGGTCGAGAGCGTGGTCTGCATCGGCAACACCGACATTCCCGAGCGCGTCGACGAGAACGGCAAGCCCTACAAGGCGACCGCCGACGACTCCGCCTATGCCACCTTCCGCCTCAAGGGCGGCGTGATCGCCCATATCAACATGAGCTGGGTGACGCGGGTCTATCGCGACGATCTCGTCACGTTCCAGGTCGACGGCACCCACGGCTCGGCGGTCGCGGGCCTGACCGACTGCATGATCCAGGCGCGCCAGGCGACGCCGCGGCCGGTGTGGAATCCGGACGAGAAGCGGCTGCACGATTTCTACGGCGACTGGCAGAAGCTGCCCGACAATGTCGTGTACGACAACGGCTTCAAGGAGCAGTGGGAGATGTACATCCGCCACGTCTGCGAGAACGCGCCCTACAAGCACACGCTGCTGGAAGGCGCCAAGGGCGTGCAGCTCGCCGAATGCGCACTCAAGAGCTGGCGCGAGCGGCGCTGGATCGACGTCGAACCGATCAAGGTGTGAGGCAACAAGGACACCAAGCCATGAACAAGCCCGTCCAGCCGATGTCGTCGCTGTCCCTGAAGCTGCCAAAGGCCGATCGCGGCATCGAGACCTATCGCCTCGCGGCAGGCAGGACGTTTCCGGCGAAGCTTGCGGGCACGCTCAATCGCGTGGCGTTCTCGGCGGCGCATGTGGTGGCCGATCCTTTAGGTGACGTCGATCCGTGGCTCACCACCGCGGTCGACTGGGACAGGACCATCGCCTTCCGCGAACATGTCTGGGATCTAGGCCTCGGCGTTGCGGAGGCGATGGATACCGCGCAGCGCGGCATGGGGCTGGACTGGCCGACCTCGCTCGAGCTGATCCAGCGTTCGGTGAAGGCGGCGAAGGCGAGGGGGAACGCGCTGGTGTTCTCCGGCGCCGGCACCGACCATCTGCCAGTCGAGAATGCGAAGACGATCGACGACGTGATCCGCGCCTATGAGGAACAGATCACGGCGATCGAAAAGGCCGGCGGCCGCATCATCCTGATGGCCTCGCGCGCGCTCGCCAGGATCGGCCGCAACGCCGACGACTATGCGAGAGTGTATGACCGCGTGCTGTCGCAGGTCACGGAGCCCGTGATCATCCATTGGCTAGGGGACATGTTCGATCCGGCGCTCGCCAACTATTGGGGCTCGCCGAGGCTCGATGCAGCGATGGAGACCGCGCTTGCGATCATCAACCGCAATGCCGGGAAGGTCGACGGCGTCAAGATCTCGCTGCTCGACAAGGGCCGCGAGATCGACATGCGCCGGAGGCTTGACCGGAGCGTCAAGATGTATACCGGCGACGATTTCAATTATGCCGAACTGATTGCGGGCGACTCGCAAGGTTATTCGCATGCGTTGCTCGGCATTTTCGACGCGATCGCGCCGGCCGCCTCCTACGCGCTGTCGCGGCTCGCCGCCGGCGACGAGAAGGGCTTTCATGATGTCCTGGGGCCGACGGTGCCGCTGTCGCGCCACATCTTCCAGGCGCCGACCCGTTTCTACAAGACCGGCGTCGTGTTCATGGCCTACCTCAACGGCCATCAGGATCATTTCACCATGGTCGGCGGGCAGGAGAGTGCGCGCTCGACGCTGCATCTCGCCGAGTTGTTCCGGCTTGCGGACCGGGCCGGGCTGCTCGCCAATCCGGAGCTGGCGACGCAGCGCATGAAGGCAGTGCTGGCGCTGCGCGGCATCTAGTACCGCCGATTTGAAGTCGCTCACGGGCTTCCACGAATCGGCGATGCGGACTTCAAATCGAAAGCGGTACTAGAATTTTTAGATTTGCTAGTACCCTTTGCTTTTCCGAAGTTCGAAAGAAGGGATTGCCGCGATGAGTTACGAACTTCGGAAAAGAGGGTACTAGGCCCGATGCGGGATTTTTCCGCCGACCACCGCTGGCTGTCGCTCAACACCGCGACGGTGCGCAAGCAGGGCGACCTGACCGCTATCATCGACGCCTGCGCGCGGCATGGCATCCGCGCCATCGATCCCTGGCGCGACCAGGTCGCGTCCGTCGGGCTCGATCGCGCGGTGCGTGCGGTGCGCGATGCCGGACTTGAATTGTCGGGCTATTGCCGCGGCGGCATGTTCACTTCCGATGCGGCGCGTCGCACCGAGGTGCGCGACGACAACCGCCGCTGCGTCGACGAAGCCAAGGCGCTCGGCGCGTCCTGCATCGTGCTCGTGGTCGGCGGCCTGCCGCAATATTCGCGGCCGGGAAGCGCACCGTCAAAGGATCTGGTCGCCGCCCGCGGCCAGGTTCACGACGCGCTCGCCGAGATGCTGGAATACGCGAGAGAGGCAAAGCTGCCGCTCGCGATCGAACCGCTGCATCCAGCCTACGCCGCCGACCGCGCCTGCGTGAATACCACGAAGCAGGCGCTCGACCTCTGCGATGCGCTCGACCGCGAGCGCACCGGCGCGCTTGGCGTCGCGCTCGACGTCTATCACATCTGGTGGGACCCGGAATTGATGGCGCAGGTCGCGCGTGCCGGCCGCGACCGCCTGCTCGCGTTCCACGTCTGCGACTGGCTGGTGCCCACGAAAGACATCCTCAATGACCGCGGCATGATGGGCGACGGCGTCATCGACATCAAATCGGTCCGCGCGGCGGTCGAGGCGCAGGGCTTTGCCGGCTATTCCGAAATCGAAATCTTTTCCAACGACTGGTGGTCGCGCCCGATGGAAGAGGTTTTGAAGACCTGCATCGAGCGGCATCGCACGGTGGTGTGAGCGTTAGCCGCGCCTCATTCGTTGTCCCGATGCGCGAGCTCCAGCGTGACGAGCCGAGCCAATAGCGTCGCCGGATAGAGCTGGCCGAAGATCGCTTCGAGATTGCACAGGCTGCGCGCCAGCGGATGGACCGGCGCGAGGTCGCCATAGCCTGTTGTCGTCAGCGTCGCGAAGCTGAAATAGATCAACTGGCTTGCCAGCTTCGCGCTGTCTTCGACCGACATGCCGGCGAACGCCTTCGGTGCCAGCGTGCCGATGAAGGTGAACAGCGCCGCGAAGATCACGGCAACGGTCAGGTAGAGCAGAACGGCGCCGATCACGCGGTGATAGGTGATGCGTCCCGGCGCGAAGGTCGCCTGCGCGACCGTCCAGGCGAGCGTTACGCCGACGATCAGCCATGCCCCGGCAAAGAGATTGAGGTCAAGGATCGAGGGCGATTTCAGCCGCAGGACGGCGCCGGTTACGATCATGGCGAGCGCGCCGAGCATGGCGACGACGGCCACGCGACTGCCCGACATCACGAACACGCCGCCGACCAGGAACAGCGCGAGCAGCAGCTCGAAGATCTGAAAGGCAAAAATCCCCAGCGCCTGTAGCGGCGCCACGACGAACATCATGACGATGAGAAGTGCGGTCAACACGGTCAGCAGGGAATCGCCCCAGCGCTCACGCGTCTTGCCGATGTCCATTGCATCCCCCTGCGATCACGCCTGCCGTGGCTAGCCGATCGAACATGGCACGCGCAAAAAGCCGCGGAAGCGCACGCGGCCGCCGCGGACCGGCTGGCCTGCCAGCGCGTAGTTCGGAAAGCGTTTGAGGAAGCGCGCGATCGCGATCGCGCCTTCGAGCCGTGCCAGCGCCATCCCGGCGCACTGATGCGGGCCGGTCGCAAAGGCGAGATGGCGGTTGGGGTTGCGGCCGACGTCGAACCGCTCCGGATCGGGGAACTGCGCGGGGTCGCGGTTGGCCGCACCGATGCACAGCGTCACCGAGGTGCCTTCGTCCAGCGTGACGTCGCCAAGCGTGATCCGCTCCGTGGTCATGCGGTTGCCGAGCTGGTTGGAGCTTTCATAGCGCAGCACTTCCTCGACCGCGGTCTTGATCAGGTCGGGGTTTTCGATCAGCCGCCGCCTCTCCGCGGGGTGCTCGAACAGCGCCACGAGGCCGTTGCCGATCAGGTTGGTGGTGGTTTCGTGGCCGGCGTTGAGCAGGAAGATGCAGTTGTGCAGGAGCTCTTTCTCGTTCAGCCGCTCGCCGTTTTCCTCGCCCTGGATCAGCCGCGTCAGCACGTCGCGTTCGGGATTGCCGGGTCGTGCGCGCCGCCGTTCGACCAGGCTTTCGAGATAGGCGAGGAAATCCTTCACCGCGCTGTTGCCGCGCGCAAAGGCCTCTTCGCCGATCACGGGCTCGAGCGCACCGAGAATCGCGAGCGACCAGTCGCGCAACGGCTCGCGCTCGTCGTGCGGCACGCCGAGCAGGTTGCCGATCACCTCGATGGGTATGGCGGCGGCGTAGTCCTCGATCACGTCGACGCGGCCCTTTGCAGCGATGGCGTCGAGCAGTCGGTCGACGAGGGCGACGAGGTCGCCTTCCATGCTGGCGATCGCGCGTGGCGACAGCGCGCCCATGATCAGCCGTCGCACCCTGGTGTGCGCCGGCGGATCATTGAAGACGAGGCTCGTGGTGTGATGCTCGTAGAGCAGGGAGTTGCCGTATTTCGGCAGAAACTCGCGCTTCTTGTCGGACGAGAATGCTTTTGTGTTCTTGTAGGCCGTGACGAGATCGTCGTAGCGGGTCAGGAACCAGGTGCCGTTCGGCAGCTGCTTGACGGGCTCGCTCTCCCGCAAGGCCCTATAGGTCGGGTAGGGGTTGGCATAGAATTCCGGCGTCAGCCTTTCGAGGTCGAAACTCGCCGCCAGCGCTCGCGCGTTTCCATCCATGCCCGTCATTCTCAAGCGTTGGTTCGCTCAATTAGTCTCACTTGCAACTATCGTAGACCCCGGTTGGGGCCCACGCAACTAAAATCGGATCGATTTTTGACAGGCGGGCAGGGTCGACGGGTGTCGCAGAGCCGTATGCGCAGTTTGCGCTTTGATGGGACACATCGCTCCGTTTACAGTCCCCTTCACCTTGCCACCTCACGGAACGTCCGATGCACGCGCGGGCCGAAACCTCATCCGAACAAGCCGCCTCCTGGCCGCAGGACATCTTTGCCACGCTGGAGCGCTTCGACGTCCGCCAGGTGCCTTACGTGCCGGATGCCGGGCATTCGGAGCTGATCCAGCGCGTGCTCGCCTCGCCCACGATGCGCGGCATTCCGCTGACCACGGAAGAGGAGGGCGTGGCGCTGCTTGCCGGGGCCTGGGCCGGCGGCCAGCGCGGCGTGCTGCTGATGCAGTCGAGCGGGGTGGGCAACTGCATCAACATGCTGTCGCTGACCCAGATATTCCGCTTTCCGTTCCTGACCCTGGTGACGATGCGCGGTGAGTGGGGCGAGTTCAATCCCTGGCAGGTGCCGATGGGCTCGACCACGCAAGACGTTCTCGAGCTCGCCGGCGTCAAGGTACTGCGCGCCTCGCATCAACAGGAGGTCAAGGACGTCATGGAGGCCGCCGCGAGCCAGGCCTACAACGCCGCCACGGCAACAGCGGTGCTGCTGTCGCAACGGCTGATCGGGACGAAGGTGTTCGTGAAATGAGCAAGGCCAACCTGCTCGACCGCCGCGCGGTCGTCTCCACGCTGCTGGCGAACCGGCAGGGAGCCATCGCCGTCGGCGGGCTCGGCGCCTCGACCTATGACATCGCGGCCGCCGGCGACCATGCGCGCAATTTCTATCTCTGGGGCGCCATGGGCGGCGCGCTCATGATCGGCCTCGGGCTGGCGCTGGCGCAGCCGCAATTGCCGGTGCTCGTCATCACCGGCGATGGCGAGATGCTGATGGGGATGGGGAGCCTTGCCACCGTCGGCCTGCAGAAGCCGGGCAATCTCTCGATCGTCGTGCTGGACAACGAGGCCTATGGCGAGACCGGCGGCCAGGTCAGTCACACAGCCGCAGCGGCCGACCTCGTCGGCGTCGCCAAGGCCTGTGGCATTGCCAGGGCGAGCGCGATCACGACCCTGGCCGAGGTCGAAGCCTTCGCCGCCTCCCTGCAGGACGTCACGGCCGGCCCGCGCTTTGCCAATGTGAAGATCGACGCCGCCAACCTGGAACGGGTGCTTTCCAACCGCGACGGCACCTTCATCATCAACCGGCTGCGCGGATCGCTGGGATACTCTCCGATCTAGCGCGGTGTCATGCGCCCCTGCGGGGACCCTTCCAGGGGTGATTCCCTGCGTCGTGCCCCTTCCACCTCCGAACCCAAACGCCACACCGCCCAAATTTCGGGCAGTTTCAGGTTGCAACGCAACAAAATTTCTTGACTTTTACGTGGGTGAGTAGTTACTCACACACCTTATGTCTACCCTGCGCATGACCAGTGACCTGAGGCGGCAGCTCATCCTGGGCGCAGCCAGACGTTGCTTTGCCCGCAACGGCTTTGCCGGCACCACGACCAAGAGCGTGGCGGCGGCCGCAGCCATTTCCGAAGGGCTGCTGTTCAAGCACTTCCCCTCCAAGGCTGCCCTCTACGCCGAGATTCTGGCGGACGAATGCGAAGCCGATCCTGCGCTTGCGCATCTGTTGGGGCAGGAGCCCTCGACCGCGACGCTGGTCGAGCTGATCAAGGGCATGGTCCGGCACTTTACAGAAATTTCCGACGGCCCGGACGAGCAGGACGCGCAACGGCTGCGGCTAATGGTCACGAGCCACCTCGACGATGGCGAGTTCGCCCGGCTGCTCTACGCCAAGATCGGCGCCCTGATTGGCCCGACATTTTCGGCCTCGCTGGATCGGGCCGTGGCGGCGGGCGACGCGCGGCGGATCGGGACCGACCCGCTCAACCTGTTCTGGTTCGCCCACCACACCGTGCTGACGGCGGCGCTGACCCGGCTGCCGCCGATGCCTTGCCTCGACTACGGCAGCTCCACCGATCTCGAGCGGCAGCTTTGCGAGTTCCTGCTGCGCGGGATCGGACTTAACGAAGCCGCAATTGCTTCTCATTTGGACCGCGACTTGTCGCCGGAAGCGAGCCGGCCGGCAACCGCAGAAAGTGCATAGCCATGAATATCGCGACCGAACCCAAGCTTGCGGGCAAACCGATCAGCGACAAGCCGCGCACGCGCCCGGTGCGGACGGTGCGCTGGTTCATCATCGTGGGGCTGGCGCTGTTCGTGCTGGCCGGAGGGCTGGTCGGCTTCAACGCCTTCCGCAGCCACATGATCGCGCAGTTCTTCGCCAACAATAAGCCGCCGCCGGCAAGCGTGAGCGTGGTCGAGGCGAAGTCCGAGGTGATTCCGAACCTCCTGACCGCGGTCGGCGAGCTCGTCGCGGTGCACCAGGTCAACGTCACCTCCGACGTCTCCGGCCGCATCACCGACATCATGTTCAGCCCCGGCGCGCATGTCACGGCGGGTACGCCGCTGGTGCAGTTGTTCGACGGTCCCGATCAGGGCGACCTCGCCAACTACAAGGCGCAGGCGACCGTCGCGCAGCTCCAGCTCGACCGCGCCAAGCAATTGGCCGCCCGCCAGTTCGGGCCGCAGGCGACCGTCGACCAGGCGCAGGCGGCGTTCGACCAGGCCAGTGCGGGCATCGCCAAGACCGAGGCGATCATCTCGCAGAAGCTGGTGCGCGCGCCGTTCGACGGCGAACTCGGCGTTCGCAAGGTCGAGGTCGGCCAGTTCCTCACTGCGGGCACGCAGATCGTCTCGCTGACCGATCTGTCGATGCTCTATGCCAACCTGACCGCGACGGAAAAGCAGAGTGCGCAGCTCAGCGTCGGCCAGACCGTGCGCATCGCGGTCGACGCCTATCCGGGCCGCACCTTCGAGGGCAAGATCACGACGATCGAGCCGCAGATCGCGAGCGATACCCGTAACATCCGCATTCAGGCGACGGTCAACAATCCCGATCACATCCTCAAGCCCGGCATGTTCGCGACCACGACGATCGTGCTGCCGGAGAGGCCGGCGGTCGTCACCGTTCCGGAAACGGCGGTCGACTACACGCTGTACGGGGATTCGGTGTTCCTGATCACGGAGAAGAAGGGCGCCGACGGCAAGACCGGCCTGACCGCGGAGCGGACCTTCGTGAAGACCGGAAACCGGATCGAGGGCCGCGCCGAGATCCTCAAGGGCCTGCAGCCCGGCGACCGCGTTGTCGCTGTCGGGCAGATCAAGCTGCAATCGGGAATGCCGGTCGCGATCTCCACCGATCCGGCGCCGCCGGTTCCTGCGGAGCCGCCGCGCTACTGAGCGCAATTATCCCGGAGGGCCATTGGCCCTCCGCAACGCTTTGCCGCAAGCGGCAGATAAAAACGAATAGGTTGGCGATGGCCTTCACTGATATTTTCATCAAGCGTCCGGTGCTGTCGGTCGTCGTCAGCCTGCTGATCCTTCTGCTCGGCCTGCGCGCCGCGACCGTGCTGCCGATCCGGCAATATCCCAACCTGTCGAACACGGTGGTGACGATCACCACGTCGTATCCCGGCGCGTCGGCGGACCTGATCCAGGGCTTCATCACCACCCCGATCGAGCAGGCCGTCGCCTCGGCCGAGGGCGTCGACTACATCACTTCGTCGTCGGTGCTGGGCACCAGCACGATCCAGGTCTTCGTCAAGCTCAACTTCGATCCGAACCAGGCGCTGACCGAGGTGCTCGCCAAGGTCAACTCGGTCAAATATTTGATTCCGAAGGAATCCAACGACCCGGTCGTCAGCAAGGCGACCGGCGACACCATCGCGGTGATGTATCTCGGCTTCTCCAGCGAGGAACTGTCGGGCTCGGCGATATCGGACTATCTGACGCGCGTGGTGCAGCCGGTGCTCTCGACGGTCGACGGTGTCGCGTCCGCCGACATCCTCGGCGGCCAGACGTTCGCGATGCGGCTCTGGCTCGATCCGGTCCGCATGGCCGGACGCGGCGTGTCGCCAAACGACGTTGCGGCCGCGATCGCCGCCAACAATTTCCAGGCCGCCGCCGGCCAGACCAAGGGCTATTTCATCGTCTCCAACGTCTCGGCCAACACCGATCTGCAGAACATCGATCAGTTCAAGCGGATGATCGTGAAGTCGAAGGACGGCGGCTTCGTGCGGGTCGAGGACATCGCCACGGTCGAGCTCGCGGCCCAGAGCACGGATGCGAGCGTCGCCTTCAACGGCGAGCATGCGATTTTCATCGGCATCAAGGCAACCCCGCAGGGCAACCCGCTGACGCTGGTCAAGGGCGTGCGCGCGCTGTTCCCCGAGCTGGAGCGCAACCTGCCGCCCTCGATGAAGATGAAGGTGGCCTATGACTCCACCAAATTCATCCAGTCCTCGATCGACGAGGTCCAGAAGACGCTGGGCGAGGCGGTGCTGATCGTCGTCGTCGTCATCTTCCTGTTCCTGGCCTCGATCCGGTCGGTCGTGATTCCGGTCGTCACCATTCCGCTGTCGCTGATCGGCGTCTGCATCCTGATGCTTGCCGCCGGCTTCAGCTTCAACCTGCTGACGCTGCTCGCCATGGTGCTGGCGATCGGACTCGTGGTCGACGACGCCATCGTAGTGGTGGAGAACATCCACCGCCACCTCGAGGAAGGCCTGCCACCGGTACAGGCGGCGCTGAAGGGCGCGCGCGAGATCGTCGGCCCCGTCGTCTCCATGACCATCACGCTGGCGGCGGTGTATGCGCCGATCGGCTTCCTCGGCGGCGTGACCGGTGCGCTGTTCCGCGAATTCGCCTTCACGCTCGCGGGCTCGGTCATCGTGTCGGGCGTGATCGCGCTGACGCTGTCGCCGATGATGTGCTCGGTCTTCCTCAAGAGCGCCGACGAAGGACGCTTCGCCAAGCTCGTCAACAAGGTGTTCGGTGCAGTGACGCGCTGGTATGGCCGCAAGCTCGACCGCTCGCTCGACTATCGGCCGATCACCGGGCTGTTTGCGGTGACCATTCTCGGCCTGGTCGGCTTCCTCTACATGCACACCTCGAAGGAGCTGGCGCCGCAGGAAGACCAGGGCATCGTGTTCGCGGTGACCAAGGCGCCGAAATACGCCAACATCGACTATATCGATTTCTACGGCGACAAGATCGACAAGGAGTTCCAGAAGTTTCCTGAGACCGACCTGCGCTTCGTGCTGAACGGCATCACCGGTCCGCAAGGCGGCTTCGCCGGCATGCTGCTCAAGCCGTGGGATGAGCGCAAGCGCTCCGCCCAGCAGTTGCAGCCGCTGGTGCAGGGAGAGCTGTCGAAGATCGAGGGCGTCAACGCGTTCGCGTTCAGCCTGCCGCCGCTGCCGGGCGGCCCGGGCGGTCTGCCGGTGCAGATGGTCATCAGCTCGACCGCCGGGTTCGAGCAGGTCTTCGACCAGATGGCGAAGCTGAAGGACGCCGCGCGCAAGAGCGGCCTGTTCATCGTCTCCGACAGCGACCTCGACTTCAACCAGCCGGTGGTTCGTGTGAAGGTCGACCGTTCCAAGGCGAGCGATCTCGGCATCACCATGCAGTCGATCGGCGGCGCACTGGCGACGCTGCTCGGCGGCAATTACGTCAATCGCTTCAACCTGGAAGGACGATCCTATCAGGTGATCCCGCAGGTGCCGCGCGAAAAGCGCCTCTCGCCGGATTCGCTCGATGGCTACTACGTTCCGACCACCACCGGCCAGCTCGTGCCGCTCTCGACGGTGGTTTCTGTCCAGACCGGGACCGATCCGAACGCGCTGACCCATTACAACCAGCTCAACTCGGCGACCTTCCAGGCCGTGCCGATGCCCGGCGTCTCCATGGGACAGGCTGTCGAATTTCTCGAAGGCGAAGCGAAGAAGCTGCCATCGGGTTTCAGTCACGATTTCCTGTCCGACTCCCGGCAATACGTGCATGAAGGCAATCAGCTCCTGATCACCTTCATGTTCGCGATCATCATCATCTTCCTGGTGCTGGCGGCGCAGTTCGAAAGCCTGCGCGATCCCCTCGTGATCATGATCTCGGTGCCGATGGCGATCGTCGGCGCCCTGATCCCGCTGTTCTTCGGGGTGGCGACGATGAACATCTACACCCAGGTCGGCCTGCTGACGCTGGTCGGCCTGATCACCAAGCACGGCATCCTGATGGTGGAGTTTGCCAACGAGCTTCAGCTCAATGAGGGGCTCGACCGCCGCTCGGCGATCGAGATGGCGGCCCGCATCCGCCTGCGTCCAATCCTGATGACCACCGCGGCGATGGTGACAGGCCTGCTGCCGCTGCTCACCGCCTCCGGCGCGGGCGCGGCCAGCCGCTTCTCGATCGGGCTCGTGGTGGTGGCGGGCATGACGATCGGCACCCTGTTCACGCTGTTCGTGCTGCCCGCGGTCTATGTCACGCTCGCGACCGACCATCAGGCCAAGGCGAACTCCGAGCGGGCCAAGCAGATCGCGGACTACGATTTGGGCCGCGCGCTCAAGCCGACCTGACCTGCCGACCCCCTCATGATTTGAACGGCGGCCGCCACACCAGCGGCCGCCGTTTTCGTTTCGGCGCCGCGCGCCCTTGCTGCGGTGCGGTAAGAGACAAGATCGAGGCTTCTTGCTAAAGGTAAGGGAATGAGCATTTCCCTCCATCCCGACGCGCCGCAGGGGCGGACGCTGGCGACGCCGCGCGCCGACGCGCCGGAGACGCCGGCCGTGCCGGGCGGGAAGGTCCACAGCCGGCTGTTCACCAAATATGTCGCGCTGTTTGTCGCGGTGGTTGCGATTGCCCTGCTATCCAACGGGATCTTCGAGGTTTTCTTCTATTACCGCGAGCACAAGGCGGCGCTGATCCGGATCCAGCACGAGCAGGCCGAGGCGGCTGCCGCCAAGATCGGCCAGTTCATCAAGGAAATCGAAAGCCAGCTCGGCTGGACCACGCAGCTGCCCTGGTCCGCCGGCTCGATCGAGCAGCGCCGATTCGACGCGCTCCGCCTGTTGCGCCAGGTGCCGGCGATCACCGAGCTCGCGCAGGTGGATTCGACCGGCAAGGAGCGGCTGCGCGTCTCGCGGCTCGCCATGGACGTGGTCGACAGCGGGCTCGATTTGTCCGCCGATCCGAAATTCACGGAAGCGGTCGCCCACAAGGTCTATTACGGCCCGGTCTATTTCCGCCGCGAGTCCGAGCCCTACATGACGCTGGCCTTAGCGGGCACCCGCAAGGACGCCGGCGTCAGCATCGCCGAGGTCAACCTCAAGCTGATCTGGGACGTCGTCTCGCAGATCAAGGTCGGCGAGCACGGCCACGCCTATGTGGTCGGCGCGCAGGGCCGCCTGATTGCGCACCCCGACATCAGCCTCGTGCTGCGCAACACCGACATGTCGAAACTCGCGCAGGTGCAGGCGGCGCAGGCCGGCCGCGGCAGTGGCATGGCCGATGAATTGCAGGGCGCGCTCAACATCCAGGGCCAGCAGGTTCTGACGGCCTCGGCGCCGATCGCGCCGCTCGGCTGGACCATGTTCGTCGAGCTGCCGGTCGAGGAAGCCTATGCCTCGCTCTATGCCGCCTTGCAGCGGCTTGCGATCGTGCTGCTCGCCGCATCGCTGTTTGCGGTGCTGGCGGGAATTTTCCTCGCCCGTCGCATGGTCGGCCCGATCCAGGCGCTGCGCGCCGGCGCCGCGCGCATCGGCAGCGGTGACTTCTCCCAGCGCATCTCGATCAAGACCGGGGACGAGCTCGAAGGGCTCGCCGACCAGTTCAACGACATGGGCGCGCGGCTGCAGGAATCCTATGCCGACCTCGAAAACAAGGTCGAGCAGCGCACGTCCGAATTGAAGGAATCGCTGGAGCAGCAGACGGCTACCGCCGATGTGCTGAAGGTCATCAGCAATTCATCGGGCGATCTGCAACCAGTCTTCGATGCGATGCTAGCTAATGCAACGAAGATTTGCGGTGCAAAATTCGGAATGATGTGGCTGATCGAAGGAACCGCGGCGCGCTGCGTAGCTCTCCATAATGCACCACCAGCTTTTGCCGATCTGAGGAAGCGTGAACCGGTTATCCATCCGGGCCCAAGCACTGCCATGGGCCGGTTGCTCAAGACGAGGCAAGTCGTTCACATCGAAGATGCCATGGCGGAACAAGCCTATGTTGAAGGGGATCCTGTTCGCCGGGCAAATACTGACCTCGCTGGAGCGCGGACGATCGTCGCGGTACCGATGCTCAAGGACAACGAGGTGATCGGCGCAATTGGCATCTTCCACCAGACGGTTCAGCCGTTCACGGAAAAGCAAATCGACCTCGTCACTAACTTCGCGAACCAGGCGGTCATCGCCATCGAGAACGCGCGGCTGCTCAACGAGCTGCGCCAGCGCACGACGGAACTCTCGCAGTCGCTCGACGAATTGCGTACCGCGCAGGACCGCCTGATCCAGACCGAGAAGCTTGCTTCGCTCGGCCAGCTCACCGCCGGCATCGCGCACGAGATCAAGAATCCACTCAACTTCGTCAACAACTTCTCGGCGCTGTCCACCGAGCTGATCGACGAGTTGAACGACCTGCTGAAGATCGCCGCGCTCGACGACAAGACGCGCGAGGAGGTCGACGAGCTCACCCACATGCTGAAGGGCAACCTCGAGAAGGTCGTGCAGCACGGCAAGCGCGCCGATTCGATCGTGAAGAACATGCTCCTGCATTCGCGCGAGGGTTCGGGCGAGCGCCGGTCGGCCGACATCAACGCGATCGTCGAGGAAAGCCTCAATCTCGCCTATCACGGCGCGCGGGCGGAAAAATCGGGCTTCAATATTGCGCTCGAGCGCGACCTCGATCCGCAAGCCGGCATGGTCGATCTCTATCCGCAGGAGATCACCCGCGTCTTCCTCAACCTGATCTCGAACGGCTTCTACGCCGCGACCAAGCGCAAGGCGGCGGGGGAAGCCGGCTTCGAGCCGACGCTGCGCGCCACCACCCGGAATCTTGGCAACCGCGTCGAGATCCGCATCCGCGACAACGGCACCGGCATCCCGAAGGACGTCAGGGAGAAGATGTTCAATCCCTTCTTCACCACCAAGCCGGCAGGCGAGGGTACCGGGCTTGGGCTCTCGATGAGCCATGACATCGTGGTGAAACAGCATGGCGGCAGGATCGAGGTCGAGACCGCGCCGGGCGCATTTACCGAATTCATCATCACGCTGCCGAGGACGCTCGCGGCGCAGGAAAGTACCGGAGGCAGGAATTGAGCGTTTACATACTCGTCGTCGACGATGAGCCGGATGTCGAATCGCTGTTTCGCCAGCAGTTCCGGCGCGACCTGCGGGCCGGGCGTTTTCAGATGGAATTCGCGCCGTCGGCGCCGGTCGCGCTGGAGCGGGCCGCTGAGCTCGGCGAGCCGTCGCTGATCCTGATCCTGTCTGACATCAACATGCCCGGCATGAGCGGGCTTGAGATGCTGCCGCGGGTGCGCGCCGAGCGCCCCGAGGTTCCCGTCATCATGATCACCGCCTATGGCGATGCCGAAACGCGCCGCAAGGCGATCGAGCGCGGCGCGGAGGGACTTCTGACCAAGCCGATCGACTTCGCGCAGTTGCGGCAGGAGATCGACATGAGGCTCGAGCAGGCCGCATGACCGCCACCATTCTCGTCGTCGACGACGAGCCCGATCTCGAGGCGCTCGTCCTGCAGAAGTTTCGCAGGCAGATCCGCGAGGGCGTCGTCAGCTTCATGTTCGCGCATGACGGCCTGGATGCGCTGCAGTCGCTCGCGCAGCATCCGCAGGTCGACATGGTGGTCTCCGACATCAACATGCCGCGCATGGACGGCCTGTCGCTGCTCGCCAAGCTGCAGGAGGCCGAGGACAAGAAGTCGACCATCATCGTCTCGGCCTATGGCGACATGAGCAATATCCGGACCGCGATGAACCGCGGCGCGTTCGACTTCCTGACCAAGCCGATCGATTTTGGCGACCTCGAAGCTACCATCGACAAGACCATCCGCCATGTCGAGATGCTGCGCGAGGCGCGACGCCGCCAGATCGAGGCGGAGCGCGCCTATGCCTCGCTGTCCCGCTATTTCTCGCCGCAGATCGCAAGCAGGCTCGCGGCGACCGGCGAGGGCGACGCCATGGACGTGCATTGGCGCGACGTCGCCGTGATCTTTACCGACATCGCGGGCTTCACGTCGCTGGTGGAAACCGTCGCGCCCGAGGTGCTCGGCGAGATGCTCAACGAATATGTCGGCGGCATGACCGACGTCGTATTCGCCCATGAGGGCACGGTCGCGAAGATCATCGGAGACGCGATCCAGATTCTGTTCAACGCGCCCGGCGAGCAGCCTGATTATGCGACGCGGGCGGTAGCCTGCGCGCACGATCTCGACATCTGGGCGGAGGGTTTTCGCGAGCGCTGGAAGGCGAGGGGTGTCAATTTCGGCGCGACCCGGATCGGCGTCCATGCCGGCAGCGCGCTGGTCGGCAATTTCGGCGGCAGCCGCTTCTTCGACTACACGGCCTATGGCGATAGCATCAACACCGCGGCGCGGCTCGAGGCCGCCAACAAGTTCTTGGGTACCCGCATCTGCGCCAGCGCGGCGATCGCTTCTACCGCGAAAGATTTCAAGGGCCGGCCGGTCGGCGACCTGATGCTGCGTGGGCGCAGCGAACCGTTGCGCGCCTACGAGCCGTTGCGGGGGGAGGCGGTCGGTACGCCAGCGACCGCCCAATACGCCGAAGCCTTCGCAAAACTCGAAGCCGGCGATGCAGGCGCGATGCCGGCGTTTGCGGCGCTGGTCGGGCTGCATGCCGACGATGCATTGGCTGGCTTCCATCTGAGGCGGCTGCTCAACGGCGCCAAGGGCGTGCGCATGCAGCTCGAATAGGAACGGAAACCGCTCAACCAAAAAAACAGGGAGCATCCAGATGGTGCGCGATTTCGCTGCCGGCAATTACCGCTTCATTCCCGCCGTGTTTCAGTATTCGAGCGGCGCCGCCGCGCTGCCCGGCTACGAGATCGAGCGGGTGCGCTTCGACAGATGGCTGCCGCTCGCTGAAGGTTTTGCCGAGGCCGCGAAATATATCCAGGCGGCGGGCCGGCCCTTGACCGCGTTCTGCGCCTGCGAGCTGCGCTCGCCGGCCGCCTTCACCGAAGAGGGCTTTCGCAGGTTCAACGAGCACTACGTCAAGACGCTGGCGGCCTGGGGGATCTATGACGGCACCACCAATCCGGTGGCGCGCAGCAATGTCTGTCCCGAGATCGACCCGCCGTCGGAGCCGTCGTTCTACGCGTTCTCCTTCACGCGGCCGAGCCAGCACAAGGCGCCGAGCTTCGTGATCGCCGGCGGCGCCGAGGCGCGCGGCGGCAACGCGCCCTATCCCGAGCGCATCGTGCGCTATCGCGACATGAGCCCTGAGGGCTGGCGGGAAAAGGTCCGCTTCACCACGCGCGAGATGGAGAGCCGGATGGAGGCGTTCGGCTTCGGCTGGAAGGATGCCACCGGCGTGCAGGCCTACACCATCCACGACGTCCACCCGGTATTCGCCGAGGAGCTGGTTCGTCGCGGTGCCGCCCGCACCGGCTTCACCTGGCACTTTGCCCGTCCGCCGGTGATCGACCTCGAATACGAGATGGATTGCCGGCGCGTGCTGCGGGAGACGGTGATCTAATCTAGACTAACCGCTGATCAAGGTGCGGCTTGGCGTACCCTCCCCCTCCAGGGGAGGGTGAGAATAGGGTTGCCTCGGCAGTTTGTCAGATGAACCTATCGTTCCCTTGGATCAAGCGCGTCGCGCAGGCCGTCGCCGACGAGGTTGAGCGACAGCACGACGAAGAAGATCGCAAGTCCCGGCCAGATCGCCATCCACGGCGCATTGGTGAGGAAACGCTGCGCGGCGTTGAGCATGCTGCCCCAGGACGGCGCCGGCGGCTGCTGGCCTAAGCCCAGGAAGGAGAGGGCGGCCTCCGCGATGATCGCCGCCGCGATCGACAGCGTCGCCTGCACCAGCAAAGCGGGGAGGATGTTGGGCAGGATGTGGAACAGCGCGATGCGCCAGCGCGGATTGCCGATGGCGCGCGCCGCCTCGACATAGTCCTCGACCTTGACGCTCATCACCTGCCCGCGGGTGAGCCGGATGAAGATCGGGGTTGCGCTGACGCCGATCGCGATCATGGCGTTGCCGAGGCTCGGGCCGAGGAAGGCGGCGAGCGCGATCGCCAGGATCAGGAACGGGCAGGCGAGCATCGCATCGGTGATCCGGCTGATCAGCGCGTCGATGAAGCCGCCGCGATAGCCCGCGAGCAGCCCAAGCGGCACGCCGATCGCAAGCGCAATGGTGACGGAGATCGCACCCGCCAGCAGCGAGGCGCGGGCGCCATAGATCACGCGCGCCAGCACGTCGCGGCCGAGGTCGTCGGTGCCGAACCAGTGCGCGGCCGAGGGGGCTTTCCGCACCAGCGTCCAGCTTGTCGCGAGCGGATCATAGGGCGCGACCAGCGGCGCGAACACCGCAAGCACGATGAAGGTCGCGATCACGACCATGCCGATCACGGCGCCCTTGCGCTTGAACAGGCGCCGCAGCGCGCGCCGCGCCGGGCTTTCCAGCGTTTCGTCGAGCTCGGCGGCTAGCGCGGAAAGCGCGGCGTCGGTCATTTCACGCCCTCAGCCGCGGATTGACTAGGATATAGGCGATATCGGCGATCAGGTTGAGCGTGATGTAGATCGTCGCCGTCACCAGCACCACGCCCTGCACCACGGCGTAGTCGCGGTTGAACACGGCGTCCACGATCAGCTTGCCGAAACCGGGGATCGAGAAGATCTGCTCGGTCAGCACCGCGCCCGACAGCAGCGTGCCGAGCTCCAGTGCGCCCAGCGTGATGATGGGCGTCAGCGCGTTGCGCATCGCATGTTTCAGGATCACCGAGCGCTCGGTCAGGCCCTTGGCGCGGGCGGTGCGGACATAGTCGCTTTCCAGCACCTGCAGCATGGCGCTGCGGGTGTGCCGCATCAGGATCGCTGCGATGGCATTGCCGAGCACGAACGCGGGCATGATGGTGGCGGCAAGGCTCGCGCGCCAGTTCTCCGACAGCGGCACGTAGCCGGAGGCCGGCAGCCAGCCGAGCTCGATCGAGAACAGGAAGATCAACATGATGCCGAGCCAGAAGTTCGGGGTCGAGATGCCCCACAGCGCGAACAGGTTCGCGCCATAGTCCCAGGCGGTGCCTTTCTTCACCGCCGAGATGATGCCGGCGGGAATGCCGATCAAGAACGCGATCACGATCGCCATCGCGGCAAGCTGCAGCGTCACCGGCAGCTTCTCGCGGATCAATTGCAGCACCGGCACCTTGATCCGCAGCGACTCGCCGAAATCGCCCGACAGAACGCCCTTGATCCAATAGGCGTATTGCACCGGGATCGGCTGGTCGAGCCGGTATTGCTGGCGGATCTGTGCGATCACGGCCGGATCGCGCTCCTCGCCTGCCATGACCAGCGCGGGGTCGCCGGGCAGAAGCTGTTGCAGCGAAAAGATCAGGATCGACACGAAGAACAGTGTCGGGATCAGTTGCACGATGCGGCGGGCCAGGAAGTTCAGCATGGCTTTTCCTTGCCGGCTGTCCTCACTTCAGCTTCAGCCCGATGACGCGGACCAGCCCATCCGGCATCTGCTTGTAGCCTTCGAGCTTGTTGGTATGCGCGATCAGGATGCGGCGGTGATAGAGATAGAGGATGGCGTGGTCTTCCAGCTCGAGCTTCGTCAGCTTCTCGTAGATCGCCTTGCGCTGCGCCATGTCGGTGACGAGGCGCGCGTCGTCGAGCGCCTTGTCGGCGTCGGCGTTGGCCCAGACGCTGTAGTTCTGCGGCGCGTCCTTGTGCAGGAAAACATATGAATTGCCATCGGGATCGATCCGCCCGCTCCAGGCCAGCATGTAGGCCTGATACTCGCCGGCTTCCGCCTGCTTGAGCGAGGTGGCGAACTCGGTGACGCGGATCTTCATGTCGAAACCGGCTTCCGAGGCCATCGACTGCACGACCTGGGCGACCGCCTCGGTCTCCGCGCCCTTCGGCACCATGAAGTCGACAGCAACCGGCGGCTTGACGCCGGCTTCCTTCAACAGCGCCTTGGCCTTCTCGACGTCGCGGCCGTGGACGGGGAAGGACTGCTGGTAATAGGGGTGATCGGGGTTGACCCACTGGTTGCCGGGCTTGAACTCGCCGTTGAACACCACCTGGTTGATCGCCTCGCGGTCGATCGACCAGTCCAGCGCCTGACGCACCTTGGCGGACTGGCTCAGGGGTCCCTTGTTCTTGTCGTTGCCGATGTTCAACGTGATGCCCTGGTAGCCGAGCTCGATCGCGGTCGACAGCTTCAGTCGCGAATCCGCGCGCACATCCTTGATGTCGGTGGCAAGCACGCGCTCGATCAGATCGAGGCCGCCGGACTTGAGGTTGGCGAGCCTGACGGTGGCATCGACAATCGGCAGGAACACGACACGGTCGATGAAGACATTGTCCTTGTTCCAGTAGTCGGCGAACTTCTCGAACACGATGCGGTCCTGTTGCACGCGCTCGACGAATTTGTAGGGGCCGGCGCAGATCGGATGCAGGCCGAACTTGTCGCCGGCGGCCTTCGCCGCCTTCGGCGACACCATCATGCCGGCGCGGTCGGTGAGCTGCGCGATCAGCGGGGAGTAGGGGTTCTTCAATACCAGCTTGACCGTGAGCGGATCGACCACCTCTACCCGATCGACTGCGCCAAGTTCGGGCTTGCGGAACGATCCCGGGAAGGTGAGGTGCCGCTCCAGCGAGTATTTGGCGGCCTCCGCATCGAACGGCTCGCCATCATGGAACTTGACGCCGGGCCTCAGCTTGATCGCGACTTCCTTGCCGTCGTCGGAGGTCGAATAGGACAGCGCAAGCTGCGGCACGATGTTCAGCTTCTCGTCGATGTCGAACAGCTTGTCGCAGAAGGCCGCGAACACGATGCGCCCGACATAGGTGCGCGCCATGGTCGGATCGAGCACATCAGGGTCTTCCGCAAGCCCGATGCGCAAGGTCGTCTGCGCTGCAGCGCCCGACGCCCACGAGATCCACAATGCTGCCGATATAGCCGCCCAACGCGAGAGCTTCATACGCCTGTCCCCTTGCTTCTGGTCAGTCCGAAGGCTTCACTGTACCAACCCCGGTCGCAGCCGGTCCTTCCCTGTTCTCGCTGAAAGCCGCCACCAGCCTTTCCAGCACGGGTGAGAAGCCGCCGTCGGCGGGCACGATCGCGCCGGCTGGCGGCAAGTCGGCCGTGCGGTGGCAGGCGGTGGCGTGGCCCGCGTCATCTCCGATCAGCTCCGGCGCTTCGCTGCGGCAGCGCTCGATCGCATGAGGGCAGCGGGTGTGGAAGCGGCAACCCGAAGGAGGGTTCATCGCGCTCGGCAATTCGCCCTGCAACAGCATGCGGCTACGCTTGGCCTGCGGCTTCGGCACCGGGATCGCCGACAACAGCGCGCGGCTATAGGGATGGCGCGGGGCGGCAAACAGCGCACTTGTATCCGCCATCTCGACGATGTTGCCGAGGTTCATCACCGCGACGCGGTCGGCGATGTGCTTGACGACGGCGAGGTCGTGCGAGACGAAGATGTAGGCGAGCCCGAGACGGTCCTGCAGGTCGCGCAGCAGGTTGAGGATCTGCGAGCGGATCGAGACGTCGAGCGCGGAAACCGGCTCGTCGCAGATGATGAGTTTCGGCTCGACCGCGAGCGCACGCGCGATCGCGATGCGCTGGCGCTGGCCGCCGGAGAATTCGTGGGCATAGCGCCGCGCGAAACGCGGCTCCAGGCCGACCAGCCGCAGCAGCTCCTCGACGCGGGCGCGGCGGTTTTCGCGCGGCACGAGATCGTGCAGGGCGAGCGGCTCGGCCAGAATCTGGTTGACGGTCATCCGCGGGTTGAGGGAGGCGTAGGGGTCCTGGAAGATGATCTGGGCTTGGCGCCGGAAGGAACGCAATTCCTCCGTGCTGAAGGCCAAGAGATCACGGCCCCCGAAACGGAGCTCGCCCGCATCGGGCTCGATCAGGCGCAGCACCAGCCGGCTCAGCGTCGACTTGCCGCATCCGGATTCGCCGACCAGCGCCAGTGTCTCGCCGGCTTCGACATGAAAACTCACGCCGTCGACGGCCTTGACGACGGCGGTCGGCCGGCCGAACACCGAGCGTGTGGCGACGAAATGCTTGACCAGGTTTTTCGCTTCCAGCAGCGCGGTCATCTGCTTCCCTCCCTACGCGAAGCGAAGCGGAGCGGCGGGAAGGGAAAGGAAACATTCGTTATGCATCGCGCCATCACGACACCAGCCTTTCCAGCGGCGCCTTGATGCAGCGCGACCAGTGCGTCGGGCTCAGCGGTGCGAGTGCCGGCCGCGTTCGCGTGCAGGCCTCGCTTGCGAACGGGCAGCGCGGGGCGAAGCGGCAGCCAGGCGGCGGCATGGTCATGTTCGGCACCATGCCTTCGATGGTGGCGAGATGTACGGCACGGCGGTCGAGGCGCGGGATCGAGCCGAGCAGGCCGACGGTGTAGGGATGCTGCGGCGAGGCGAACAGCTCGTTCACCGGCGCTCGTTCGACGATTTCGCCGGCATACATCACCGCGACCTCGTCGCAGACCTCGGCGACGACGCCGAGATCATGGGTGATGAGGATGATCGCGGCCTGGCTCGTCGCCTTCAGCTCGCGCATCAGATCGAGGATCTGCGCCTGCAGCGTGACGTCAAGCGCGGTGGTCGGCTCGTCCGCGATCAGGAGTTTTGGATCGCAGGCAAGCGCAATAGCAATCATCACGCGCTGGCGCTGACCGCCGGAAAGCTTGTGCGGGTAGTCGTCGATGCGCTTGACGGGCGAGGGGATATGGACGCGGCGCAACAGCTCGATCGCGCGCTCGCGCGCCGCGCGGCGCGATCCGCCGCGATGGCGCAGGATGGTCTCGATGATCTGGTCGCCGATGGTGAAGCTCGGATTGAGCGAGGTCATCGGCTCCTGGAAGATCATCGCGAGCCGGTCGCCGCGCAGATCGCGCAGGCGGTCGTCGCCCGCCTTCAGGAGATCGAAGCCGTCGAAACGGATGGCGCCGGAAACCTCCGCCGAGCGCTTCGGCAGCAGCCCCATGATCGCGAGCGACGTCACGCTCTTGCCGCAGCCGGATTCGCCGACGAGGCCGAGCGTCGCGCCGCTTTCGACCGCGAGGTCGACGCTGTCGACGGCGTACGTAATGCGGCCGTCGTCGCCGCGGAACAGCACGCGCAGGCCCTCGATCTCGATCAAGGGCGCCGCGCTCATCGCTCGCCTGCTGTTGCGGCCGCGATCGCCGCGTCGATGACGGCCCGGTCGGTAATGCCGGCGGGATTTTTCCGCGTCGGCAGGAATTTCCGAAAATGCACCCAGCGCTCGCGGCTGGCGCGTTCGAGCCGGGCGAGCTCGGCCAGTGGATCGGAATGGTCGTCGACGCGGAGATCCAGATCAGACCATTCCTCCTCGCCATGGATGAGGAGCGCGGCCGATTGCCTGCCTCGCTTGTCGCCGCCGGCCGCTTCGCCGGCAAACATCGCCGCGATCAGGCGCTCGGCGAACGGCCGCGCCGCGTTGGCGACGAAGGCATTTGCGGTATCATCCAGCACAGTAGCGCCCGTCAGCATGTTGCCGGCGATGGAAAACCCGTCGGCTGCGATATGGCCGCACCAGTCGACGCACTCCTTGCCTGTGTGCGCGGCGATCCGACCATGCGCGTCCATGACATGGACCTGCCGGCTCTCGCGGCCGGTGTCGCCGGCGAGCAGCGCCGCGATCACCTCGTCGGGATGCTTGCCCTCGCGCAGCAGTTTCAGGCCGTCGATGCCGTAATACGGATTGACCAGCGCCTGCGTCGCGATGGCGCCGAAGCCGGCGGCGATATGCGGCACAAGCGCGCCGACCGCGAAGAATCTTGTTGCGACCGCAATGCCGATCTGGCCGGTCTCTGGATCATGGGCGATGATCGACCAGGTCATTGCGCCTATCGTCCGGCTGCGTAGCCCTGCATACCCCGGGGATTGGCGGCGGCGCGGCGGCGCGGACCGACGCGCGAGGCCGCCGTCAGGCGGCCTTCCGACCAGTCGGGGCCGACCTCGACGATATGGCCGCGGCGCGTCAGTTCCTCGACCGTCTTTTTCGGCACGCGGTTCTCCAGCACGAGCACGCCGGGACGCGCGGTGCGCGGCCAGAACGAGATCGGGAAATGCTCGGAGTGCCAGGCCGGCGCGTCGATCGCTTCCTGCAGGTTCATTTTTGCGTGGACATGCCGCAGGAAGAACTGCGTGATCCACTGATCCTGCTGGTCGCCGCCCGGCGAGCCCCAGGCCAGATACGGCTCGCCGTCGCGCAGCGCCAGGGTCGGCGACAGCGTGGTGCGCGGACGTTTGCCCGGCGCGAGCGAGGCCGGATGATTCTCCTCGAGCCAGAACATCTGGGCGCGGCTGCCCAGGCAGAAGCCAAGCTCGGGAATGACCGGCGAGGATTGCAGCCAGCCGCCCGACGGCGTCGCCGAGATCATGTTGCCGGCCTTGTCGATGATGTCGAAATGCACGGTGTCGCCGCGCACCTCGCCGAAGCGGCCGACGGTCGGCTCGCCGGCGCCCATGGCGCCGACCGCCTCGCGATGGCCTTCGGCGCGGCGCAGCTTGACGACAGCGCCAAAACCCTCGACCGAGCCGGGAATGAAATCGAGCGAGGCCTTGTCCTTCGAAATCAGCTTGCGGCGCGCGTCATTGTAGGCGTCCGACAAGAGCGTCGCGACCGGAATGTCGGAGAACTTCGGATCGCCATAGAACGTCTCGCGGTCGGCATAGGCGAGCTTGGCGCATTCGATCTGCAAATGGATGAAGTCGGGACCAACAGGGTCGAGCCCGTCGAGATCAAACCCCTTCAGCAGCGCGAGCTGTTGCAGCATCACCGGGCCCTGGCTCCAGACGCCGGCCTTGCAGACGGTGTAGCGGCCGTAGTCGTAGGTGAGCGGCGCTTCGATCGTCGGCTGCCAGCGCGCCATGTCGTCGGCGGAGAGCACGCCCTTGTGCGGCGAGCCGGAGACGTCCATCACGGCCTGCGTCCGGCAGAACTTGTCGATGGCTTCGGCGACAAAGCCCTGCGACCAGGCTTTTCGCGCGCGCTCGATCTGCGCCTCACGGCCGCTGCCCGCGCTTTCCGCCTCCTTCAGGATGCGGGAATAGGTCTCGGCGAGGCGCTTGTTGGTGAAGATGGTGCCGGGCCGCGGCACCTCGTTGTTGGGCAGATAGACCGCAGCCGAGGTCGGCCAATACTGCCGGAACAATTGCTCGACGGTCTGGATGGTCGCGGACGCCCGCTCGACCAGCGGATAGCCGTCACGCGCATAGGCGATCGCCGGTTCCAGCACGTCGCGCAGCCGCAGCGTGCCGTAGTCGCGGAGCAGCAGCATCCAGGATTCGAACGTGCCGGGCACGCAGGCTGCCAGCAGCCCGGTGCCGGGCACCATGTCGAGCCCCTCGCTCCTGTAATGGGCGATGGTGGCGCGCTCCGGCGCGGGTCCCTGGCCGCAAATCACCTCCGTGCGCCCGCGTTTGACGTCATGGACGATAATAGGCACGTCGCCGCCGGGCCCGTTCAGGTGTGGCTCGACCACCTGCAGGGTGAAGGCGGCCGCGACGCCGGCGTCGAAGGCGTTGCCGCCCTTCTCCAGGGCCGCCATCCCGACCGCGGTGGCGATCCAGTGGGTCGACGTCACCACCCCGAAAGTGCCCTCGATTTCCGGCCGGGTCGTAAACGGGTCGGGGTTGATGTTGCTGGCCATGGGAACCGGTCCTGGTTGTGGGGCGGGTGCCCGCTTTCCGAAGTTCGTGATCCATCGTCGCGGCCACTTGCACGAACTTCGGAACGCAAAGGGCACCAGTAAACCTATGATTCTAGTGCCGCTTTCGATCTGAAGCTCCTGTAGGGAAGCGCAGCAGGTGGTGCAGGAACTTCAGGTCGGCGGCACTAGTAGCGGCCGCAATTGATCACAGCCGGCCTGGTATGCCAACACGCGCCGCAGCAAGTTTTACCCGCACATCCCCGTGATCGGCCGGCGGTTGGCCGCGTGCGGCCGAACCGGACGGCATCAGGCCGGCGCCGGGGCGAGTAGTCCAATTCCAACATTCGCATCCCATTGCAGCGGGCACTTTGCGAATGCTGGAATTAAAGGACCACTCGCAAATATATGATTCTAGTGGAGCATTGGATTTGACGTTCGCATCGTGGACTCGCGGCGAGCCGGCAGCGAACATCAAATCCGCTCCACTAGATTGACGGCGTGGCAGGCCACGCCGCCGATCAGTTGCGGCGCCTCGCGCCGGCAGAGATCGAAGGCCAGCGGACAGCGCGGGTTGAAGGCGCAGCCGGGCGGGGGATTGATCGGATTGGGGATTTCGCCCTTGACCGGGATGCGCTGGCGGCCGGACATCGCCAGATCCGGCACCGCGCCGAGCAGCATCTTGGTGTAGGGCATGCGCGGACCCGCGAACAGCGCACGGCCCTCCGCGATCTCGACGATGCGGCCGAGATACATCACGCCGATGCGGTTCGCCATGTGGCGGACCACCGCGAGATTGTGGCTGATGAAGAGGTAGGTGAGGCCGAACTTGTCCTGCAGGTCGCGCATCAGATTGAGGATCTGCGCCTGCACGGAGACGTCGAGCGCCGAGGTCGGCTCGTCGCAGACGATGAACTCCGCCTCCGACGCCAGCGCGCGCGCAATCGCGATGCGCTGGCGCTGGCCGCCGGAAAATTCATGCGGATATTTCACGCCGTCGTCGGGATGCAGGCCGACCAGGCTCAAGAGTTCGCCGACGCGCTCCCTGATGGCGCGCTCGCCCTGGATCAGGTTGAAGGCGCGGATCGGCTCGGCGACGATGGCATCGACCCGGAAACGCGGGTTGAGACTCGCATAGGGGTCCTGGAACACCATCTGGATGCGGCGGCGCAGCCGTTGCCGCGCCTGCGCCTGTCTCGCGCTCGACATCGACACGCCGTCGATGATCACTTCCCCTGATGATGGCGGCAGGAGGCCGACCACCATGCGCGCGACCGTGGTCTTGCCGGAGCCGGACTCGCCCACCAGCGCAAAGGTCTCGCCCTTCCTGATCTCGAAGCTGACGCCATCGACCGCCTTCAGGAATTCGACATGGCCGCCTTCGATCACGCGGTTGAGCCAGGGCTTCGAGACGTCGAAGACGCGGCGCAAGTTCCTGATCTGGACGAAAGCCGCTTCGCTCATGCCGCGCTGTCCTTGGCGCTCGCGTCATAAAGATGGCAGGCGACCGCCTGGGCGCCTTGCCGGATCGGCTCCGGCCGCTCGATACGGCAGCGGTCGAAGGCAAACGCACAGCGCGGGTTGAACGAGCAGCCTTGCGGGATGGCCGACAGCCGCGGCATCGAACCTGGAATCTGCACCAGCCGCTTGTCCTCGCCGGCCAGCGTCGGGATCGCGCCCATCAGTCCCTTGGCGTAGGGGTGCAACGGATTGCGGATCACGTCCTGCACCGGGCCGATCTCGGCCACGCGCCCCGAATACATCACGGCGACGCGGTCGCAGGTCTCGGCGATGACGCCCATGTCGTGGGTCACCAGCATCACGGCGGTGCCGTGGTCGCGGCCGAGCCGCTTGATCAGCGTGATGATCTGCGCCTGGACGGAAACGTCGAGTGCGGTGGTCGGCTCGTCCGCGATGATCAGCTCGGGCTCGGCGCAGATCGCAAGTGCGATCACGACGCGCTGGCGCATGCCGCCGGAGAACTGGTGCGGATAGCCGTCGATGCGCTTCTCGGGCGCGGAAATGCCGACTTCCGCGAGCAGGTCGATGGCGCGCTTGCGCGCCGCGGTCTCCGACAGCGCCAGATGGGTGCGGATGGTCTCGACGATCTGGTCGCCGATCCGGTAGAGCGGGTTGAGGCTGGTCAGCGGGTCCTGGAAGATCATGCCGATCCGCTTGCCCCTGACGCGGCGCAGTTCGTCCGGCGGCAGGTTGTCGATCCGCATGCCGCCAAGCCGCACCTCGCCGCCGGCGATGCGGCCGGGCGGGTCGAGCAGGCCGATGATGGCAAGCCCGGTGACCGACTTGCCGGCGCCGGATTCGCCGACCACGCCCAGCACCTCACCCTTGGCGATATCGAAGGAGATGCCGTCGATGGCGCGCAGCGTGCCGCGGCGGGGTGCGAACTCCACCAGAAGGTTACGCACGGAAAGCACGGGTTCGGTCATCGCAGTTTCGGGTTGAGCGCGTCGCGCAGCCAGTCGCCCAGCAGGTTGATGGAAAGGATCAGCGTCGCCAGCGCCAGCCCGGGGAAGGCGACGATCCACCATTCGCCGGCAAACAGATAATTGTTGCCGATCCGGATCAGGGTGCCGAGCGAGGGCATGGTGTCGGGCATGCCGGAGCCGAGGAACGACAGCGTCGCTTCCGTGATGATGGCGAGCGCGAGGTTGATGGTGGCAATCACCAACACCGGCCCAAGCGTATTGGGCAGCACATGGCGCAGCATGATCTTTGGCGCCGGCAGGCCGATCAGCTCGGCGGCCGCGACATAGTCCTTGTTCTTCTCCACCATGACCGAGCCGCGCACGGTGCGCGCATATTGCACCCAGAAGGAGAGGCCGATCGCGAACACCAGCACGCCCAGCATGCTCATCTCGTCGAGCCGGTTGCCGAACACCGACTTGACCACGCCGTTGACGAGCAGCGCGATCAGGATCGCGGGGAAGGTGAGCTGCACGTCGGCGATGCGCATGATCAGGCTGTCGATGATGCCGCCGAAATAGCCCGCGATCAGGCCGAGGCCGATGCCGAGCGTGCCGGAGAACGCTACGCCGAGCACGCCGACGATGAGCGAGATGCGCAGGCCGTAGAGGATCGCGGAAAACACGTCGCGGCCCTGCTCATCGGTCCCGAGCAGGAACGGGCTCTGGCCGTCGGCGGTCCACAGTGGTGCAATGCGCGAATTCATCAGCTGGAGCTGTGCCGGATCGAACGGGTTCTGCACGGCGAGCAGCGGCGCGAAGATCGCGAGCAGGAAGAACAGCGCCGTCACTGCCGCGGCCACCATGGTGAGCCGCGAGCGGCGGAACGAATAGAACACGTCGCTTTCGACCAGCCGCGCGAACAACCCGGCCGGACGAGCCGGGGCGGGCGCGCTGCCTGATTCAGTTCGATGCGGGAGGGCGGCGTCGCTCATTGTGTCAGGCCGGTCGGCTGATGGTCGCGCGCAGGCGCGGATCGACCACGGTGTAGAGGATGTCGACCACCAGGTTGATGGTGACGAAGATCAGCGAGACCATCAGCAAGTAGGCCGCCATGATCGGAATATCGACATTCTGCACCGCCTGCACGAACAACAGCCCCATGCCTGGCCACTGGAACACGGTCTCGGTGATGATCGAGAATGCAATAACCGAGCCAAACTGCAGGCCGACGACCGTGATGACGGGGACGAGCGTGTTCTTCAGCGCGTGGCCGAAATGGATCGCGCGGGTGGTGAGCCCGCGGGCGCGGGCGAAGCGGATATAGTCGGTGCGCAGCACCTCCAGCATCTCGGCGCGCACCAGCCGCATGATCAGGGTCATCTGGAACAGGCCGAGCGTGATCGAGGGCATGATCAGCGCCTTCAGCCCCGACAGCGTGAGGAGGCCCGTGGTCCACCAGCCGATCTTCACGACCTCGCCGCGCCCGAAGGAGGGCAGCCAGCCGAGCGTGACCGAGAACAGGTAGATCAGCAGGATGCCGATCAGGAAGGTCGGCAGCGAAATTCCGATGAGCGAGACCGCCTGAAACGCCTTCGCCAGAAAGGTGTCGCGGCGCAGTGCCGAATAGACCCCCATCAGGATGCCGAACACGAGCGCCAGGATGGTCGCACAGGTCGCAAGCTCCAGCGTCGCCGGCAACCGCTCCATCAGAAGCGTAGCGACCGGCTGGCGGAACTGGTAGGAGACGCCGAACTTGAACTGCGCGGCATTGACAAAATAATGCGCGAACTGCACCAGCACGGGATCGTCGAGGCCGAGCGAGTGGCGGATCGCGGCGCGCTCGGCGGCCGAGGTGTCGATCGAAACCATCTGGTTCACGGGATCGCCGGCGAAACGGAACATCGCAAAGGCGATGACGCCGACGGCGATCATGACGCCGACAGCCTGGAGCGCCCGACGAAGCGTGAAGGCGAGCATCTGTTCCTTTCACTTCATTTTCGGAGCATGATCGGTTCTGATTGAATCAGAACCGAGGCTCTGGATTGACGCGCTTTCTTCACGCGGACCGGTGCCCACTTGGCTCGAAAACGCGATGGCGTGCGCGTCGTCGCTTGGCAAAAAAGCAAAAGTCCCGGAAGCATGATGCCACCGGGACTTTGGTTATGAGAAACCCTATTCTTCCTGTTTGGTCGCCCAGTAGAGCAGGACCTGGTTGTCCGCGCGCTGGGTCAGCTTCACTTTCTTCGAGACGCCCCAGGACAGCGCCTGCTGATGCAGCGGGATGTAGCCAAAGTCCTTGATGCTGATCTCGAAGGCCTGCTTGATCATCTGGTCGCGCTTGGCGACGTCGGGTTCGATCAGAATCTTGTCGGCGAGGGTGTCGATCGCGCGATTGCAGTAGCCGCCGAGATTGGCTTCGCCGCGCGTCGGGTCCTTGGCGTCGTCGCGGCAGCCCATGATGTCGTGCAGCACGTTGTGCGAATCCATCGAGGCCGGGGTCCAGCCCAGCATGTAGAAGGAGGTCTTGAAGCCGCCGGGCTTCAGCACTTTGGCGAAATACTGCGCCTTGGGCTGAGCCAGCAGGTTCACCTTGATGCCGATGCGGGCCAGCATGCCGACCACCGCCTGACAGATCGCGGCGTCGTTGACATAGCGGTCGTTGGGACAGTCCATCGTCACTTCGAACCCGTCCGGATAGCCCGCCTCGGCGAGCAGCTTCTTGGCGGCATCGGGGTCGACTTTCGGGCGCGCGAAATCCTTCGACAGCGCGAACAGCTGCGGTGCCACCATCAGCACGGACGGGGTCGACAAGCCCCGCATGACGCGGTTCTTGATCAGCTCGACGTCGATCGCCCGGTAGAAGGCTTCGCGGACGCGGATGTCCTTGAACGGGTTCTTGCCCTTGATGTTGGAGTAGAGCAGCTCGTCGCGGGCCTGGTCCATGCCGAGGAAGAGGGTACGGACTTCGGGTCCGTTGAGCACGGTCGCGACCCCGCTCGAATTGACTCGCTGGATGTCCTGGATCGGCACCGGCTCGACGACGTCGACTTCGCCCGACAGCAGCGCGGCCACCCGCGTCGCATCGGAGGAGATCGGCGTGAAGATGATTTCCTTGAGATTATGCTCGGGCTTGCCCCACCAGTTCGGGTTGACCTTGAAGACGGTCTTCACGCCGGGCTGATGGCTCTCGATGATGAACGGGCCGGTGCCGTTCTCGTGCAGCGAGGCATAGCTCGGTGTGGTGGCGGAGGCTGGCGTCGGCGCGACCGAATTGTTCTCCTCGCACCATTTCTTGTCCATGATGTACCAGCCGTCCCATTGCGAGGTGAGAATGGGGTTCGGCGAATCCAGCAGCACGTCCACGGTATAGTCGTCGACCTTGACGAATTTGGCGTCGGCCGGGACGTTGGAGAGGAAGTTGGAGCCGGTGGCGCGCACGCGCGCGGCGGAGAAGATCACGTCGTCGGCGGTGAAGGGATCGCCGTTGTGGAACTTGACGCCCTTGCGCAAATGGAAGCGCCAGCGCGTCGGCTCCGGCGTCTCCCAGCTTTCCGCCAGCGCCGGAACGATTTTCAGCTCCTTGTCGCGTCCCACCAGACCCTCATAGACATGGGCGTGATGGGCGATCGTCGTGGTCTCCTTCAGCGTGTAGGGATCGAGCGATTTCAGGTCACCCTGGTTGGCGTAACGCAGCGTCTGGCTCGATGCCGGTGACAGGCCGATGACGGCTATGGCGACGCTCGTCGCTGCGAACACGATATGACGGACCGACATCGGCTCTCCCCTGTGGCGCGCCGTCCAATTTTTTTTCCGTATCGGCGCGGTATGATGGAACCATGTTGACAGAGTTTATCCGCGGCGCAAGGGCGATTTCCGCGGCAATACGAGGCTGCTTGCCGCGGCGGTGCGCCGTCACCGCCGTCTGGCTTCGATCAGGCCAAATCGGCGATTTTCGGAATTCAAGCGCGATCGACGTGAATTTTGTGCAACATGCGCTTGCGTGCTGATCAAATCGGAAGCGGCCTTGACAGGGTAGGATTGCGCGCACCGCTTCGCGGCTGCGAGGGGCGGCGAGTTCACGGGCTTCGAAGGGCGCCAGATGGCGGAACTGAGGGCGGAGGTTCTTGTGCTCGGCGCCGGCATGGTCGGCGTCGGTGCCGCCTTGCATTTGCAGAGTCGCGGACGCGACGTGATCATGGTCGATCGGCAGGAATTGGCGGGCGAAGGCACAAGCTTCGGCAATGCCGGCATCATCGAATGCGCGTCGGTCTTCCCCTACATGTTCCCGCGCGATTTCGGTGAGATCCTTCGCTATGCACTGAACCGGGCGCCGCAGGTGCGCTATCGGCTGCGCGATCTGCCGACCTTCGCGCCATGGCTGCTGCGCTATTTCCGCGCCTCCTCGCCGAAGCGGGCCTTGCACAGCGCGATGGCCGAGTTGCCGCTGATCCGGCGCAGCCTGGTCGAGCATGAAGCCCTGATCAGGGAAGCCGGCGTGCCCGAACTGTTGCAGCGAAACGGCTGGCTCAAGCTCTATCGCTCCGAACCGACGCTGAAGGCGGCGTTGCGCGATTTCGAACGCGCCAGGCAGTATGGCGTCGAGGGCGATATCCTCGACAACGCGGCGATCCGGCTGCGCGAGCCGCATTTGAGCGGGGATTTCGCCGGCGCCATCCACCTGCCGGCGCCCGCCTTCGTTCCGGACCCCGGCGGCCTGGTCAAGGCCTATGTCGCGCTGTTCAGGCGCAAGGGCGGCCGCTTCCTCGCCGGCGACGCGCGGACGCTGGAACAGGCCAGCCGCGGCTGGCGCGTCAGCATCGAACAGGGCGCGGTGAACGCACGCGAGGTCGTGGTTGCGCTCGGGCCGTGGTCCGATCTGGTGTTCGAGCGGCTCGGCTATCCCATTCCGCTCGGCATCAAGCGTGGCTATCATCTGCATCTGGCAGCGCGCGGCAATGCGGTGCTCAACCGCCCGGTGCTGGATGCCGATCAAGGTTTCGTGCTGGCGCCGATGAACCGTGGCATCAGGCTCACCACGGGCGTGGAATTCGCCCCGCGCGATGCGCCGCCCAGGCCCGTCCAGATCGAGCGGGCGCTGCCGAAGGCGCATGGGCTGTTTCCGCTGGGCGAGGCGGTCGACGCCAGGCCCTGGATGGGCGCGCGGCCTTGCCTGCCGGACATGCTGCCGGTGATCGGCCGGGCGCCGCGCCACGACGGGCTGTGGTTCGATTTCGGCCACCAGCACCATGGGCTGACGCTGGGGCCCGCGACCGGGCGGTTGCTGGCCGAAATGATGACGGGGAAGGAGCCGTTTGCCGATCCCGCGCCGTTTGCGGTCGAACGGTTTGGTTGACCATATTTGGCGGAAACGCCTTTCACGCCGCCGTGTCCGGCCGGCAGGTCGCTTGCGTCGCACCGCAACTCGCGGTGATATGGGCTGAAACGACCCAGCGCAGGAGCGGAAATGAAGGTTAATGTCGAGATCGATTGCACCCCGCTCGAAGCCAGGCAATTCCTGGGTCTCCCCGATGTCGGGCCGATGCAGACCGTGATGATGGAAAAGCTGCAGCAACAGATGGCCGCCAACATCGAGAAGATGTCGCCCGAGGCGCTGATCCAGAGCTGGTTCAGCTTCGATCCGAAGCTTGCCGAGCGGTTTCAGGACATGTTCGTGGCGATGCTCGGTGGTCCGCGCTCCAGCGACAAGAAGAGATAATGCGCGCGGGCTCCAGCGAAGCGGACGAGCCGGGCCGGCTGCGGGCGCCGGGCCTCGCGCTGCTGCTTGCGGAAGCGCGCGGGATCTTCGAGCTCAACTCGAGCCTGCTGCTGTCGCCCCTTCTGATGCGCGCGCCGCGCGGCGACGGCCATCCGGTGCTGACCTTGCCGGGATTTCTCGCCAGCGATCTCTCGATGGTGCCGATGCGGCGGTATCTCAGCGAGCTCGGCTACAATGCCCATCCCTGGCGTATGGGCCGCAATATCGGCGGCTTGGTACGGCTCAAGCAGGCGCTGCTGGATCGGCTGGCCGAGATTCACGCCGATGTCGGCTGCAAGGTTTCGATCGTGGGCTGGAGCCTGGGCGGCGTCTATGCGCGCCATCTCGCGTTGCAGGCGCCGGAGATGATCCGCCGTGTGGTGACGCTGGGCAGCCCGTTCGCCAACGACGTGCGTGCGACCAACGCCACGCGTCTGTACGAGACGCTGTCGGGCGAGACGGTGGAGACCACCTCCGAGCTGCGTGAGGCCATAGCCGGCGACCTGCCGGTGCCGGCAACCTCGGTCTATTCGAAGAGCGACGGCATCGTGAACTGGCGGACCTGCCTGCTCCGGCCCACCGACACGGCCGAGAACATCGAGGTCTATTTCGCCAGCCATATCGGGCTCGGCGTCAATCCGGCGGCGCTGTGGGCGGTGGCCGACCGTCTTGCGCAGGCCGAAGGCGAGTTTCATCCCTTTGACCGCTCCGGGCCCTTTGCCATTGCATATGCGCCTGCGGAAAAGGCACAATCGGCCTGAACCGCCAAATCCGCAAGAAGCGCCGACCTCAAGGCGCCGCGTGATCTCGGGAGGAAAGCATGGGTGACGGCAAAAAACTGTCCTCGCTGGACGCATCGTTTCTGTATCTGGAAACCCCGGAAATGCCGATGCATGTCGGCAGCATGGCGATCTTGCGCCTGCCCGACGGCTACAAGGGCGACTTCTTCGAGGAGTTCAAGGCGATGATCGCCTCGCGGCTCCACGTCGCGCCGATCCTGAAAGCCCGCCTGGAAAAGACGCCGCTCGACATCGACCATCCGTCCTGGGTCGAGGACGACCAGTTCGACATCGACCGCCACATCTTCCGCGCCAGCCTGCCGGCGCCGCGCGACCGCGCCACGCTTGAGCGCATCGTCGGCTGGATGCATGCCAAGCTTCTGAACCGCGCGCGGCCGCTCTGGGAGTTCTACGTCTTCGAGGGCATGAAGGACAACGAGATCGGCCTCTATTCCAAGATGCATCATGCCTGCATCGACGGCGGCGCAGGTGCTGCGCTGACCAACATGATCTACGACATCACGCCGGTGCCGCGGCAGGTCGATCCGCCGAGCGCGAAGGCCAAGGTCGGTCAGGAGCCGCGCGACATCGCCGCCAACCTGCTCGATTCCTACCAGCAGCTCTGGACCCAGCCGCTCGAGGCGGCGGCCGCCGCCAAAAGCGTCGAGCTGCCGCGCTCGGGCAAGAGCGATCTCGGCTCGATCCTGTTCGACAACGCGATGTACCAGATCGAAAGCGCGATGCGCTTTGCCGGCAACATCCCGACCATGCTCAAGAGCGTGTCCGACGTGATCGGCAAGATCTCCGATCCCAAGGCGCGTGACAGCCTCGCCAGCATGATGTCGCCGCCGACCATCCTCAACAAGTCGATCTCCTCGGAGCGCAGCTTCGCCGGCACCTCGATCTCGCTGTCGCGCGCGAAAGCGCTGGCAAAGCTGTCTGGCGGCAAGCTCAACGACGTGGTGCTGGCGCTCGCCTCCGGCGTGGTGCGGCGCTATCTGCTCTCGCAAGGCGCGTTGCCGAACAAGTCGCTGACCGCGGGGGTGCCGATCTCGCTGCGCGAGGAAGGCAATGCCGAGGCCAACAACCAGGTTTTCGGCATGATCTGCTCGATCGCCACCAATGTCGAGGATCCGAAGACGCGGCTTGAGACCATCATCGCGCAATCGACCCGCTCCAAGGAAATGTCGCATCCCTTGCGCGCGCTGATGCCGCAGGTCTCCAACATCTCGATGCTGGGTACGCCGATCCTGGTGCAGATCATGGCACTGCTCTACAGCCGCTCCAGCCTCTCCGACGTGCTGCCGCCGGCCACCAATATCACTGTTTCCAACGTCCCCGGGCCGCGGCAGACGCTGTATGCCGCGGGCGCTGAGCTGCTGCACATCTTCCCGGTCTCGATCTCGACCCACGGCATCGCGCTCAACATCACCGTGCAGAGCTACCGCGATCAGCTCGACTTCGGCTTCATTGTGGGGGCCAACATCATCCCCCATGTCCAGGTGCTCTGCGACATGCTGCCGGAGGAGTTCGCCGCGCTGGAAGCGGCCTACGCGCCGCCGCCGGCCGACATCAAGGGCGCGGCCGAGTAGCGCGCCCAAGCCAGACGGGACGACGACCATGATCGAAATGCCGCCGCTGCAGTTCGCGTCCACCAACGGGATTCGCATGGGCTACTACGAGGCCGGCCCGAAAACGGACCAGCCGCCCGTCATCCTCTGCCACGGCTGGCCTGAGCTCGCCTTTTCCTGGCGTCACCAGCTCAAGGCGCTGGCCGAGACCGGCATCCGCGTGATCGCGCCGGACCAGCGTGGCTATGGCGCAACCGACCGGCCCGAGGCGGTCGAGGACTACGACATGGAGCATCTCACCGGCGATCTCATCGGGCTGATGGATCACCTGAAGATCGACAAGGCGATCTTCGTCGGCCACGACTGGGGTGGCTTCATCATCTGGCAGATGCCGCTGCGGCACATCGACCGCGTCGCCGGGGTGGTCGGCGTCAACACGCCGCATACCAACCGCGTCTGGGCCGATCCGATCGAGCTGCTGCGCGCCCGCTTCGGTGACAAGATGTATATCGTGCAGTTTCAGGATCCCGGTCGCGAGCCAGACCGCATCTTCGGCAGCCGCGTCGAGCAGACGTTCGATGCCTTCATGCGCAAGCCGGCGCCGCGCAGCGAGACAGCGCCGCCCGAGCAGCCGGTCGCGGGCGTCGGCGCTTCGCCGCGGCTCAACCTGGCCTTTCCGCAGATGATCGCGAACTACGACGCCAAGCATGATCCGCGCACGCCGATCCTGTCGGCGGAAGAGAAGCAGGTGTTCGTCGACACCTTCAGCAAGACCGGCTTCACCGGCGGCATCAACTGGTATCGCAACATGTCGCGCAACTGGCAGCGCTCGGAAGGCCTCGACCATACCGTGCGGGTGCCGGCGCTGATGATCATGGCCGAGCTCGACCAGGTGCTCCCGCCATCGGCTGCCGACGGCATGGAGAAGCTGATCCCGGACCTGGAGAAATATCTGGTCCGCGGCAGCGGCCATTGGACGCAGCAGGAAAAGCCGGAGGAGGTCAGTGCCAAGCTGATCGAATGGCGTAGAAGGCGGTTCGGATGACGACCAAGTCGTCATTCCGGGGGCGCGAAGCCAACCATGGTGCGCAATTGATCACCTGAGAATCTCGAGATTCCGGGTCTGGTCCTTTTGGACCAGACCCGGAATGACAAGGCCGCGCGAGGCAGGGGGAAGTTTTCACGATGGCGTCCAAGAACAGGCTCAGTCCGATCCCGCGTCCACCGGTCAAGCCGGTGGTCGGCAACATGCTGTCGCTGGATTCGACCGCGCCGGTGCAGCATCTGGCGCGGCTAGCGAAGGAGCTCGGGCCGATCTACTGGCTCGACATGATGGGCGCGCCGATCGTGATCGTCTCCGGCTACGACCTCGTCGACGAGCTCTCTGACGAGAAGCGCTTCGACAAGGCGGTGCGCGGCTCGCTGCGCCGCGTGCGCGCGGTCGGCGGCGACGGCCTGTTCACCGCCGATACCAACGAGCCGAACTGGGGCAAGGCGCACAACATCCTGCTGCAGCCGTTCGGCAACCGCGCCATGCAGTCCTATCACCCGAGCATGGTCGACATCGCCGAGCAGCTCGTGAAGAAATGGGAGCGGCTCAACGCCGACGACGAGATCGACGTCGTCCACGACATGACCGCGCTGACGCTGGATACGATCGGCCTGTGCGGTTTCGACTATCGCTTCAACTCGTTCTACCGGCGCGATTACCACCCCTTCGTGGAGTCGCTGGTGCGCTCGCTGGAAACCATCATGATGACCCGCGGGCTGCCGATGGAGAATCTGTGGATGCAGAAGCGGCGGCGCGATCTTGCCGCCGACGTCGCCTTCATGAACAAGATGGTGGACGAGATCATCGCCGAGCGCCGCCGCAATGCCGAGGCCGAGCAGAAGGACATGCTGGCGGCGATGATGACCGGCGTCGACCGCGCATCTGGCGAACAGCTCGACGACGTCAACATCCGCTACCAGATCAACACCTTCCTGATCGCGGGTCATGAAACCACCAGCGGGCTGCTGTCCTGCACCATCTACGCGCTGCTCAAGCATCCGGAGGTGCTGAAGAAGGCCTATGAGGAGGTCGATCGTGTGCTCGGCTCCGACACCAACGTCAAGCCGACCTACCAGCAGGTCACCCAGCTCACCTACATCACCCAGATCCTGAAAGAGGCGCTGCGGCTGTGGCCGCCGGCGCCTGCCTATGGCATCGCGCCGCTCAAGGACGAGACCATCGGTGGCAAGTACAAGCTCAGGAAGGGCACCTTCATCACGGTCCTGGTGCTCGGGCTGCATCGCGACCCAAGCGTCTGGGGGCCGAATCCCGACGCCTTCGATCCGGAAAATTTCAGCCGCGAGGCCGAGGCCAAGCGGCCTGCCAACGCCTGGAAGCCGTTCGGCAACGGCCAGCGCGCCTGCATCGGCCGCGGCTTCGCGATGCACGAGGCGGCGCTGGCGATCGGCATGATCCTGCAGCGCTTCAAGCTGGTCGACCATCACCGCTACCAGATGCATCTGAAGGAGACGCTGACGATCAAGCCGGACGGATTCAAGATCAAGGTGCGCCCGCGCACCGATCGCGATCGTTCCGTCCCAGCCGGCGCGGCGGTCCAGGCAGTGGCCTCACCGGCCGCATCGGCGCCGCGGGCGCGGACACGGCCCGGCCACAACACGCCGCTGCTCGTGCTCTACGGGTCGAACCTCGGCACCGCCGAGGAGTTGGCCACGCGGGTCGCCGACCTCGCCCAGGTCAACGGCTTCGCCAGCAAGCTTGCCCCGCTCGACGATTATGTCGACAAGCTGCCGAAGGAAGGCGGCGTCCTGATCTTCTGCGCCTCGTACAACGGCGCCCCTCCCGACAACGCCACGCAGTTCGTCAAATGGCTGAGCGACGATCTGCCGAAGGACGCCTTTGCCGGCGTCCGCTACGCCGTGTTCGGCTGCGGCAACAGCGACTGGGCTGCGACCTATCAGTCGGTGCCGCGCCTGATCGACGAGAAATTGCGCGACCATGGCGGCCGCAGCGCCTATGCGCGCGGCGAGGGCGATGCCCGCAGCGATCTCGACGGCCAGTTCGAGAGCTGGTTTGCCGCGGCGGCGCCCGTGGCGGTGAAGGAATTCGGCGTCGATTCCAAGTTCAGCCGCTCGGCCGATGACGAGCCGTTGTACCGGATCGAGCCGGTGGCGCCGACCGCGATCAACACCGTGGTGGTGCAGGGCGGTGCGGTGCCTATGAACGTGCTTGATAACGACGAGCTTCAGAACAAGGCTGGCGCGAATCCGTCCGACCGCTCGACCCGCCACATCGAGGTGCAACTGCCGGCCGGCGCGGCCTATCGTGTCGGCGATCATCTGAGCGTGGTGCCGCGCAACGACCCGGCGCTGGTCGATCGGGTGGCGCGCCGCTTCGGCTTCCTGCCGGCCGACCAGATCCGGCTGCAGGTGGCGGAAGGCCGCCGCGCGCAATTGCCGGCGGGAGAGCCGATCTCGGTCGGGCGGCTGCTCACCGAATTCGTCGAGCTGCAGCAGGTCGCGACCCGCAAGCAGATCCAGATCATGTCGGAGCAAACCCGCTGCCCGGTGACCAAGCCCAAGCTCCTGGCGCTGATCGGCGACGATGCCGCATCGGGCGAGCGTTACCGCAGCGAGGTGCTGGACAGGCGCAAGTCGGTGTTCGACCTTCTGGAGGAATTCCCGGCCTGCGAGCTGCCGTTCCACGCCTATCTGGAGATGCTTTCGCTGCTCGCGCCGCGCTATTATTCGATCTCGTCCTCGCCCTCGAAGGGGTCGGAGCGCTGCAGCGTCACGGTCGGCGTGGTCGAGGCGCCCGCAAGTTCCGGGCGCGGCATCTACAAGGGCGTCTGCTCGAATTATCTCGCCAACCGCCGTATCGGCGACACCATCCACGCCACCGTGCGCGAGACCAAGGCCGGCTTCCGCCTGCCCGAGGACAATTCGGTGCCGATCATCATGATCGGGCCGGGCACCGGGCTCGCGCCGTTCCGCGGCTTCCTGCAGGAACGCGCGGCGCGCAGGGAGCGCGGCGCGACGCTCGGCCCCGCGATGCTGTTCTTCGGCTGCCGCCATCCCGACCAGGACTTTCTCTATGCCGACGAGCTGAAGGCCTTTGCGGCCGACGGAATCACCGAGCTCTACACCGCGTTCTCGCGCGCCGACAGCCAGAAGACCTATGTGCAGCATCTCGTCGCAGCACATAAGGATCGCGTCTGGGCGCTGATCGAGCAGGGGGCGATCGTCTATGTCTGCGGCGACGGCGGCAAGATGGAGCCGGACGTCAAGGCGGCCCTGGTTGCGATCCATCGCGAGCGCACCGGCGCCGATGCGGCGGCCAGCGCGCGCTGGATCGAGGAACTCGGCGCCAACAACCGCTACGTGCTGGACGTGTGGGCCGGCGGTTAGCTGCCGACCTCTGCCAATGGAGGCGTTCGCGCCTATCGAAATTGACCGTTGTTTGCAGCTTTAGCTTGGGGGCGACCGACACCATGGCCGATGCACCGAAGTCAGACGCAGACTATGTCGAAGCCGCTTACGCGGATGCGATTCAGCTCCTGTACAAGCAGTTATTCACGGGAATTGATACCCAGCCAGCCAACGAGAAAGAATTCCTGGCGCATTTTACGACCGGCCTTGCGGCTGCGCGACGAGCCAAAGAGCTTGGGCTGGGCGCGCTGAAGCCACAAATCTCGCCGACTGCGATTGCCGAGATAACGGTGCAAAAAACCCGGCGCAAGCCCCGCTCGCGCTAGCCTCCAGTGCGCGTTTCGCCCGCCTCGGCGATTCGAAACGAGGCGATGTGCGTCCCACCCTTCTAGAACATCGTGTTGTTGTTGGCAGGATTCTCTGGAATCGGCTGGCCGACGTCCCAATGCTCGACGATCTTGCCGTTTTCGAGCTTGAAGATGTCGATGATCGCGGTACCTCTTGTGCCGGGCTCGCGAACCGCGTGAACGTGCAGGATGACGTAATCGCCGTCCACGAACGAGCGCTTGATCTCGCTGTGCGAGTTCGGGAATTTTTCGCGCAGGAAGGCGATGAACTTGCGGAAACCGTCGGGCCCGTCGGCCGCGTTCGGGTTGTGCTGCACATAGCGGTCGCCGACATAGGCGAGCGCGCCGTCGGCGTCCTTCTGATTGAGCCCTTTTTCATAGAAGGCGAGCACAGCCTTCCGGTTGGCCTCCTGCTGGGTCTCCGCCGAGGCCGCGCTCGCGCCCAAGGAAGCAAGCGCCAGAAGGATCGTCGCGGCGATTGCCGCGCGCGGTCGCAAGACGCAGTCCATGCTGAAGCTCCTGATAGCGGAAAGCGCCTGTCTCGCGCGTTGCAGTGCGCCCTGCATAGGCTGCCGGGCGATCGGCCGGAAGAGCGCACGTCGGGTTCACCAGGTTACTTTGAGGAAACCCGGGTCACGCCGCCTTGGCGGCGGCGCCATGCGCGTGCTTGTCGATGGCGTCGATGATTTGCGGCCACATCGGGATCGGCAGGGCGTGTCCCATGCCCTCGATCATCAGAAGCCTGGCGCCTGGAATCGAGGCGGCGGTGTCCTTGCCGCCCTCCGGCCGCACCAGCGGATCGACCGTGCCGTGGATCACGAGGGTCGGCGCCTTCACCGCGGCGAGGCGCTGCTTGCGGCTGCCGGAGGCGAGGATGGCCCGCAGCTGCCGGCCGACGCCGGCCGGGTTGAGCCCGCGCTCAAAGGTGCGTTCGGCGCGCGAGCGGTCGAGCGCCTCGTCCTCGGGAAAGCTGCCGACCCGCAGCACCTTCCAAGTCTGCGCGAAGCGTTCGAAATATTCCTCCCTGGTCGCGGGCGGCGGCGCGGTCAGGACCGCGGCCGCCTCGCGGGTCGGCGGCGGCACGCGCGGATTGCCGGTCGTCGACATGATCGAGGTCAGCGAGCGCACCCGCTGCGGAAACTCGATCGCGACTTCCTGGGCGATCATGCCGCCCATGGAGGCGCCGACCAGATGCGCCGACTTGATGCCGAGCGCATCCATCAGCCCGATCGTGTCCCGGGCCATGTCGATGAGCCGGTAGGGCGCGGCGACCGGAATCCGCAGGAAGCGCAGTTTCAGGAATTCCAGCGCGCTCAGCCGTCCGCCGCCGGCAAGCTTCGAGGATTTGCCGATGTCGCGGTTGTCGAAGCGGATCACGCGAAAGCCGCGCGCGGCGAGCCTGCGGCAGAACTCGTCATCCCAATGGATCATCTGGGCGCCGAGCCCCATGATGAGCAGGATCGGCTCGGCGTCGGGCGCGCCGAAGATTTCGTAACAGATGTCGATGCCGTTGGCGTGGGCGATCTGCGGCGGCTGATGGGCGGTTGCGTTCACGGCGATCCTCGAGAGCGGTAGCGGGATCGGAACTGTATGACATGGTTTCCGCCGCCGCGAGAAGTCCTTGTCGGAAGGTCTTGGACGCAGCGCAGTTGACCGGGTCGCCGCGACGGTGTCGTATGTCGGAAACGACGGGGAAAACCCTGCAGGAGGAGGACGCCATGGTCGACAAGAATAACGACCCGATGGTGCTGTGGCACACCATGATCGGGGAACTGGAAAAGGGATTCAATTCGTTCGCGAACCAGGCCATGGCTTCGCCGGAATTCTCGCGCGCGATGAACCAGGCCGGCGGCGCCGCCGCCGGCGCCCAGAAGCAGCTTGGCGAGCTGATGGAAAAATACCTGCTCGCCATGAACCTGCCGAGCCGGGTCCAACTCGTCGGCATGGCCGAGCGGCTGCAATCCATCGAAGGACAGCTCCATGAGATCAAGGCGATGCTGTTGCAGATGAACAGGGATGCCGGTGCGCCCGGGTTTGCGGCCACGCCGCGTCCGCCGCGCACCAGGCAGCCGCCGTCCTCGTCCGGAGAGCAGACATGAGCGCGCCCACCGCCGCCGATGAACGGCGGAAGGCAGCCGATGGCGGGCTTGACCTGGCCGCGATGTCGGAACGCATCCAGAGCGAGGTGCAGCGCGCGATCCAGCGCAGCATCAAGGGCGCCGAATATTTCTCGACCTCGGGCCCCGCGCTCGGCTCGACCCCGAAGGACGTGATTCATTCCCGCGGCACGATGAACCTCTATCACTACCGCCCGATGGCAAGCGAAGTCTATCGCGTGCCGATCCTGATCGTGATGGCGACCACCAATCGCGGCTACATCCTCGACATGGTGCCGGGCCAGAGCTTCATCGAGTTCCTCCTGAAACGCGGCTACGACGTCTACATGCTGGACTGGACCGCGCCGAAGCCCGAAGAAAAGGGCCTGCGGATGGAGGACTACGTCCTCGACTTCGTCCCGGACAGCATCCGCCGCGTGCAGCAGGATTCCGGCGAAACGGATGTTTCCGTGATCGGCTACTGTTTCGGCGGGGTGCTGTCGCTCCTGTACGGCTCGATCTTTCACGACGGGCCGATGAAGAACCTGATCTGCTTCACGACGCCGATCGACTTCCGCGAGATGAAGCTGTTCCAGAATTTCTCCGACCGCCGCTATTTCGACGTCGATCGCCTGGTCGATTCCGTCGGCAACGTGCCGCCGGAAATGATCCTGTCCTCGTTCGAGATGCTGCGGCCCGCCTCGCGCGCCGTCAGCCAGGTGCAGCTCTGGGAGAACATCTGGAACGACGAATATGTGAAGTCGTACCGGATGTTCGACCGCTGGGCGACCGACACGCTGCCCTTGGCCGGCGAATATTTCCGCGCCATCACCAAGGACCTGATGTGGGACAACAAGCTCTATAACGGCACCATGACGGTCGGCGGCCGGCCCGCGGATCTCACGAAAATCAAGGTGCCGATCCTGCATGCGGTCGCCGAGCACGATCACATCGTGCCCTATGACGCGGCCAAGCATCTGATCCCGCGGGTCTCTTCGACTGACAGGGAAGAGGTGATGCTGAAGGGTGGGCATGTCAGCCTGGTCGCCGGTGCCAACGCGATCAAGCGGCTGTGGCCGAAACTGGACTCCTGGCTAGCTGGAAGGTCGACATGAGCGAGCAACGTTCCTATCCGCGCCACGTCAAGACCGACGCCGGCGACATCGAATTCCGCCTGATGGAGCGCGCCGACGAGGCGGCCGTGCTCGCCTTCGCGCAGAAGCTGCCGACCCACGACCTCTTGTTCCTGCCGCGCAACATCAGCCAGCCCAAGGTGCTCGCGGCGTGGGTCAACGAGATCGAGCGCGGCGCAATCACGAGCCTGCTCGCGATCAAGGGCGACGAGGTGGTCGGCTGCGGCACGCTGGTGCGGGATCCGCATTCCTGGTCGCCCCATGTCGGCGAGATCCGCATGGTGGTGTCGCTATCCGTGCGCGGGGAGGGGGTCGGGCGGGCACTCTCGCAGGAGACCTTTGCGCTCGCGCTGGGCGCGGGACTGGACAAGCTCTCGGTGCAGATGACGGTCGACCAAAGGGCCGCGATCACTTTGTTCGAGAGCCTCGGCTTCCGCGCCGAAGCGCTGCTGCGCGACCATGTCCGCGATGTCGACGGCAACACCCACGACATCGTCGTGCTTGGGCACAACATTGCCCAGGTGCGCGGCCAGCTCGAGGCGTATGGCGTGTCGGATGCGGTAAGATAATACTTCCGACAGACGTCACTAAATATCACGGTGTCGTGATATCGCATCGCAACATTCGTGTTGCGGTGCACCATTAACTGTGGCATGACAATTGCGCCCCGGGCCAGTCCGGACGGGGTGAGCCCATAGCTCAAACCGAGGATGGAGAGACCCATGACCACCGAAACCAACACCGTGTTCGACACCGTGAAAGACGCCTTTGCCCCCGTCACCGAGGCCCTGAAGAACTTCCAGAACGTGGAAGTCCCCGAGGCTGCCCGCGAGTTCGTCAAGAAGACAGCCAACACCGCCAAGGACCGCGCGGCCGACGTCTATGCCGGTTCGGAGAAGGTGACTGCCGCGATCGAGGCCGCCGTGTCCGACTCGGTCACCGAGGCCGCCAAGATCAGCCGCAACATCCAGCAGGCGCTCTACCAGGACGCGGAAGCGTTCTTCGCCGGCATCGACAAGCTGGCCTCCGCCAAGTCGCTCAACGAGGCGGTGCAGATCCAGTCCGACCTCGTGCGTGCGCGCGGCGAGGTACTGATCTCCCGGGCCAAGTCGACCACCGAATATTTCGGCAAGCTCGTTGCCAACGGTGCGAAGGCCGCCCAGGACAATTTCGCCAAGGTCTACAACAAGACCGCGTAAATTGCGTTCGATCGGCGGACAAGTTCGAGGGCCCGCGTCACGCGGGCCTTCTTTTTGTCTGCGGCCGGCATAGATCACACACGTCATTTGCGAGGAGCGCACGCGACGAAGCAATCCAGTCGTGGTTTGAGTTCGCTGGATTGCTTTGCATAGTCTATCCTCGGGCGGCGCTTTTGCGCCGACCATCGGCTCACAGTGATGGCTAATCTGGGCAGGACCAGCTTTTCAAAAGAGCCATGACCACCACATCACGCACATTCTCCTTCGACGCGCCCGGTGATGCTTCACGCGCCGCCGAGCTCCGGCGCGTGAAGGCGCTGGCGACGCTGGTGCTGGCCTCGACGCTTGCCCTGTTCGTCGCCGCGAAGCTGCTCTTGAACGTCCATCCGATGTTCGGCTTCGTCGCGGCCTTTGCCGAGGCCGCCACCATCGGCGGGCTCGCCGACTGGTACGCGGTGGTCGCGCTGTTTCGCCGACCGCTCGGCCTGCCGATCCCGCACACCGCGATCATCCAGAGCAACCAGGAGCGCATCGCCGACAAGCTCGGCGAATTCATCGAGGTGCACTTCCTCGAGGCGACACCGGTCGAAGCCAAGCTGCGCGAGGTCGATTTCGGCAGCTTCATCGCCGACTGGCTGCGCGACCGCAAGCGGAGCAACGATCTCGCGCGCTTCACGCTGCGGCTTCTGCCCGAGGCGTTTTCGGCGACCGAAAGCTCGGGGCTGATGAACTTCATCGCGCGCCGGATGACCGCGCAGTTGCAGGCGATCGACGTCGCGCCGCTCGCCGCCGGCACGCTGCGCGCCTTCGTCGAGGAGGGCCGCCACCAGGTGCTGTTCGACGACTTCCTGCGCATCATCCATGACACGCTGACGCAGGCCGAGACCATGGCGATGATCCGCGCCAAGGTCCGCGACGAGCTGCCGACGCTGCTCAAGCTCTATCGCACCGACAGGTTCCTGGTGAACAAGATCGTCGCCTCTGCCACGAAATTCTTCGACGAGGTGAGAAACGATCCAGCCCACCCGTTCCGCGGCGAGTTCGACCGCATGGTGTTGTCCTTTGTCGATCGGCTTTCGACCGACAAGAACTATGCCGACCGGCTCGACGGGTTGAAGCGCGATCTTCTGGCGCGCCCCGAGCTTTCCGAGCTCGTGCGCAACGTCTGGTCCAACGCGCGCACCTTCATCGAACGCAGCGCCGCGAGCGAAACCGGCGTGCTGCAGCATCATCTGGCGCGGATGTTCGTCGCCGCTGGGGAGGCGCTCGCAGGCGATGCCGAGCTGCGTAGCGAGATCAACAACGGACTCGTCGCGGTCCTGCGCTCCTTCATCGCCGATCAGAAGAGCGGCGTCTCGACCTTCATCTCCGATCAGGTCAAGTCCTGGAACATGTCGCAGCTGATCGCGCTGATCGAGATCAATATCGGCAAGGACCTGCAATATATCCGCTTCAACGGCTCGCTGATCGGGGGCCTTGCCGGCCTTGCGCTTTACACGGCCGAATCTCTGCTGCGCTTATTGTGATTAATAGATCACGACAACGTTTTTAGTTGTGGCTGCGGCATTGCGGCCTGCTTGAAACGCCAAAAGCTCTTCCTTAGCTTTTCATGAGTGTTTGTTGCGCCGCACGGTTTGTTGCGCTGCGGAATATTCCGCGAGGTTTTATTCAGGAATCGGCCGGTCGTTGCGATCTCGCGCGAGCCGGTTACGAGAAGGAGATATGATGTCGGTTGCTGCACACACGCTTCGCCCGCCTTCAAGAACGCTGATGTTCCTGGAAGGGCGTGCCTTGCACGAACTCGGCGCCTTCGTCGGCGCGCTGCCACTGCTCTCGCTCGCGCCGCGCGGCGACGGCCATCCTGTGCTGGTGCTGCCCGGGCTTGTCGCGTCCGACGTCTCCACGCGCCCGCTGCGCGCATTCCTGCGCACGCGCGGCTACGCGGTGAAGGGCTGGGGGCAGGGGCGCAATCTGGGCCTGCGCCCCGGCGTGCAGCAGGCGATGGTCGATCTCGTGCAGGAGATGAGCGACACCCACGGCCGCAAGATCTCGCTGGTCGGCTGGAGTCTCGGCGGCCTCTATGCACGACAGCTCGCCAAGATGATGCCGGAGCGCGTGCGCGGCGTGATCACGCTGGGCAGTCCGTTCGCCGCCGGCCCGAAGTCGACCAACGCCTGGCGCGTCTATGAGTTCGCGAGCGGCCGCCGCGCCGAGGAGGAAGATGCGCGCTTCGGCGGCTCGCTCGCCGGCTGTCCGCCGGTGCCGACCACCGCGATCTTCAGCCGCACCGACGGCATCTGCGCCTGGCAGGGCTGCGTGGAAAAGACCTCCGCGACGTCGGAAAGCATCGAGGTCGAGAGCAGCCATTGCGGCATGGGTCACCATCCGGCCGCGGTCTATGCGGTTGCCGAACGCCTCGCGCAGCCGGAAGGGGCGTGGAAGCCGTTCGATCGTTCCGGCTGGCGGAGCGTCATCTTTCCCGATCCGAACCGGTGATCGGCGCGTTGCTTTCGGTCATGGCCGGGCTTGTCCCGGCCATCGGCGTTTTGTTGCGGATCGATGCGAAGGACGTGGATGCCCGGCGCGCGGCCGGGCATGACGACGTCACGTATCGACAAGCGACATTGTTGTGAACCGATGAAACGCGGTATGCGTTGAAACATGCCGCAGCCCGCCGCTCTTTCCCGCATCGTCGCCCAGCTCAAGCGAGAGCCCTCCCGCACCGGCTCGATCGTCGTGACCGTGTTCGGCGACGCCATCGTGCCGCGCGGCGGCTCCGTCTGGCTCGGCACGCTGCTCGAGTTCTTCCACGGGCTCGACGTCGATGCCACCGTGGTGCGCACGGCGATGTCGCGCCTCACAGCGGATGGCTGGTTCGAGCGCGAGAAGGTCGGCCGCAAGAGTTTCTACCGGCTGGTCGAGAGCGGGCGGCAGATATTCGATATCGCGACCCGTCATATCTATGATCCGCCGCCGTCGGAGTGGACCGGCCGGTTCGAACTCCTGTTGATCGAAAGCGCCGAGCATCGCGACGCGGCGCGCGAGGCCTTGAAGAGCGCGGGCTTCGGCAGCCCGCTGCCGGGCGTTTGGGTGGCGCCGTCGGGTGCGCCTGTCCCGCAGGAAGCGGCAACGGCGATCCGCCTCGAGGTTTCCGCCGAGGATGAGAGCGGCCGCCGCTTGCTTGGCGCGAGCTGGCCTTTGGAGCGTATCGCGGACGCGTATCAGACCTTCATGAAGACGTTCGATCCATTGCGCGGCTTGATCGAGCGCGAGCAGGGGCTCGGTGATGCCGATGCCTTCACCGCGCGAATCCTGCTGATCCACCAGTATCGCCGCGTGGTGCTGCGCGATCCGCTGCTGCCGATCGCGCTGTTGCCCAAGGACTGGCCGGGCGGCACCGCGCGCCAACTTTGCGGCGATATCTATCGCGCGCTGCTTCCGCAGTCCGAACAATGGCTTGACCGGCATGGAAGCAACGAAACCGGGCGCCTGCCGAAGGCCGGGGCTGATCTTTCGCTCCGGTTCCGCGACTGATCTTATGTTACAAAAAATGCTTGCATAAAGAAAATTATGTTATATGTTGGGGCCAACAAGATCGATCCTCGAGGGAGGTTGGCATGTACACCCAGGCGCTCAATACCGCTGAGGCCGACGACCGCCACGTCGAGGATGCCGCGCGCTCCGCGCAGTTTCAGGCCCGCATCGATGCCGAGGAGCGCATCGAGCCGAACGACTGGATGCCCGCCGCCTATCGCAAGACGCTGACGCGGCAGATTTCCCAGCACGCCCACTCCGAAATCGTCGGCATGCTGCCCGAGGGCAACTGGATCACGCGTGCGCCGTCGCTGCGCCGCAAGGCCGCGCTGCTCGCGAAGGTGCAGGACGAGTGCGGCCACGGGCTCTATCTCTACGCCGCCGCCGAGACGCTCGGCTCTTCGCGTGAGGAGCTGGTCGATGCGATGCTCGCCGGCAAGGCGAAATATTCCTCGATCTTCAACTATCCGACACTGACCTGGGCCGACATCGGCGCGATCGGCTGGCTGGTCGATGGCGCGGCGATCATGAACCAGATTCCGCTCTGCCGCTGCTCCTATGGGCCTTACGCGCGTGCCATGATCCGCGTCTGCAAGGAGGAGTCCTTCCACCAGCGCCAGGGCTTCGAGATCATGCTGACGCTGTCGCGCGGCACCGAAGAGCAGAAGGCGATGGCGCAGGATGCGCTGAACCGCTGGTGGTGGCCGGTCCTGATGATGTTCGGGCCGCCCGACAATCTCAGCCAGCACGGCGATGCCTCGACCAGGTGGAAGATCAAGCGCTTCTCCAACGACGAGCTGCGTCAGAAGTTCGTCGACGCCACCGTGCCGCAGGCGCACTTCCTCGGGCTGACCATTCCGGATGCCGGCATGACGCAGGATGCCGAGGGCCACTGGCGCTACAGCGAGATCGACTGGGAAGAGTTCAGGCAGGTGCTGGCCGGCAACGGCCCCTGCAACCGCGACCGCCTGGCGTCGCGGCGCAAGGCGCATGAAGAGGGCGCCTGGGTCCGCGAGGCAGCCGCCGCCTACGCCGAAAAACGCAGCTATCGCCAGACAGCCCAGGCTGCCGAGTAGGCGAGCATGATCAGGAAAAGTGGGAACCGGTTTTCCGAAAAGATCATGCTCAAGTAACGAGGGAGGCCGCCATGGCCACGCCGAACACGCCGCTCTGGGAAGTCTTCATCCGCAGCCGCAACGGGCTCGCGCACAAGCATGTCGGCTCGCTGCATGCGACGGACGCGACGCTGGCGTTGCAGGCCGCGCGCGACATCTACACCCGCCGCGGCGAGGGGCTGTCGATCTGGGTGGTGCCGTCGAGCGCGATCACCGCGTCCGATCCCGCCGAGAAGGGCCCGATGTTCGAGCCGGCGGAATCCAAGATCTACCGGCATCCGACCTTCTACGACGTGCCGGACGAAGTCGGGCATATGTGAACTCATTGCGAGCGCAGCGAAGCAATCCAGCCGGGCCGTGAAAAATCTGAATTGCTTCGTCGCTATCGCTCCTCGCAGTGATGACAGATCGTACTTCGTACAGGATTTGAGCAACATGGCCGCCGCCAACATCCAGGTTTCCGAAACGCCGCTGGTGCTCTACGTGCTGCGCCGCGCCGACGATGCGCTGATCCTCGGCCACCGGCTGTCGGAGTGGTGCGGCCATGCGCCGATGCTGGAAGAGGACATGGCGCTCTCCAACATCGCGCTCGACCTGCTCGGCCAGGCGCGCGAACTCTTCGGCTACGCCGCGAAGGTCGAGGCAAAGGACAACGACGAGGACAAGTTCGCCTATCTGCGCGACGTCAGGCAGTACCGCAACCTTCTGCTGCTCGAGCAGCCGAACGGCGACTTTGCCCGCACTATGGTGCGGCAGCTGTTCTATTCGGCCTTCGCCGATCCCTATTGGCGCGCGATGATGAAGTCCGCCGATCCGACGCTCGGCGCGATCGCGGCGAAGTCGGAAAAGGAGAGCGCCTATCACCTGCGTCATGCTTCTGAATGGATCGTGCGACTCGGCGACGGTACCGCCGAGAGCCACGCGCGCGTGCAGGCCGCGATCGACGATCTCTGGGCCTTCACGGGCGAGATGTTTGTCGTCGACGAGGCCGAGCGCGCGCTGGTCGAGGCCGGCATCGCCGTTGATCCCGAAAGGCTGCGCCCGCAATGGCTGAAAACCCTTCGCGGCGTGGTGGAAGAGGCGACGCTGAAACTTCCCGCGAGCGACTGGATGCAGCAGGGCGGCCGCGTTGGCCGGCACAGCGAGCATCTCGGTCATCTGCTCAGCGAATTGCAGTCGATGCAGCGGACCTTTCCGGGGGCGACATGGTGAGCGCTCTTGCCAGCGACGCGGAGCTGCGCCAGCACGCCTGGGATGCCGCCGCGCAGGTGGTCGATCCGGAAATTCCGGTCCTGACCATTGCCGATCTCGGCGTGCTTCGCGACGTCACGGTGCGGGACGGCGAAATCGAGGTCACGATCACGCCGACCTATTCCGGCTGTCCGGCGATGAACATGATCGCGCTGGAGATCGAGCTGGCGCTGGAGCGCGAAGGTTTTCGCAAGCCCAAGGTCACGACCGTGCTGTCGCCGGCCTGGACCACGGAATGGATGAGCGAGGATGGCCGGCGCAAGCTGCGCGACTACGGCATCGCGCCGCCCGAGCGATCGGCCTCGCGCCGCGCGCTGTTCGGCGTGCAGCAGGTTGCCTGCCCGCAATGCGGCTCCGGCAACACCGAGCTTTTGTCCGAGTTCGGCTCGACCTCCTGCAAGGCGCTGTGGCGCTGCAAGAACTGCCGCGAACCATTTGATTATTTCAAGTGTCACTGATGTCCACACCGCGCTTTCATCGTCTTGCCGTGAACGACCTGCGCCGCGAGGCCGCCGATGCGGTGTCGCTGACCTTCGCGATCCCGAGCGAGCTCGCGGACGATTACCGCTTCACACCCGGCCAGTATCTGACGCTGCGGACCACGATGGACGGCGAGGAGGTTCGCCGGTCCTATTCGATCTGCTCCGGCCCTGATGATGGCGAGCTGCGCATCGCGGTGAAGAAGGTCGATGGCGGCGCGTTCTCGAGCTGGGCCGCCGACGAATTGAGATGCGGCGACGCGCTCGACGTGATGACGCCGACCGGCCGCTTCGGCATCGCGCCGGCGCCGGAGGAGGCCCGCATCCACGTCGGCTTTGCCGCGGGAAGCGGCATCACCCCGATCCTGTCGATCATCAAGGGCGTGCTGGCGCGCGAGCCGAACAGCCGCTTTTTCCTGTTCTACGGCAACCGCACCACGGAAGGCATCATGTTCCGTGAGGCGCTGGAGGAGCTGAAGGACCGCTTCCTTGAGCGCCTCGCGCTGTTCTACGTCATTTCAGGCGAGGAGCAGGACATCCCGATCCTGCAAGGCCGGCTCGATGGCGAGAAGGTCAAGGTGCTGCTGCGCTCGCTGGTGCCGGCGGCAACCGTCGACCATGTCTTCATCTGCGGCCCGACCGGCATGAGCGAGGAGATCGAGACGACCTGCCGCGACATCGGCATCGGCGAGGATCGCATCCATGTCGAGCGCTTCGTCTCGGGGCTTGGCGGCAAGCCGCGCCCGAAGGCCGTCGTGCCGGTTTCCGCGCCGCCGAAGGCGATCGCCGCCCTGATCATCGACGGCAAGCGGCGCGAGGTGCCGGTTGCCGAAGGCGAGGCCATTCTGGATGCCGCGCTGCGCGCCGGGATCGACCTGCCGTTCGCCTGCAAGGGCGGCATGTGCTCGACCTGCCGCGCCAAGCTCACCGAGGGTGAGGCGCAGATGGAGGTCAACTATTCGCTGGAGCCATGGGAGCTGAAGGCTGGCTTTGTGCTGACCTGCCAGGCCCGGCCGGTTTCCGAAAAGGTCGTGGTCGACTACGATCACGTCTAGCGCAACAAGACCAAACAACAATGGGAGGCCGCATTGAACGTGAAGGCCACGCTCTCGCCCGACGACCTGGCGCGCGCCTGCGCCGAGGCGATGTGGAAGGAAGACGACGCCAGCCGCGGGCTCGGCATGGAGATCGCCGAGATAAAGGCAGGGCAGGCGACGCTGACCATGACCGTGAAGCCGGAGATGGCGAACGGGCACGGCATCGCCCATGGCGGCTTCATCTTCACGCTGGCCGATTCCGCTTTCGCCTTTGCCTGCAACAGCCGCAACGAGCGCGTGGTGGCGGCGCAGGGCAGCATCACTTTTCTCAGGCCCGGCAAGCTCGGCGACCGTCTCGTCGCGACCGCGCGCGAGATCTCGCGCAGCGGGCGGTCCGGCATCTATGACGTGCGCGTCACTGCCGGCGATGTCGTGATCGCCGAGTTTCGCGGCCATTCCCGCGTCATCGGCGGGCCGTGGTTGCCGACAGGCGAGACCGGGACAAAATAAAAGGAAACGAGGGGAAACGCAGGATGGCTCAAGGGAAATTGCGGGCAACGCAAGGCGGCTACCGCGCCGAGCTGGATGAGACCGAGCGCGCCTCGCGCGATCAGATCATGGCGCTGCAGCAGAAGCGGCTCGCCTGGTCGCTCAAGCACGCCTACGACAATGTCGCCCATTACCGCAAGGCGTTCGACGCCGCCGGGGCGCATCCGTCCGATTTCAGGCAGCTTTCGGACCTGGCGAAATTCCCGTTCACCACCAAGCTCGACCTGCGCGACAACTACCCCTTCAAGATGTTCGCGGTCCCGCGCGAAAACCTGGTCCGCATCCATGCCTCCTCCGGCACCACGGGCAAGCCGATCGTGGTCGGCTACACCCGCGCCGATATCGGTGTGTGGTCGGAGGTGATGGCGCGGTCGATCCGCGCCGCCGGCGGACGCAGAGGCATGATCATCCACAACGCCTATGGCTACGGGCTGTTCACCGGCGGCCTCGGCGTGCACTACGGCGCCGAGCAGCTCGGCTGCACGGTGGTGCCGATTTCCGGCGGCATGACCGAGCGGCAGGTGCAGCTCATCAATGATTTTCGTCCCGACATCATCACGGTGACGCCGAGCTACATGCTGGCGATCCTCGACGAGTTCAAGCGGCAGGGCCTCGATCCCCGGAAATCGTCGCTGCGGTTCGGCATCTTCGGCGCCGAGCCCTGGACCAACGCGATGCGGTCGGAGATCGAGCAGGCCTTCGACATGGATGCGACCGATATCTACGGCCTCTCGGAGGTGATGGGGCCGGGCGTCGCGCAGGAATGCGTGGAGACCAAGGACGGCCTGCATGTCTGGGAGGACCATTTCTACCCGGAGATCATCGACCCCGACACCGGCGAGGTGCTGCCCGACGGCGAGAAGGGCGAACTGGTCTTCACCTCGCTGACCAAGGAGGCGTTCCCGGTCATCCGCTACCGCACCCGCGACCTGACGCGGCTGCTGCCGGGCACGGCGCGGCCCGGGATGCGGCGCATGGAGAAGGTCACCGGGCGCTCCGACGACATGATCATCCTGCGCGGCGTCAACGTGTTCCCGACCCAGATCGAGGAGGTGCTGCTCGCGACCGACTGGTGCGGCGGTCATTTCATCATCGAGCTGACCCGGGAGGGCCGCATGGACGAGATGGCGATCCTGGCCGAAGCCCGCCACGAGCACTGGGACGGCAGCGGGCTTGCGGTCCATGCCGAGAAGGTGTCCGACCTGATCAAGAACACGATCGGGATTTCGACCGCGGTCCGGATCGTGGCCCCCGACACGCTGGAACGCTCGCTCGGCAAGGCCAAGCGTGTTTACGACAGGCGGCCGAAAGGGTAACTCCTGCGAGAAGCCGTCGCCGCGGGGAACCGGGCGACCACATCCCTCGGACGGCGCTCCCGGCGCCTCCCGCGCGTGACGGCGCGCATGATCCGGAAAAGTGGCTACCGGTTTTCCGAAAAAATCATGCGCAAACAATAACCTAAAGCGCGATGATGGCTCGCCTAAGGCCATCGCGCTTTGGACGCTCGGGGAATGCACCATGGCCGTCGCCAATATCGCCGTCCTAGCCGGCCTCGTCATCGGCCTGATCTATGGTTCGGTCGGCCTCTTGAGCGGCTTCTGCATGATGAGCGGCCTGCGCGGCTGGTGGGCGGAAGGCGACGGCCGGCTGGTGCGCACCTATGCCCTGGCGATGGGCGTGGCGATCGCCGCCTCGCAGCTGCTGGTGACGCGGGGGCTGGTCGATCTGTCCAAGTCGATCTACCTGCAGCCGACCTTCTCGGTTCCGCTGATCTTCTTCGGCGGCCTCCTGTTCGGCTACGGCATGGTGCTGTCGAACGGCTGCGGCTCGCGCGCGCTGGTGCTGCTCGGCCGCGGCAACTTACGCTCCTTCGTCGTCGTGGTCGTGCTGGCGATCGCGGCGGAAATCACGCTGAAGGGCCTGATCGCGCCGCTGCGGATCGCGGCCCAGCAGTTCTCGCAGGTGACGACCAAATTCACCTCGCTGCCCACGCTGCTCGCGCATGCCGGCCTGAGCGAAGCGCTCGCGCGGATGTTCACGGCCTCCGTGATCGCGGCGGCGCTGATCATCTTCGCCTTCACCCATGCGCCGTTCCGCAAATCGCCGGGGCAGATCGCGGCCGGCTTTGTGGTCGGGCTCCTGATCGCGGCCGGCTGGTTTGCGACCGGCTTCCTGGCCCTCGATGACTTCAATCCGGTGCCGCTGAGCTCGCTGACCTTCGTCGCGCCGATCGCGGACGCCCTGCAATATGTGATGCTGTCGACCGGCTCGACGGTGAATTTCGGCATCGCCACCGTCGGCGGCGTGTTAGCGGGCTCGCTGGTGACGGCGCTCGCGACCGGTCGCTTCCGCTGGGAAGGCTACCAGTCGCCGCAGCACATGCTGCGCTCGGCGGGTGGCGCGGCGCTGATGGGGATCGGCGGGGTGATGGCGCTTGGCTGCTCGGTCGGCCAAGGCCTGACCGGCCTGTCGACGCTGGCGTTCACCTCCTTCGTCGCGGTGGCCGGCATCATGCTCGGCACCGCCGCGGGCCTGCGCGGCGCGCTCCGCGTCCGCCCGCTGGCGCAGGCCTAGCCTTTGGAAGTGGCGAGCCGCATCACCTCGCGATAGCCGGGCCGCACCTCCATGCGCTTGATCAGGCCTTTCTCGACCAGGAGCCGATGCGCCTCGGGCAGGCGGTAGCAGGGCAGGTACATGAAGAGGTGGTGCTCGGCGTGGTAGTTGACCCAGTAGGGCGCGATCAGCAGCCGTTCGATCGGATTCGCGAGCGTCGTGCGCGCATGGCTGAATGGGTCCTCGCCGGTCGAGGTGCAGGCATGTTCGGCGATGTTGCGGATCCGCGTCACCAGCGACAGCCAGGTCGCCATCGCAACCAGCCAGACCACGAAGAACCAGACGCCGGCACCCGCTAGCCAGAACAGGACGAACAGGAGCGCGTTCACGCCAAGGAAGCGCGCCATCTTTTCCCGGCCCGTCGCCACGAAGCTCTCATGCGTCACCGGCGTATCCTTCCCGGCGCGCCTGAACAGCGACAGGAACAGCGGCAGCCGCTGCTTCACAAAAGTCTGCCCGGTGAGATCGCGGATCGCCTTCCGCCTGTAGCTCTCGGTGGAGATCGGAAACGGCGCCGACAGCGAGAGATCAGGGTCTTCCGGCTGCTGCGTGAACTTGTGGTGTTGCAGGTGATAGGCGCGGTAGCTGGCGAGATCGGCGCCGACCGGCACCGCGCACAGCCATTGTCCGACGAATTCGTTGACCGCCTTGTTGGCATGAAGCCCGCCATGGGCGGCCTCGTGCATCAGGATCGCCAGGCCCAGCTGGCGCGTGCCGACGACCATTACCGCGACAAGCCAGGTCAGCGGGTTCGGCCAGAGCGCGACCAGCGCGATGCAGGCGGCGATGGTGCCCCAGGCATGTGCGACCAGCCACATCCCGCGCCACGAGCTGCGCGACGTCAGGCGGCTCCATTCCTCCGGCGCGAATACGGTCCTCGGATCGATGCGCTTGACGACTGGCATGGGCTGATCCTCGCGCGCGGATATTATGCTAATCGGCCGCCCTGGTCACGATGCGAATTTCCGAGGTGAGGGTGCGATGCACCGGGCATTTGTCGGCAATTTCCAGGATCCGCTTGCGCTGATCGGCGTCGAGCGGACCTTCCAGGCCGATCGCGACCTCGATCTGGTCCAGCATGCCTTCCTTCGTCTCACACTCCGCGCAATCCTTCGCGTAGATCTTGCCGTGACGGAGCGTGACGGTGGCGCGCTCAAGCGGAAACGATTTGCGGTCGGCATAGAGCCGCATGGTCATTGACTTGCAGGCACCGAGCGCGGTCAGGAGAAAATCATAGGGCCCAGGTCCCGTGTCGTCGCCACCGGAGGCAATCGGCTCGTCCGCCAGCAACTGATGCGGGCCGACCGAAACGCTGTTCTGGAATTTGCTGGTGCGGGTTTCGCGCACCACCACCTGCCGCGGCGCCTCGCTCACGTCAGCGGCGGCCAGCTGAGCCGGCTCGACATAACGTTCGGCCCAGGATGCGATGACGTCTGCGACATAGGTGCTGTCGCGGCGCTGGCTCAACAGATGATCGGCGCCCGCGAGCGAGATGAAGCTCTTCGGATGTTTGGCGGCGACGAACAGGCGCGTCGCGTTGTCGATGCCGACCGTGTCGTCGGTCGGCGCATGCATGATCAGGAGCGCCTTGTGCAGATGGGCGACGTGGTTGGTCAGACTGTGCTCTGCGACGTCGTCGAGAAATTCGCGCTTGATGCGGAACGGACGGCCGGCCAGGGACACTTCACCCTCGCCTTGCTGACGGATGGTGTCGACGTGCTCCCTGAAGAGACCGGTGACATGGGAAGGGTCCGACGGGGCTGCGATGGTGACGACCGCTTTGGCCTCGGGAATGCGGGAGGCGGCAGCCAGGATCGCCGCACCGCCGAGGCTGTGGCCGATCAGGAGCGCCGGCGCCTGGCGAGCCTCGCGCAGATGGTCGGCGGCGCGCACGAGATCGGCGACGTTGGAGGAAAAGGTCGCGTTGGCGAAATCACCCTCGCTGGAACCGAGCCCGGTGAAGTCGAAGCGCAGCACGGCGATTCCCTTCGAGGCCAGCGCCGCCGCGATCCGCCGTGCCGCCAGCACATCCTTGCCGCAGGTGAAGCAGTGCGCGAACAGCGCATAGGCTGATGGCGCGCGGTCCGGCCGGTCGAGCGCGGCTGCCAGCTTGTGGCCGCCTTCGCCTTCAAATTGGAAACGCTCGATCGGCATGGGCGGCCTCCGTGGTGGTGGTCCTCACCTTTCCCCACTGCGGAGAGGTGAAAAAGGCGTTCAATCGCCGGAATAGCGCTGCTCGGTCCAGGGATCGCCGCGGTTGTGATAGCCGCGCACTTCCCAATAGCCCGGCGCGTCCTGCTCGAGGAATTCGATCGCCTTGAGCCATTTGGCGCTCTTCCAGAAATAGAGATGCGGCACCACCAGCCTGACCGGGCCGCCATGCTCGGCAGCTAGCGGCGCGCCGGACCAGCCATGGGCGAGCAGGGCATCTTCGGCCGCGAAGTCTTCCAGCGGCAGGTTGGTGGTGTAGCCGTCATACGAAGAGAGCACGACGAAACGGGCTTCGTCACGCGGCCGGCAGGCCTCGAGCAGGTCGCGCGTGGCAAGCCCGTCCCAGCTGTTGTCGTAGCGCGACCAGGTCGTCACGCAATGGATGTCGGAGACGAAATGGCTCTGCCGCTCGGCCGTCAGGTCGGCGAAGGTCCAGAAGATCGGATTCTCCACCGCGCCATGAACGTCGAGCCGCCAGCGCTCGCGCGAAATGTCCGGGGTCATGCCGAGGTCGAGCGTTGGCCAGTCCCGCGTCAGGTGCTGGCCTGGCGGCAGCCGCTCCTGCTCGGGGCGCGAAACCCTGCCGGTGAGGAAGCGGCCCTCGCGTGCCCAGCGCTGCTTGGTGCGGGTGAGCTTGCTCTCGGCGGGCGGCTCGTCGTCGTCGCTCATGCGCTATTCATGGCGGTGCATTGCGGACTCGTGCTTGGTGTCGCGCATCGTAGCATAGATGATCAGCGACAGGCAGATCATGCCGGAGAGATAGTAGTAGAACCACTCCTCGTGCCCGATGGTCTTGAAATAGAGCGCAACCGCCGGCGCGGTGCCGCCGAATATCGAGACCGTGATCGCGTAGGGCAGGCCGACGCCGAGCGCGCGGACATTGGTCGGAAACAGCTCGGCCTTCACGATGGCGTTGATCGAAGTGTAGCCTGCCACGAAGATCCAGGCCGCGCAGATCAGGAGGAACGCCACGAAGGGCGACTTGGTTTCCTTCAGCGTCATGAGGATCGGCACGGTCGCGAGCGTGCCGACCACGCCGAAGAAGATCAGCAGCGGCTTGCGGCCGATGCGGTCGGACAGTGCGCCATAGAGCGGCTGCAGGATGGTCGCGAATATCAGCGAGCCGAAGATCACGGTCGTGGTCTGGTCCTCGGTGAGGCCGACCGACAACTTGACGAAGGTCTGCATATAGGTGGTGAAGGTGTAGAATGCGGCGGTGCCGCCGGCGGTCAGGCCAACGACCAGCAGCAGCTCACGCGGATATTTCAGGAGACTCGCAATAGAGCCGGTCGGCTTGACGGCCTTCTTGGCCTCGATGAAGGCCTCCGTTTCTTGCAGGCTGCGCCGCATCACGGCGGCGAAGATCGCCAGCCCCGCGCCGATCACGAAGGGGATGCGCCAGCCCCAGGCTTTGAGCTCCTCCGGCGTCAGGAAGACCTTCTGCAGCAACAACAGCACGATGATCGCGGTGAGCTGGCCGCCGATCAGCGTGACATACTGGAACGAGGAATAGAAGCCCCGGTGCTTCGCGTCGGCGACCTCGCTCAGATAGGTTGCACTGGCGCCATATTCGCCGCCGAGGCTCAGCCCCTCGATCACGCGGGCCAGCGCCAGGATCGCAGGCGCGGCAAAGCCGATCGTGGCGTAGGTCGGCGTCACCGCGATCATCAGCGAGCCGAAGCACATGCAGACGACCGACAGCGTCAGCGACAGCCGGCGGCCGAAATGGTCGGCAAGGTAGCCGAACAGCCAGCCGCCGAGCGGGCGCATCAGGAAGGTTGCGGCGAACAGCACGGCGGCGTTGAACTGCTGCACCACCGGGTCGGAGGTCGGGAAGAACGCAGGCGCGAAATAAAGCGCGAACGCCGTATAGGCGTAGAAGTCGTACCATTCGACGAGGTTGCCGACCGAGCCGATGAAAATCGCCTTCAGCCGCCGCTCGACGTCGGTGATGTCGAGCTGATCACTGTTGACGGCTTGATCGGTCATGGCAGGCCTCCCTGGGGTGGCCCGCTATTTCCTCGATCGTCTCAGGCCTGCTTCCCGAATAGCACCGGAAGTTGCCGCGGTCCACGGACGGTACCTTCGGACCAGGTCACCTTGCCGGCGGGATCGAGCCGGAACTCGGGGATCCGCTTCAGCCACTCTTCCAGCGCGACCGTCATCTCCATGCGCGCAAGGTTGGAGCCGACGCAGCGGTGGATGCCGAGGCCGAAGGCGGCGTGGCGGTTCTCCTTGCGGTCGATCACCACCTTGTCGGCATCGGGGAACACGGCGGGATCGCGGTTGGCGGCGGGGAACGACAGCAGCACCATCTTGCCGGCCTTGATCGGGCAGCCTGCGATGCTGGTTTCCTTCATCACCTCGCGCGCCATCGTCACCGGCGAATAGGCGCGCAACAGTTCCTCGACTGCCGTCGGCATCAGCCCAGGCTCGCGGACGAGGCGCTCGCGGTCGGCCGGCGTCCTTGCGAGATGCCAGAGCGAGGAGCCGATCGCGCTCCAGGTGGTGTCGATGCCGGCGATCAGGAGCAGGCGCAGCGAGCCCAGCACGTGGGAATCGTCGAGCGGCTGGCCGGTCTTGTCCTTTGCCTGCATCAGTGTCGAGATCAGGTCGTCGGTCGGCTTCGCCTTGCGGGCTTCGATATGGCCGGCGAAATAGGCGGTCATCTCCTCGACCGCCTGCTTCAGTTGCCGCTCGTCCTTGATTCCGAGTTCAAGGATCTGGTGGATCCAGTGGATGAAGAGATCGCTGTCGCTCTCGGGAATCCCCAGCATATGCGCGATCGCGCGGACCGGGATATACTTGGCGTAGCGCGCCGCGGCGTCGCAGCGTCCGGCCGCGATGAATTCGTCGATCAGCTCGTTGCAGATGGCCCGCACCCGCGGCTCCAGCTTCTTCATCGCATCGGGGGTGAACGGCGGCAGCAGCAATTGCTTGGCCGGCTTGTGTTCCGGCGGGTCGGAGGTGATCGGCGGGGCGGCGTTCCTCTGGACCTCCGGCCGCTCGTCGCGGACAACGACGCGGCGCGAGGAGAAATGCTCGGTGTCGTAGGCGATCTGCTTCACCGCCTCATAGGTGGTCGGCAGATAGCAGCCGAGGAAGCGGTCGGTGTGCACGACCGGGCTCACCGCGCGCAACTCGTCCCAGATCGGAAACGGATTTTCGGTCCAGCGCGGATCGGTATGGTCGAAATCATGCACCCAGTCGGTGACGGGCGGGTGCTCGGGCAGGACGCGGTCGGTATCGGACATCGGCGCAAATCCTCTGCTGTGTTCGCTCAGACGAGGCTCGATCGCGAGCCGCCGGGGAGATTCACTCCTCGGTCACTTCGATTGCGATTTCCGGGCAGTTGGTCTGGGCAAGCCACGCCTTGTCTTCGAGCCCTTCGGGCACCGTGCCGTCGCCGACCTCGTGCGCATTGCCGAATTCGTCGAGCTCGAACAGCTCCGGCGCCAGCGATTTGCAGCGCGCATGCCCCTGGCACTTGTCCTGGTCGACGTGGATTTTCAGTTTTCCCATGGCCGTCGCTTCCCTGATCAGGCGCGCGCGCTTCTGCCGCGCGTCCAGCGTTTCCAAGCAGCATTGCGGCATCTTGGCTGTGCCGCTAAATTATAGCATATTACATTCGCCAGCCGACCCGGCTGTCAAGTGAAAAGATCAGAAAGTCGTCAGCCAATATGCCGCCGCGCCTGGTTCGCAAACCTGAAAATGCCTATCACCACGGCGATCTGCGCGACGCCCTGACCCAGGCGGCGCTGCACGAGGTCGAGCGCGGCGGCCCGGAAGCGGTCAGTCTCAAGGCATTGGCGAAGAAGCTCGGCGTGTCGCAGCCGGCGCCGTACCGGCACTTTGCCGATCGCGACGCGCTGATGGAGGCGGTGACCGCGGAAGCCTTTCGGCAATTCACGGCGGAGCTCAAGGAATCGATCGAGCGGTCTTCGCGGCGTTCAAAGCTGTCGCGGTTCGCGCAGGCGGCGCTGGCCTTCGGTTTGCGGCGCAACGGCATCTATCGGTTGATGTTTGCCTCTCGCGTCATGGCCTGTTCGCCCGATGGCAGCGAGCTGCACAAGGCGGCGATGGAAACCTTCAGCCTGCTGGTCGAGGCACTGGAAGCGCCCGCGGTCGGTTTGATCCGCGAGCGCCATGCGCTGCAGATCTGGGCCGCGCTGCACGGCGTGGTGATGCTGGCCGAGCAGGGGCTACTCACCGGCAAGGTCGCGCGCGTCAGCCGCGAGGAGCTGGTCGAGGACATCGTCGAGCAGACGAAGCTTGCGCTCTCCGTCGCGCTGAAGGCGGACGGCGAGCTCTAGGCTTTCGCCGGCCGGGGGTCGATCGGCGTCGAACCGCGCAGGCCCAGAATGTCCTCGAGCAGCTTGGCGCCGGCGAGCAATTGCGCGTCGCCGCGCGGCGGTGCCACCACCTGCAATCCCACCGGCAGTCCCGACGCGGTGAAGCCGCAGGGCAGCGACAGCGCGGTGGCGCAGGTCAGCGTAATCGCATAGACGATGCCGAGCCATTCGACGTAATTGTCGAACTTCTTGCCGGCGCATTCCGCGACATAGCGGTTCTCGACCGGGAACGGCGGGACGATGGTCGCAGGACAGAGCAGAAGATCGTAGGTCTTGAAGAACTCGATCGCGCGCGTGGCCATGGCGAGGCGCTGCGCCTCGGCGCGCGTGATCTGCTCGACCGTAAGCTTCAGGCCCTGCTCGATGTTCCAGATCACCTCGGGCTTCAGCAGGTCGCGCTTGGTTCGCAGCAGGTCCATCTTGGTCATCGCGAAGTCGAAGGCGCGCAGCACGTGGAAGGATTCATGGGCCTCGCGCAAGTCGGGATGCGCCTCCTCGACGATGATGCCGGCTTCCGCAAAGCGCTGCGCCGCCTTGCGTGTGATGGCGACGACCTCGGGATCGACAGGCGTGATGCCGAGATCCGCCGAATAGGCGATCCGCTTCGGCTTCTTGCCGGAACGCGCCGCCGAGAGAAAGGATTGCGCCGGCGGCGGCAGCGACAGCGGATCGGCAGGCCATTCGCCGCTCATGGCGTCCAAAAACAGCGCGAGGTCCTCGACGTTGCGCGCCAGCGGGCCATGGACGGTCAAGTTGCGGTCGACGGTCGCGCTCGGCGTGTGCGGGACGCGGCCGATGCTGGGCCTCAAGCCGACGACGCCGCAGAAGCTTGCGGGATTGCGGCAGGAGCCGCCCATGTCGGTGCCGTGGGCGAGCCAGGCCATGCCGGTTGCGAGCGCGACCGCTGCTCCACCGGACGAGCCGGCCGCGGATTTCGAAATGTCCCAGGGATTGCGGGTTGCGCCGAACACCTCGTTGAAGGTGTTGGCGCCCGCGCCGAATTCCGGCGTGTTGGATTTTGCGTAGACGATCGCGCCATTGGCCTCGAGCTGCTCGACCGCGATGTCGGATTGCGGCGAGACGACATCCTTGAAGATCGGCGAGCCCTGCGTATTGCGCACGCCCTTGACGTGGGTGAGGTCCTTGATCGGAACCGGCAGGCCGGCGAGCAGGCCGCGCGCGGCGGCAGGCTTTCGCATCAGCGCGCGGGCATGATCGCGGGCGCGGTCGAAACACAGCGTCGGCAGCGCATTGACCTTGCCATCGACCACGGCAATGCGCCTTTCCAGCACGTCGAGCAGGTCGAGTGGGCTGACCTCGCCGCGCTTGAGCCTGTCCACCACCGCGCACGCCGTCTCCTGCACCAATTCCTGACCCACCGGCATTTCTCCCGATTTTCGCTCCGTCTGGTAGCGGAGTACGTCATGCTGTAAATGATTTCCAGAAAAATGGAAATGCGAGACCGGGAGACATGCCATGACGCCACCGTTCGACACGCTCGATTGGCGCAAGATGAGCCAGGAAGCGCGCGACCTCGGTCTCAACAACAGCGTTGCCGTCAAGGGCAGCGCGGACATCATGACCGACTGGGAACGTCGCTCGGGCGAGATGCGCGGCCGCCACGCCGGCCGTCTCGACCTGCGCTATGGTCCGCGCGAGCGCAACCGGATCGATTTCCTGAAAGCGCGCGACCGGGCGCCGACGCTGCTGTTCATCCACGGCGGCTACTGGCAGATGCGGTCCAAGGAATTTTTTACGCATTTCGCGGCGGGGCCGATGGCGCAGGGCATCAACGTGGCGCTGATCGGCTATACGCTCGCGCCCGACGCGAAACTCGACGAGATCGTCGCGGAGATCCATGCCGGCATCGATTTTTTGGCGAAGGAATTGCCGGCGCTCGGCGGTGACGGTGAGGGGATCGTGGTGTCCGGCTGGTCGGCCGGCGGCCATCTGACCGCGATGGCGCTGTCGCATCGGCATGTGCGGGCCGGCATGGCGATATCAGGCATCTACGACCTCGAGCCGATCAGGCATTCCTACCTCAACGTCAAGCTCGGGCTTGACGAAGCGGCTTCGCGCCGCAACTCGCCGATGAGGCTAGCCGGCATCGACAAGCCGCTGTCGCTGGTGGTCGGCGGCGCCGAACTGCCGCTGCTGCGCAAGGAGACCTCGGATTTTGCTGCCCATCGCGCGCGCCAAGCGCTGCCGGTCACTTACGAGGAGATCGCCGGCGCCGACCATTTTTCGATCATGAACGAGCTCGCGTCTCCAACAGGCCGGATCACCACACTGATCCGGCAGTTGTTCGAACGGACGGAGTAACCAGTCGCGTCATTGCGAGGAGCAAAGCGACGAAGCAATCCAGCGTGCAGCCGTGAAGGTCTGGATTGCTTCGCTGCGCTCGCAATGACGATGGTATAGCGCTAACCCCAGCCCGCGGCGATCCCGCCATCGACCGTGTAGATCACGCCCGACGTATAGCCGGAGCGGTCGGAGGCCAGGAACGCCATGAGGTCGCCGATCTCGCGGGCATGCGCAGGGCGGCCGAGCGGCAGGCCCTTCTGGAACTCCTTGTAGCGGCTCTCGTCGCCGAACTGGTTTTTTGCCCGCGTCTTCAGCAGCGTGACGTGGCGGTCGGTGCCGACGGGGCCCGGATTGATGCCGACGACGCGGATGTTGTCGGCGAGGCTCTTGCTGCCGAGCGCACGGGTGAACGCCATCAGCGCCGCATTGCCGGCCGAGCCGCAGATATAGTTGGCGTCGAATTTCTCGCCGGCCGCGCCGATGTCGTTGACGATCACGCCGTGCCCACGCGCCTTCATCTGCGCATAGATCATCCGCGTCAGATTGATATAGCCGAACACCTTCAGTTCCCAGGCGTGGCGCCAGGTCGCCTCGTCGATCTTGTCGATCGAGCCGCCCGGAATGTCGCCGGCATTGTTGACGAGGATGTCGATGTCGGCGGCGTCCTTTGCGAGCCGCGCGATATCCTCGGCCTTGCGCAGGTCGGTGACATGGGTGCTCGCGTCGATCTGGTGCGCCGAGCGCAGGCGATCGGCCAGCGCCTTCAGCTGCTCGCCGCTGCGCGCGGCAAGCATCAGATGAGCGCCTTCCTCGGCAAAGGCTTCGGCGGCGGCCGCGCCAATGCCTTTGGACGCGCCGGTGATGAGAACGCGCTTGCCGCGCAGGTGCAGGTCCATGGGAATACTCGCTTGCTGGAAAAGGCGGGGTGGTGAAAAATTGGCGGGAGCCGTCCGGGCGGTCAACACTGCACTGCAGCGTTGCGCTCGACCCGAGTTTGGTCCATTGCAGGGCGACCCAGCAAGTGCCTGCGGGGCCAGGACATATCACAAGGACGTTCTCGATGAGCAGCGGCAAGAAACCATACCGCATCGCGGTCATTCCCGGCGACGGGATCGGCAAGGAAGTGATGCCGGAGGGGCTGCGCGTCATCGAGGCGGCGGCGAAAAAGAACGGCGTTGCCGTCGCCTTCGACCATTTCGACTTCGCCTCCTATGACTATTACGAAAAGCACGGGCAGATGATGCCCGACGACTGGAAGGAGCAGATCGGCAAGCACGACGCGATCTATTTCGGCGCGGTCGGCTGGCCGGCGAAGATCCCCGATCACATTTCCTTGTGGGGATCGCTGATCAAGTTCCGGCGCGAGTTCGACCAGTACGTCAATTTGCGTCCGGTGCGGCTGATGCCGGGGGTGCCGTCGCCGCTCGCCAACCGCAAGCCCGGCGACATCGATTTCTGGGTGGTGCGCGAGAACACCGAGGGCGAATATTCTTCCGTCGGCGGGCGCATGTTCCCAGACACCGAGCGCGAATTCGTCACGCAGCAGACCGTGATGACGCGGGTCGGCGTCGATCGCATCCTGAAATTCGCCTTTGAGCTCACCGCATCGCGGCCGAAAAAGCACCTGACCTCGGCGACCAAGTCGAACGGCATCTCCATCACCATGCCCTATTGGGACGAGCGTGTGGAGGCGATGGCGAAGAACTATCCGAAAGTGAAGTGGGACAAGTATCACATCGATATCTTGACCGCGAATTTCGTGCTGCATCCGGACTGGTTCGACGTCGTGGTCGGCTCGAACCTGTTCGGGGATATTCTTTCGGATCTCGGTCCCGCCTGCACCGGCACGATCGGGATCGCGCCGTCAGGCAACATCAATCCGGAAGGCGATTTTCCGTCCGTGTTCGAGCCGGTCCATGGCTCGGCGCCCGACATCGCCGGGCAGGGCATTGCCAACCCGATCGGCATGATCTGGTCGGGCGCCATGATGCTGGAGCATCTCGGCGAGAAGCAGGCGGCGGAGGCGATCGTCGGCGCGATCGAGCGCACGCTCGGCGAACGCACGCTGCGCACCCGCGATCTCGGCGGCAATGCCGACACGACGGCCTGCGGCAAGGCGGTCGCGGAGATGGTGGAGTGATTTTGCCTGCGTAGGTTGGGCTAACCCACCCTACGACTGCGCGATCCGCCTGCAATGTTCCCACGCGGCGTGGATCAGGTTCTCGCTTGCCTCGGGCGTGCGGAACGCCGAATGCGCCGATAGCGTGACATTCGGCAGCTTTGTCAATGGGTGATTCCGGGGCAGCGGCTCGACGCTGAAAACGTCGAGCCCGGCGTGGCGGATATGGCCGGACTTCAGCGCTTCGATCATCGCGTCTTCGTCGACAACAGCGCCGCGCGCGGTGTTGACCAGGATCACGCCGGGCTTCATTCGCGCGATCCTTTCGCGGGAGAGAAAGCCGCGCGTCTCGTCGTTCAGCAGCAGGTGCACGGAGACGACATGGCTGTCGGCAAGCAGCTTGTCGATATCAACGAATTCGACGCCGGGATATTGCTTTTTGGTCCGGTTCCAGGCGAGCACCTTCATGCCGCTTCCGAGCGCGATCCGGGCGACCTCCGCGGCGATGCCACCAAAGCCGACGAGCCCGATGGTCTTGCCGGTGAGCTGCATGCCGTCCTCGCGCAGCCAGTTGCCGCCGCGCATCTCGCGGTCCATCAGAGCCAGCACCCGCGCTGAGGCCCACATCAGGGCGATCGCGGATTCCGCGACCGCGGTGTCGCCATAGCCCTTGATCAGGTGCACGGAGATGCCGAGCTCGGCGAGCTCTTCCGGATTCATGTAGCTGCGTGCGCCCGTCCCCAAGAACACCACGTCCTTCAGGCCCTTGCACTGGCGCGCAATGTCGGTGGGCAGGTAGGTGTGATCGACGATGGCGATCTCGGCGCCGTCCAGCACCTTTGGCAACTGCTCCGGGGTGACGTCGGGATCGCGGTGGATGCGCATCCGGGGATCGCCGGGCTTTTCCAGCCGCTCCATGATGGCGGCGAGCGATTCATTGGCGTCGACGAACACTCCGCGCACGGCGAACTCCCGTTGTTGTTATCTTGTCAGGATGCGACCCCGGCGAGCGCGAGCACCGTATGCATCAGCACGTTGGCGCCGGCGGTGCAGTCGGCCTGCGTCGCGTCTTCGAGCTCGTTGTGGCTGACGCCGTCCTTGCACGGGACGAACACCATCGCCGCCGGGATCTTGGTGTTGAGGTTGCAGGCATCGTGGCCGGCGCCCGAGGTGATGCGGCGATAGGAGTAGCCAAGCGCCTTGGTTGCGGTCTCGACCGCGCCGACCAGCTTGGCGTCGAAGTGGGTGGGCGCCTTGCGCCAGACCAGATCAAGCGCCACCTCGACCTTGCGTCGCCCGGCGATCTCGGCAGCGGCAGCGCGCAGCTCGGAATCGAGCGCGTCCATGACCTTCGCATCGACGCTGCGGCAATCCACCGTGAAGGCGATCTCGCCGGGGATCACGTTGCGGGAGGGGCTTGCGATCACGGCCTCGCCGATGGTCGCCACCGCGTTCGGCCCGTGCTTTTTCGCGATGGCCTCGAGCGCCAGCACAATTTCCGAGAGGGTGGCGAGCGCGTCGCGGCGCAGCGGCATCGGCGTGGTGCCGGCATGGCTCTCGAAGCCCGTGATCCTGCCGTCATACCACAGCACGCCCTGGCCGGAATCGACCACGCCGATGGTCTTGTTCTCGGCCTCCAGGATCGGGCCCTGCTCGATGTGCAGTTCGACAAAGCCCGAGAATTTCTGCGCCCCGACCGCCGCGTCGCCGCGATAGCCGATCGCGTCGAGCGCTTCGCCGACCGTGACGCCTTCGGCATCCTTGCGCGAAAGAATGTCCTCGGTGGTGAAGTCGCCGACATAAGCCGCGGACGCCATCATCGCCGGCGCAAAGCGCGAGCCTTCCTCGTTGGTCCAATTGCAGATGCAGATCGGCGCCTCGGTCTCGATCCCGGCGTCGTTCAGCGTGCGGACCACCTCGAGCGCTGCGAGCGTGCCGAGCACGCCGTCATATTTGCCGCCCGTGGGCTGGGTGTCGAGATGCGAGCCGAGCCCGATCGGCGGCTTCGACATATCCCGTCCTTTCCTCAATCCGAACATCGAGCCGAGCGCGTCGACGCGGACCTCCAGCCCCGCGGCCTCGCACGCCTTGCGGAACCAGTCGCGCACCTGCTTGTCCTCAGGTCCGAGCGTCAGCCGCCGCACGCCGCCCTTGGGGGTCGCGCCGAATTTCGCGGTCTCATGGATGGTGCCCCAGAGGCGGGCGGAATCGATCTGCAGGTTGGTAGCGGCTCGGCTCATGCGGTGGTTTCCGTCTTTTGCGCATTATTTGTTCAATGGCGCGGCGGCGCGGCTTCGTCAACCGACGTTGCGGACTGCGCGATCCGCTGGGCGAGATCGACGACGCGTTCGACGGCCGCCACGTCCGGCGAGGCGAGCCAACTCGCCGAGAAGGTGAGCGGGGGCATTTTGACGTTGGTTGCGAGATGCTGCAGCCGTCCGGCGGCGAGCTCGTTCTCTACGATCGCGGACGGGATGATGGCGATGCCGAGACCTTCGAGCGCCATATGAATGACGGTTGCGATCGAGGCGCTGGCGTGCAGCCGGATCGGCGGCAGATCGGGCCGGTTGAACAGCGCGCGCACGGCCTCGTAGGGCTGGGTCTTGCGGGCGAAGGTGATGATCGGGAATTTGGCGAGGTCGCGCAGTGCGAGCGGTCCGGTGCCGAGCCCGAGGGAGGGGCTGGCCAGAAAGCCGATCGAATAGTCGCACAGCACGCGGTTGCGCACGTCGGGCGCCGAGGAGGGCCCGAGCACGAAGGCGAGCTCGATCTCCTGGGCCAGCAGACGGGCGTTGAGGTTCGGCGTGATGTCGACCTCGATTTCCAGCGACAGGTTCGGATAGGTCGCATTCATGCTCTTGATCAGCCGCGGCAACCAGGTGTGCACGATGGTCTCGGCAACGCCCAGCCTCAGCCCGCCGCGCATCACCGTGCGGTCGCCGACCTCAGCGACCATCGCCGAGCGCAGCTCCAGCATTTTCTCCGCGTAGACCATGAGTTGCCGGCCGCTCGGGGTCGGCGAGGCCACGCGGTGGTCGCGGTTCAGAAGCTTCACGCCCATCTCGCGCTCGAGCTGGGCGATACGCTGGGAAATGGCGGGCTGGGTGGTATTGAGACGCTGGGCCGCTCCGCGGAAGCTGCCGAGCTTGACGACCCAGAGAAAGGTTTCGATGGATCGGAAATCCAGCATCGCGCGCCCTTGGCTTTCGATAAATCAGACTTATCCAATATGATTAAAAACCACGATTAGACTTTATATCACGGTTGCGATTGACTGTCCTTGTCGAGATTGTGGGCAGGTCACCCGGATGACTGTTTTGGCGGCAGATCAAAAGCCTGTGGACTCCCGGACGTCTCCCGCCCTGGAGGCGCGCCTGGCCTGCCGAACCGGCATGATGTCGACCACTGCCGGCCTCGCCGACGGCTTCGTGCAGGGCAATCTCGCGATCCTGCCGGAGAAGTTCGCAGGCCACTTTCATCGCTTCTGCCAGCTCAATCCCAAGCCGTGCCCGATCATCGGCATGTCCGAGGTCGGCAATCCGCACATTGCGGCGCTGGGGGCCGACCTCGATATCCGCACCGACGTGCCGCGCTACCGGGTCTGGCGCGACGGCGAGGTGGTGGAGGAGCCGACCGAAATCAAAGCGCACTGGCGCGACGATCTCGTCGCCTTCGTGCTTGGCTGCTCCTATTCGTTCGAGGAGGCCCTGATCGCGGAGGGCATCTCGATCCGCCATGTCGAGCGCAAGCAGCGCGTGCCGATGTATCGCACCAACATCGCCTGCACGCCGTCCGGTCCGTTCGCGGGGCCGCTGGTGGTGTCGATGCGCCCGTTCAAACCGAAGGACGCGATCCGCGCCATCCAGATCACCACACGTTTTCCATCGGTGCACGGCGCGCCGGTGCATCTCGGTCATCCCGGTTCGATCGGGGTCAGCGACCTCGCTAAGCCCGACTATGGCGATCCGGTCCCGGTCGAGGACGACGAAATCCCGGTGTTCTGGGCTTGCGGTGTGACGCCACAGGCGGTGATCGCGGCGGCGAGACTTCCGTTCGCGATCACGCATGCGCCCGGCCTGATGCTGGTCACCGACCTGCATAACCGCGACCTTGCGGTGCTTTGATGCAGGGGATGCCGATCATTCCGGCTTTACCGGCGCCAAAATCCGTTCCATCGATAGCGTTCGTTCAACAGAGGATATGCGAAGATGACGATCAGCCGCCGAAATGTATTGCTTGGTGCAACCGCCGCCGCCGCGCTCGGGCCGATGGCCGCCGGCGCGGCGGATCCGGCGGACGTGGTGATCGGCGTCATCTATCCGCTCTCCGGCGCCAGCGCCCAGATCGGCGTCGACGCGCAGAAGGCGTTTGAGACCGCGGCCGACATCATCAACAAGAAGTATGATTTTGCGCTGCCGCTGGCAAAGGACGAGGGACTGCCCGGTCTTGGCGGCGCCAAGGTTCGCCTCGTGTTCGCCGATCACCAGGCCGACCCCCAGAAGGGGCGTGCCGAAGCCGAGCGCCTGATCACGCAGGAGAAGGTTTGCGCCATCATCGGCACCTATCAGAGCGCGGTCGCGGTCACCGTCAGCCAGATCTGCGAGCGCTACCAGATTCCGTTCCTATCGGCGGACAATTCCTCGCCAAGCCTGCACCGCCGCGGGCTGAAATTCTACTTCCGCGCCGCGCCCCATGACGAAATGTATTCGGCCGCGATGTTCGACTTCTTCGACGCCATGAAGAAGAAGGGCACCAAGATCGACACGCTGTCGTTGTTCCACGAAGACACCATCTTCGGCACCGACTCCGGCAACGCCCAGCTCAAGCTTGCGGGCGAGCGCGGCTACAAGGTGGTGGCCGACATCAAGTATCGCGCCAACTCGCCGTCGCTCTCGGCGGAGGTGCAACAGATCAAGGCTGCGAATGCCGACGTGCTGATGCCCTCGAGCTACACCACCGACGGCATCCTCCTGGTCAAGACCATGGGCGAGCTCGGCTACAAGCCGCCGGCGATCGTGGCGCAGGATGCCGGCTTCTCGGAGAAGGCGCTCTATGACGCGGTTGGCGACAAGCTCGAAGGCGTGATCTCGCGCGGCACCTTCTCGCTCGACCTTGCCGCCAAGCGGCCGATGGTCGGCGCGATCAACGCCATGTTCAAGGAGCGTTCGGGCAAGGACCTCAACGACTATTCGTCGCGCCAGTTCATGGGGCTGATCGTGATGGCGGACGCCATCAACCGCGCCAAGTCGACCGAGGGCGACAAGATCCGCGAGGCGCTTGCCGCCACCGACCTGCCGGGCGAGCAGACCATCATGCCGTGGAAGCGCGTGAAGTTCGACGAGACCGGCCAGAACAACGACGCCGACCCGGTGCTGCTGCAATATGTCGGCGGCAAGTTCGTCACCATCTTCCCGGCGCAGGCGGCCGTCGCCGAAGCCATCTGGCCGATGAAGTAGGTTCGACGGGAACGGACAAGGGGGGAGCCGTGACCGCCGAAACGATCATCCAGAGCCTGGCAAGCGGACTGTTGATGGGGCTGCTCTACGGTCTCATCGCGGTCGGGCTCGCGCTCATTTTCGGACTGATGGACGTCGTGAACTTCGCCCACGGCGAATTCCTGATGATCGCGATGTATGCGACCTTCTTCCTGTTCGCCTATTTCGCGCTCGATCCGCTGCTGTCGGCGCCGCTGGTCGCGGCCGCGCTGTTCGTGTTCGGCGCGGTCGCCTATCTCCTGATCGTGCGCTTTGCGGTAAGGGCGAAGGCCAATGCCGGCATGGTGCAGATCTTCTCGACCTTCGGGCTTGCCATCGTCATGCGCGGGCTGGCGCAGTTCTTCTTCACGCCCGATTATCGCAGCGTCACCCATTCCTGGCTCGGCGGCAAAACCGTCTCGGTGGCCGGCATCTTCCTGCCCGAGCCGCAGCTGATGGGCGCGGCGGTCTCGATTCTGGCCTTTGGCGCCCTTTACTTCTTCATCAATCGCACCGATTTCGGCCGCGCGCTGGAGGCCACGCGCGAGGATGCCGGCGCGGTGGCGCTCGTCGGCATCGACAAGAACCGGGTGTTTGCGCTGGGCTGGGGCCTTGGCGCGGCGCTGGTCGGGCTTGCCGGGGCCATCATGGCGATCTTCTTCTACGTCTATCCCGACGTTGGCGCGTCCTTTGCGCTGATCGCCTATGTCACGGTCGCGCTCGGCGGCTTCGGCAGCGTGTTCGGCGCCTTTGCCGGCGGCATCATCGTCGGGCTCGTCGAGGCGACGACGGCGCTGATCCTGCCGCCGTCGCTGAAGTCGGTCGGCATCTACGCAGTCTACCTGCTCGTGGTCTTCATCAGGCCGCGCGGCCTGTTCGGGTCGATCTGATGGACAGGGCTTTCGCCGACCGCCGCCGCCGTGAATTGATCATAGCGGCCTGCCTCGCGGCTCTCGCGGCGCTGGCGCCGCTCGTCGTCAAGGACGTCTACGTCCAGAACATCATGGTGCTGACCCTGATGTATGCGGCGCTGTCGCAGAGCTGGAATATCCTGTCCGGCTATTGCGGGCAGATCTCGCTCGGGCACGCGCTCTATTTCGGGCTCGGCGCCTACAGCACTGCGCTTCTGTTCACGAAATTCGGCATGCTGCCGTGGTTCGGCATGCTCGGCGGCGGCATCATCTCGGCGCTGATCGCGATGGCGCTCGGCTATCCCTGCTTCCGCCTGCGCGGCCATTATTTCGTGATCGCTACCATCGTCATCGCCGAGACCGCGCTGCTCCTGTTCCAGAACTGGGACTGGGCGGGCGCCGCGCTCGGCATCGACATTCCGGTGCGCCGCGACAGCTGGCTGACCTTCCAGTTCACCCGCAGCAAGCTGCCTTATTTCTACTTCGCGCTGGCGCTCGCTGCCGTCGCCTGGTTCGTCACCTGGTGGCTCGAGGATTCGAAATGGGGTTTCTGGTGGCGCGCGGTGAAGGACAATCCCGATGCCGCCGAGAGCCTCGGCGTCGTCGTGTTCAATTCGAAGATGGGCGCGGCCGCCGTCTCGGCTTTTCTCGTCGCGGTTGGCGGCGGCTTTTATGCCCAGTTCGTCTCCTATATCGATCCCGAAAGCGTGATGGGCTTCCAGTTCTCGCTGCTGATGGCGCTGCCGGCCGTGGTCGGGGGCATCGGCACGCTGTGGGGGCCGATACTGGGCGCTGTGATCCTGATTCCGCTCACCGAGCTGACACGTTCTTTCATCGGAGGCTCCGGGCGCGGCGTCGATCTCATCGTCTACGGTTCGCTGATCGTGCTGATCTCGCTGGCGCGGCCGCAAGGGCTTGTCGGGCTGTTCGCGCGGCGGCGCACGGGGGCCGGCGCATGACGGCTCTGCTCGAAACCCGCGCCGTCACGCAGCGCTTCGCCGGTCTCGTCGCCAACAGCGACGTGTCGATCTCGGTCGGTCGCGGCGAGATCGTCGGCCTGATCGGTCCCAATGGCGCCGGCAAGTCGACGCTGTTCAACCTGATCGCGGGCGTCATGTCGCCGACCCAAGGCTCGATCTGGTTCGACGGCACGGACGTGACGCGGCTGCCTGCGGCGGAGCGCTGCCAGCGCGGCATCGGTCGCACGTTCCAGGTGGTCAAGAGCTTCGAGACCATGACAGTCATCGACAATGTCATCGTCGGCGCGCTGGTCCGCACCACCGTGATGCGGGAGGCGCGGCGCAAGGCGCATCAGGTGCTGGAGTTCTGCGGTCTCGATGCGCGGGCCGGCGTGTTCGCAAGCGATCTCGTGCCGTCGGAAAAGCGCCGGCTGGAGGTGGCCCGCGCGCTTGCGACCGAGCCGAAGCTGCTGCTGCTCGACGAAGTGCTGACCGGCCTGACGCCGGTCGAGGCGCAGAGCGGCGTCGAGCTGGTGCGGCAGGTGCGCGAGACCGGGATCACCGTGCTGATGGTCGAGCACGTCATGGAAATCGTGATGCCGCTGGTCGACCGCGCCATCGTGCTCGACCTCGGCAAGGTGCTGGTCGAGGGCAAGCCGGGCGACATCGTTCGCGATCCGAAGGTCATCACTGCCTATCTCGGGGACCGTCATGCTGTCGGTGCATGAGATCACCACCGCCTATCAGGGGCTGGTCGCGATATCAGCGGTCTCGATCGAGGTCGCCAGGGGCGAGATCGTCTGCGTGGCAGGCGCCAACGGCGCCGGCAAGTCGACGCTGCTGAAATCCATCGCGGGCGCCGAGCGCCCGCGCGCGGGCTCCGTCACTTTCGACGGCGAGCGCATCGATGGCGTTCCGCAACACCTGATCACCGGGCGCGGCATCGCCTACGTGCCGGAAAACCGCCGGCTGTTCCCGCGCCTGTCGGTGCGGGACAATTTGAGGCTCGGCAGCTATCTCTATCGCGGTAAGACGGATCGCGAAGGCCCGCTCGACCTCGTGTTCAAGCTGTTCCCGCGGCTGTCGGAGCGGCTCGACCAGCGCGCCGAGACGCTGTCCGGCGGCGAGCAGCAGATGCTGGCGATCGGACGCGCGCTGATGACGCGGCCGCGCCTTTTGATGCTGGACGAGCCGTCGCAGGGCATCATGCCGAAGCTGGTCGACGAGATCTTTGCCGCCGTCAAGCGCATCCGCGACGCCGGCATGACGGTTTTGATCGTCGAGCAGCGGATGGCCGAATGTCTTGAAATCGCCGACCGCGCCTACATCCTGCAGACCGGCCGCGTGCTGATGCAGGGCTCGGCAGCCGAGATCAAGGTCAATCCCGACGTCCGCAAGGCGTATCTGGGATTGTAGACACCACGAATTTTTGCCGTCATGCCAGGGCTTGAGAGGTCGCAGGCTTGAAACCATCACCCCTACAAGGGCGTTTGTGTGGTGGAGACATTCGCCATGAAGCACGCGCTCAAGATTCTCGGCTATGTCCTTGTCACGGTTTATTTTATCGCCGATCTGGTGTTTGAAACCGTGGCGGCTCCGCTGTCCAGGTGGATCGAGCGGTTACCCGTTCTACAGCCTCTGAATGATTGGATCCGGGGTCTACGTCCGTATCCGGCCCTCGCCCTGTTTTCCGTTCCGGTCGTCATTCTTGAACCTGTGAAACCCGTTGGCGCGTTCCTCGTCACGACAGGCCACGTTACGGAAGGTGCCCTGACCATTTGCGCAGGCGAGATCCTGAAGATCACGCTGATCGAGCGTCTCTTCCGATTGACGCGCGACCGCTTGTTGCAGATACCGGCCTTCGCGGTCTTGTATCGTCACTGGATCAGGTTTCATGATTGGGTGACATCGTCCGAAATCTGGCGATGGACGCGTGAGCAGATTGCGCGCTTGAAGTTCTGGTGCAGAAGGGTTGCAGCATCCGCCCGGCTGCGGCCAGCCATTCGGCAAATGCGATCCCGTGACTGACCGGCGCGATTCACGAGGAGCGTCCGAGTTGGGCCGCGTCACCGCTCTCATTGCGAGCAAAAGCAATCCAGAGTTTTGAAAGGCCCTGCATTACTTCGTCGCGGAGCCTGTCATCGGGGCCGCGCTGCGCGTGGATCGCTCTCCGCAAAACTATCGGTGATCATGGTGCTCCGGCAGCCCAAAGGCCTTCACGAGATCGTCGACCTGCTGCGGCGTCAAGTAACGCGGGTTGAGCCCGCGTAAAAGCAGATAGAGTCTTGCAGTCTCCTCCAGCTCCTCGATCGCGAACACCGCGGCCTCCAGCGTGTCGCCCGACACCACGGGCCCGTGATTGGCGAGCAGCACGGACGAATATTTGCCGGCGAGTCCCTTGATGGCATCGGCGACATCAGGGTCGCCCGGCCGATAATAGGGCACGAGCGCCGTCGCGCCGCATTTCATGACATAGTAGGCGGTCAGCGGCGGCAGCGCCGCGCGCGGATCAATCTCCGGCAGCATCGACAACGCCACCGAATGGGTCGAGTGCAGATGCACCACCGCGCGCGCCGCATCGCGGGTCTGGTAGAGCGCGCTGTGCAGCGGCACTTCCTTGGTCGGCGGATCGCCTGAGAGCAGGCGACCGTCGCTCGCCAGGCGCGACAGCCGCGCCGGATCGAGAAAGCCGAGCGAGGCGTTGGTCGGCGTCACCAGCCAGCCGCCGTCATCGAGCTTGACGCTGATATTGCCTGAGGAGCCCGGCGTCAGGCCGCGCTCGAACAGCGAGCGGCCGAGCCGGCAGGTGTCTTCACGCAGCTTTGTTTCGCTCATGGCAGGGCCTTTGCTTTTGCGGTTCTCTCACGCTTTGGCGGCGCGGCCAAGCCGTGATACGCAAAGCGGAGAAGGCCGCAAGTTCAATGGCGGCCGCCCAAGAGGGAACGCCGCATGCCGCAATCCGGAAAACCTGTTGTCGCCGTGATCGGACTGGGGTCGATGGGTTTTGGCATGGCAACCTCGCTCAGGCGCGCCGGCCTTGCGGTCACCGGCTGCGACGTTTCGGCCGACAGCGTCGCCCGCTTCGTCGCCGAAGGCGGCAAGGGCGCCAGGACGCCGTCCGAGGCCGCTCGAGGTGCCGACATCGTCGTCAGCGTCGTGGTCAATGCGGCGCAGACCGAGACGATCCTGTTTGGCAAGGACGGCGTGGCCGAGACGCTGGCGGAGGGTGCCGTGTTCATCTCCAGCGCGACCATGGACCCCGAGATTGCCCGGCGTCTTGCCGCGCAACTGGAGGCCAGTGGCCGGCATTATCTCGACGCGCCGATCTCGGGCGGCGCGCAACGCGCCGCGCAGGGCGAGTTGACCATCCTGGCCTCGGGGAGCGCGGCGGCCTTTGCCGGGGCGCGGCCCGCGCTCGATGCCATGGCGGCCAAGCTCTACGAGCTCGGCGATGCCGCAGGCCAGGGCGCGGCCTTCAAGATGATCAACCAGCTCCTGGCCGGCGTGCATATCGCCGCCGCTTCCGAAGCGATCAGCTTCGCGGCCAAGCAGGGCCTCGACCTGCGCAAGGTCTACGAGGTGATCACGGCGTCAGCCGGCAATTCCTGGATGTTCGAGAACCGCATGCCGCACGTGCTCGACGCCGACTATGCGCCGCGCAGCGCGGTCGAGATCTTCGTCAAGGATCTCGGCATCATCCAGGACATGGCGCGCGGCGCGAAGTTCCCGGTGCCGATGGCCGCCGCCGCGCTGCAGATGTTCCTGATGACGGCGGCCTGCGGCATGGGCCGCGACGATGATGCGTCGGTGGCGCGGCTTTATGCCAGGGTCGGCGGCGCGCATTTGCCCGGCGAGCCGAAGTAGCAAAGAGGAAAAGACATGCCGCGTTTTGCCGCCAATCTCACCATGATGTTCAACGAGGTGCCGTTCCTCGACCGCTTCGAGGCCGCGGCAAATGCCGGTTTCACCGCGGTCGAGTTCCTGTTTCCCTACGAGCATGCGGCCAAGGACGTCGGCGAGCGGCTGCACCATTTTGGCCTGACGCAGGCGCTGTTCAACCTGCCACCCGGCAACTGGGCGGCCGGCGAGAAAGGCTATGCGGCGCTGCCGGAGCGCTTCGACGATCTCAGGGAAAGCCTGCAAACCGCGCTTCCCTACGCGCTGGCGACCGGCGTCAAGCGGCTGCACCTGATGGCTGGTATCGCCGACCGCGCCGATCCGCAGGCGCTGGCGGCGTTCAGGAAGTCGGTGGCGTTCGCCGCGGAATTCTTCGCCCCCCACGGCCTCGACGTCGTGATCGAACCGATCAACCCGCGCAACGTCCCCGGCTATTTCCTCAACGACTTCGGCTTCGCGCGCGACCTGATCGAGGATCTCGAGATCCCGAACCTGAAGCTGCAGTTCGACATCTATCATTGCCAGATCATCCATGGCGACGTCACGATGCACCTGCGCGAGATGATGCCGATAACGGGCCATATCCAGATCGCCAGCATTCCCTCGCGCCACGAGCCCGATGGGGAAGAGCTGAACTATCCCTACCTGTTCGACGAGCTCGACCGGCTCGGCTATGGCGGCTTTGTCGGCTGCGAGTACAATCCGCGCGGCAAGACCACCGACGGGCTTGGCTGGTTCAGCCGGTATGCGGGAGAAAAACCGTGACGCTGGTGCTGGGCTGTATTGCCGACGACTATACCGGCGCCTCCGATCTCGCCAACACGCTGACGCGCGCGGGTCTGCGCACGGTGCAGACGATCGGCGTGCCCCCGGACGATCTCGCGCTTCCCGAGGTCGACGCGGTCGTCGTGTCCCTGAAGAGCCGCTCGATCGAGGCGGATCTTGCGGTGTCGCGCTCGCGCGCTGCCGAAAAATGGCTGCGCAGCCGCGGCGCCGGCCATGTGCTGTTCAAGATCTGCTCGACCTTCGATTCCACCGATGCGGGCAATATCGGCCCCGTGATGGATGCGCTGCGCGCCGATTCGGGCGACCGCATCGTGCTGGTGACGCCGGCCTTCCCGGAAACCGGGCGCACCGTCTACCAGGGTCATCTCTTCGTCGGCCTGGTGCCGCTCAACGAGAGCCCGCTCAAGGACCACCCGCTGAACCCGATGCATGATTCCAGCCTGGTGCGGGTGCTGGGACGCCAGAGCGAGACCAAAATCGGGCTCGTCAACCTAGCGGTGCTGGCGCAGGGCGCTGCCGCCGTTCGAACCCGCTTGGCCGGGCTGGTGGGCGAGGGCATTGGCGCCGCCATCATCGATGCGGTGTTCGACCACGATCTCGAAACCATCGGCGCGGTGGCGATCGACCATCGCCTCTCGGTCGGCGCCTCCGGCATCGGCCTCGGGCTTGCGCGTGCGCTCGTTGCCTCGGGCAGGGTGAAGGCGCACTCAGCGGCGGCGGATTTGGGCGCGCCACTCGGCGGGCCGGCGGCGTGCCTCGCGGGCAGTTGCTCGCAGGCGACCCTTGGCCAGATCGCGAATGCCGAGCGTCTGATGCCGGTGCTGCGGCTTGATCCCGACCGGTTGGTCACGGCCAGGGACGAGGCCGGCCGCGCGCTCGCCTGGGCGAAGGATCGGCTCGGCAAGCGTCCGCTGTTGATCGCGAGCAGCTCGTCACCCGAGCAGGTCGCGGCGGTGCAGGCGCGCCACGGCCGCGACGCTGCGGGTCACGCCATCGAGCAGGCCATGGCCGACATCGCCGAAGGGCTGGTCGAGGCGGGCGTGCGCCGCCTCGTGGTGGCGGGCGGCGAGACGTCGGGCGCCGTGGTCGACCGCCTCGGCATTCCCGGTTTCCTGGTGGGCGCTGAAATTGCTGCTGGTGTCCCGGTACTGCGCGCGGTGGGCGCAAGGCAAGGCGCAATGCTGCTGGCGCTCAAATCAGGCAATTTCGGTGGCCCGGCGTTCTTCTCCGATGCGCTCCGGCTGATGCCCTGACGCCGCATCACCCTTGATTCCAATAGGCTTCCAACGCGGCTCCGTAATTTTACGGGCGCATCATTAACGTAAATGTAGGTCAAATGGGTTTTTTATGGCGCCGGCTCCGCTTCGCGGTGCCGCACTCTCCGCCTCGCAGCGCGTCGCGCGCCAAACCAAGAGACCCCCAATGTTCTCCAAGTTTTCGATCCGCGCCAAGATAACCTTTGTCGTGGCGCTTCTCCTCGTCGCGCTCGCCGGCACGGGCCTTCTCGCAGTCATGAAGATGCGTGCGATCAACGAAAATACGGTGCAGATCACGACGAACTGGCTGCCGAGCGTGCGCGTGCTGGGCGAGTTGCGCAGCGGAGTCGTCAGCTATCGCAACGTGGTGCGCGAGCACATGCTGGCGGAGACGCTGGAGGAGAAGCTGGCGGCCGAAAAGACCATGGCGTCACTGGTCGAGAACAATATGCGCCTGCGCAAGAACTATGAGACGATGATCACCTCGCCGGAGGAGCGCGCGCTCTATGGCGAGTGGTCGAAGACCTGGGATGCCTACAAGCTGGGCGCGGATGAAGTGCTCGCCTTGTCGCGCAAGGCGGCCGGCCAGCCGCCGCACGAGGCGCACACGCTCAACAAGACCAGGGTCAACAAGATCGCGATGGACGCGGATGAAATCCTGAAGAAGGATATCGATCTCAACAACCAGGGTGCGGAAACCGAGACACGCAACGCAGCCGATTCCTACAATACCGCCTTCATGCTGGTCGTCGTGATCCTGGGTCTCGCCGTCGTCGGCGGCGTCGGTGCCGGCATCTATCTCGTGCGCGATGTCTCGCGCGGCATTGGCTCGATCGTCACGCCGATGCAGGCGCTCGGCGCCGGCGATCTTTCCGCCGAAGTGCCGCATCGCGGCGAAAAGACCGAGATCGGCATGATGGCCGATGCGTTGCAGGTGTTCAAGGAAGCCCTGATCGCCAAGAAGGCGGCCGACGAGGCGGCGGCAAAGGACGCCGAGGCCAAGATCGAGCGCGGTCGCCGGGTCGATTCCATCACGCGCGATTTCGAGTCGATGATCGGCGAGATCGTCCAGACGGTGTCGTCGGCCTCATCGCAACTCGAATCGTCCGCCGGCACGCTGTCGTCGACGGCTTCGCGCTCGCAGCAGATGGCCACCGCCGTCTCCGCGGCGTCGGAAGAAGCCTCCACCAACGTGCAGTCGGTCGCTTCCGCCACCGAAGAGCTGTCGTCCTCGATCACCGAGATCAGCCGGCAGGTGCAGGACTCCGCGCGGATGGCGGGCGATGCCGTCAGCCAGGCGCGCTCGACCACCGATCGCGTCAGCGAACTGTCGAAGGCGGCCACCCGGATCGGCGACGTGGTCGAACTGATCAACACCATCGCCGGCCAGACCAACCTGCTCGCGCTCAACGCCACCATCGAGGCGGCGCGCGCGGGCGAGGCGGGCCGTGGCTTCGCCGTGGTGGCCTCGGAGGTGAAGGCGCTGGCCGAGCAGACCGCGAAAGCGACCGGCGAGATCGGGCAGCAGATCGCAGGGATTCAGACCGCGACCAACGAGTCGGTGGATGCGATCAAGGCGATCAGCGGCACGATCGAGCGGCTGTCGGAAATCTCCTCGGCGATCGCCGCTGCCGTCGAAGAGCAGGGCTCGGCGACGCAGGAAATCTCCCGCAACGTGCAGCAGGCGGCGATCGGCACCCAGCAGGTGTCGTCCAACATCACCGACGTGCAGCGCGGCGCGACCGAGACCGGCGCGGCCTCCAAGCAGGTGCTCTCCGCGGCACAGTCGCTGTCGGGCGACTCCAGCCGCCTGAGGAGCGAAGTGAGCAAGTTCCTGACCTCGGTGCGCGCCGCCTGACGCCGCGACAGCTCTGGATCGAACGGAAGCGCGATGGCAGGACCAACTGCCATCGCGCTTTCTATTCGAGAGCGGCCGGACTATTCGGCCCCGTACTGCGGTAGGCCGCGTTCCCGTGCTTTTCCGGTGTTCCAAATTTACTTTCGGTTACGGCTATCACGCTAGGCATCGGCATCACACGTCGATGGCTGAGTCGCGCCGAAATGCGTTCTCGCATCGGTACAGCCGAATTGTGGGGACATGCGCAAAAACCTTCCTGTTACCGACACCGAATATCCGATCAGCGACGAGACGCTGATCGTCTCCAGGACCGACACCAAGGGCAGGATCGTATCCTGCAACGATGATTTCACGGCCGCCTCCGGCTTTGCCACCGTGGAGCTGATCGGCCAGCCCCACAACATCATCCGTCATCCCGACATGCCGGCGGAGGCGTTCGAGAACCTCTGGGAAACGCTCAAGACCGGCAAGCCCTGGGTCGGCGCGGTCAAGAATCGCCGCAAGGACGGCGGCTTCTACTGGGTGCTGGCGACCGTCTCGCCGATCCGGGAAGGCAGCCGGATCGCCGGCTACACCTCGATCCGCACCAGACTGCCCGCAGATCAGCGCCGCGAGGCCGAGCAGGTCTATGCGGCGTTGCGCGAGAAGCGCCGGCATGGCTACCGGATCGATGCCGGCATCATCCGCCGCCGCTCGCCGTTCGATCGCCTCTCGATCTTCACCGGCACCATCAAGGCGCGACTGACCACGCTGGTCGCGACCGCCTCGATTTTCCTGCTGGCCGCCGGTGCCGCGCCGGCGCTCGGCGTGCCGCTCGTGGCGCCCATCCTCGCGCTGATCGGCATCGTGGCCGCTGCGCTGCTCGGCCGGCAGGCGATCCGCGCCATCCAGGTGCCGATGGCCCATCTGAACGACACCATGCTGAATTCCATCCAGGACAGGTTCGACAACCGTATCCGCATCGAACGCGACGACGAGATCGGCGAGGCGCTGCGCAACCTGCAGACCGTGCAGACCATCGTTCGATTCAGCCGCGAGGAGCTGAAGGCGAGCGAGCAGCGCGCCGCGATCCAGCGCAAGGCCGACATGGCGAAGCTCGCCGACAGTTTCGAAGGCGCGATCGGCGAGATCGTCGAGACCGTGTCGGCGGCGTCATTGCACCTCGAAGGCTCCGCAGGCACGCTGTCGGCGACGGCGGCGCGCTCGCAGCAGATGGCGACCACGGTTTCGTCGGCGTCGGACGGCGCTTCCACCAACGTGCAGTCGGTCGCTTCCGCCACCGAAGAGCTGTCGTCCTCGGTCACCGAGATCAGCCGCCAGGTGCAGGAATCGAGCCTTATCGCCATCGACGCGGTCGACCAGGCGCGCGCCACCACCGAACGCGTCAGTGAATTGTCGAAGGCAGCCACCCGGATCGGCGACGTCGTGGAGCTGATCAACAGCATCGCGGGCCAGACCAACCTGCTGGCGCTCAACGCCACCATCGAGGCGGCGCGCGCCGGCGAGGCCGGCCGTGGCTTCGCCGTGGTCGCCTCGGAGGTGAAGGCGCTCGCCGAGCAGACGGCGAAGGCGACCGGCGAGATCGGCCAGCAGATCGCTGGAATCCAGGCCGCAACCGGCGAATCGGCCGACGCGATCAAGGCGATCAGCGCCACCATCGAGCGGCTGTCGGAAATCGCGGCGGCGATTGCAGCGGCGGTCGAAGAGCAGGGCGCGGCGACCCAGGAAATCTCCCGCAACGTGCAGCAGGCGGCGCTCGGCACCCAGCAGGTGTCGTCCAGCATTGCCGACGTGCAGCGCGGCGCCGCCGAGACCGGAACGGCGTCGGGCGAGGTGCTCACCGCCGCGCAGTCGCTTTCCCGCGAGTCGAGCCGCCTCAAGGCCGAGGTCGGCCGGTTTCTGGGCTCGGTGCGGGCGGGCTGAGGCGCCGAGGGCCGCCGTCGGCAAGCCAGCGCGGGTCCCCGCCTGCGCGCCCCCTTTGCTCAATCCCGCGGCAGCAGTCACGGTCAGCTATCGCGGAAGTGAAGGGGGGTATCCGGCAGCGATATTGGCCTTTTTGCCGCAATTCCGCTAAACAGCGCCGACGAATGGCTGCGGGGGAGGTTCCGGGTCATCTCGTCTGACCTGGGACTGCCTGTTCGATGATTGCACTGGTCCGCATTGCGCTGAGCCGGCCGTATACTTTTGTCGTGCTGGCGCTGCTCCTTCTGATTGTCGGTCCGCTCGCCGCGCTGCGCACGCCGACCGACATCTTTCCTGACATCCGTATCCCCGTGATCGGGGTGGTCTGGTCCTACACCGGCCTGCCGCCGGACCAGATGGCGGGCCGCATCACCTCGCCGTTCCAGCGCGCCCTGACGACGACCGTCAACGACATCGAGCACATCGTCGCCAATTCCTATAGCGGCGTCGGCATCATCAAGATCTTCTTCCAGCCCAATGTCGACATCCGCACCGCCAATGCGCAGGTCACCGCGATCTCGCAGACGCTGCTGAAGCAGCTGCCGCCCGGTTCGACGCCGCCTCTCATTCTCAATTACAGCGCCTCCACGGTGCCGATCATCCAGGTCGCGCTGTCCGGCGAAGGGTTGACCGAGCAGAACCTGGCCGACATCGGCATCAACCAGCTCCGCACGCCGCTCGTTACCGTGCCGGGCGCTGCGATCCCCTATCCGTTCGGTGGCAAGCAGCGCCAGGTCCAGATCGACCTGAACTCGCAGGCCTTGCAGGCCCGCGGCCTGTCGGGCCAGGACGTCGCCAATACGCTCGCGGCGCAGAACCTGATCACGCCGATCGGCACCCAGAAGATCGGCGCGTTCGAATACACGCTGCAGCTCAACAACTCGCCCTTGAAGATGGAGGACCTCGGCAACCTGCCGATCAAGGCCGTCAACGGCGCCATGGTCTATGTCCGTGACGTCGCCACCGTGCGCGACGGCAATCCGCCGCAGACCAACATCGTCCATGTCGATGGCAACCGCTCGGTGCTGATGATGGTGTTGAAGGCGGGCGCGATCTCGACGCTCGACATCATCTCCGGCATCAAGCAGAAGGTGATCGAGGTCCGCGACACGCTGCCGGATGCGCTGAAGATCGCCTTCATCGGCGACCAGTCGATCTTCGTACGCGGCGCGATCAGCGGCGTCGCCTATGAGGGCATCATCGCGGCGCTGTTGACCAGCGTGATGATCCTCCTGTTCCTCGGGAGCTGGCGCTCCACCGTCATCATCGCGATCTCGATCCCGCTGTCGATCCTCGGCGCGATCATCATGCTCTCAGCGATCGGCGAGACGCTGAACATCATGACGCTCGGCGGCCTCGCGCTCGCGGTCGGCATCCTGGTCGACGACGCCACGGTGACGATCGAGAACATCAACTACCATCTCGAGCAGGGCAAGCCGGTCGAGCAGTCGATCCTCGACGGCGCGCAGCAGATCGTCACGCCGGCCTTCGTGTCGCTGCTCTGCATCTGCATCGTGTTCGTGCCGATGTTCTTCCTGACCGGCGTCGCCCGCTTCCTGTTCGTGCCGATGGCCGAAGCGGTGATGTTCGCGATGATGTGGTCGTTCATCCTGTCGCGCACCCTGGTGCCGACCATGGCGAACTATCTGCTGCAGGCGCACGTCCATCACGCCGAAGGCGAAGCGCCGCCGCGCTCGCGCAATCCGCTGCTGCGCTTCCAACGCGGCTTCGAGGCGCGCTTCGAGCGCGTCCGCCAAGGTTACCACGATCTCCTGTCGCTCGCGCTTTCGCACCGGCCGACCTTCGTGATCGGCTTTCTCGGCTTTGTCGCGGTCTCGTTCCTGCTGGTGCCGTTCCTGGGCCGCAACTTCTTCCCGGCGGTCGATGCCGGCAACATCCTGATGCATGTCCGCAGCCAGGTCGGCACCCGTGTCGAGGAGACCGCCAACCAGCTCGCCGACGTGCAGAAGGCGATCCGCAAGCTGATCCCGCCCGGCGAGCTCGACACGCTCACCGACAACATCGGCATGCCGATCTCCGGCATCAACATGACTTACAACAACACCGGCGTGATCGGCCCGCAGGACGGCGACGTCCAGATCAAGCTGAAGGAGGGGCACCGGCCGACCGCCGAGCACGTCAAGACGCTGCGCGAACAGTTGCCGCGGCTGTTTCCGGGCATGACGTTCTCGTTCCTGCCTGCCGACATCGTCAGCCAGATTCTCAATTTCGGCGCCCCAGCGCCGATCGACCTGCAAATCCGCGGCGCCAATCTCGACGCCAACTTCGCCTATGCCAACAAGCTGCTCGCCCGCATTCGCCGTATCCCGGGCGTGGCGGACGCGCGCCTGCAGCAGTCGCCCAACAACCCGACCTTCAACATCGACGTCGACCGTAGCCGCGCGCAATATGTCGGGATGACCGAGCGCGACGTGACCAATGCGCTGGTGGTCAACCTCGCCGGCAGCTCGCAGGTCGCGCCGACCTATTACCTCAACCCCGACAACGGCGTGTCCTATTCGATCGTAATGCAGACGCCGCAATACCAGATCGATTCGCTCGGCGCGCTGCAGACGCTGCCGATCACGGCGCCGGGCGCCGCGCAGGCGCCGATCCTCGGCGGCATCGCCGACATCACGCGCACCACGTCAAGTGCGGTCGTCTCGCAATACGACATCCAGCCGATGGTGCAGATCTATGCGACGCCGCAGGATCGCGACCTCGGCGCCGTCGCGGCCGACGTCCGCGCCGCCATCGCCGATACCGCCAAGGACGTGCCGAAGGGAACTTCGGTGGTGCTGCTCGGCCAGGTGCAGACCATGAACAGCGCCTTCTCCGGCCTGCTGTTTGGCCTGCTTGCGGCCGTCGTGCTGATCTACCTGCTGATCGTCGTCAACTTCCAGTCATGGTCCGACCCGTTCGTGATCATTACCGCGCTGCCGGCGGCGCTCGCCGGCATCGTCTGGATGCTGTTCACCACCCAGACCACGCTGTCGGTGCCGGCCCTGACCGGCGCCATCATGTGCATGGGCGTCGCCACCGCCAACAGCGTGCTGGTGATCTCCTTTGCGCGCGAGCGCTATGAGGCGAGCGGCGATCCGGTCGCGGCCGCGCTCGAAGCCGGCTTCGTCCGCTTCCGCCCGGTGCTGATGACGGCGCTCGCCATGATCATCGGCATGGCGCCGATGGCGCTGGGCCTGGGCGAGGGCGGCGAGCAGAACGCGCCGCTCGGCCGCGCCGTGATCGGTGGCCTCGTTTTTGCAACGTTTGCCACGTTGATGTTCGTTCCCGTGGTTTTTAGTATGGTCCACAAGAAGCAAGGCGCCCAAGGCGCCGTGGGGTTGGAGAAATCGCATGCCCACTAAAGAACGCCCGCCGGTATCGCGCCGGAGGCTGGGCCTGGTCGGCATGCTGGCGGCGATCGCGCTGATCGTGGTGGTGACGATCGGCATCCGTTCCCGCGAGGAGGCCAATGCGAAGCTGCGCGAATGGACCGACGACCAGTCGATCCCGACGGTGGCGGTGGCTTCCCCCGATGCCAAGGCGCTCAATCCGACGCTCGACCTGCCGGGACGGCTGGAGGCCTATTATCGCGCGCCGATCTTCGCGCGTGTCTCCGGTTACCTGAAGAGCTGGAACGCCGACATCGGCGCGCGGGTCAAGGCCGGCGAGGTGATCGCCGAGATCGAGGCGCCCGACCTCGATCAGCAGCTCTTGCAGGCGCGCGCCGATCTCGCCAGCCAGCAGGCCAGCGCGAAACTGTCCGAGGCGACGCTGACGCGTCGCAGCTCGCTGCTCGCCTCGAATTTCGTCTCGATGCAGGAGATCGACGAGCGCACCGCCGACCTCTCCAACAAGAACGCCGCCGTCAAGGCCGGCCAGGCCAATGTCGAGCGGCTCGAGGCGCTCGCCGGCTACAAGAAGATCACCGCGCCCTTCGACGGCGTCGTCACCGCGCGCGACACCGACGTCGGCGCGCTGATCAATGCCGGCGGCGGTTCGGGGCCGGCCATGTTCGTGATATCGGACATCAAGAAGCTGCGCGTCTATGTCAGCGTGCCGCAGACCTACGTGCCCGCGATCAAGATCGGCGCCAAGGCCGTGATCACCATGCCGGAATATCCGAACCGGACATTTGCGGCGACGGTGGAGGCGTCCTCGCAGTCCGTCGACGTCGCCTCCGGCACCACGCGCATGCAGCTCGGGCTCGACAATGCGGGCGGCGAGCTGATGCCGGGCGGCTATGCCAATGTGCGGTTGACGCTGCAGCGCGACAGCGTGCCGCTTCACATCCCGGCGAGCGCGCTGATCTTCAACCAGAACGGCCTGAGGGTCGCGACCGTCGGTGTCGACGACAAGGTGCTGTTCAAGGCCGTGACGATCACGCGCGACCTCGGCAAGGAAATCGAGCTCGCCTCCGGCCTGTCGCCCGACGACCGCATCATCGTCGCCCCGCCGGATGGACTTGCCGACGGCGACCAGGTCCGCGTCGCAGGCGCCAAGGGCAAGCCGGCCAAGGTCTCCGAGCGCGAGGACCGCAAGGGGTAGGGGACGCGCAGGAGGCGCCCCGGCCCGTCTTTTTGCATCTGGCAAATCATGACATGATGCGCTCGTGGGCCTTGTCTGCGGGTAACTCCATGTCCGACACGCTTTCCCAATCGAAGCGCCATCAGCCGGCAGGTTGGCCAACGATCATCCCGAGGATTATCACCCGCGATGTCGATGGCTTGGTCGGATTTATGAGAACGGTTTTCAACGCCGATTGTACCAGGCGGGGCGAAGGCCCGGCCGAATTGAGGATAGGTGACTCCATCGTCATGGTCAGCAACGGCGACGGCTTGCGCGAGGCGAGGTCGGCATTTCTCTACGTCTATGTCGAAGACGCCGACGAGATTTATCGGCGCGCGATCAAGGCTGGCGCCCACACCGTCGAGGAGCCCCTGGATATGCCCTACGGAGACCGTCGCGCGATGGTGAGAGACGCGTGGGGTAACCTCTGGCAAATCGCGACACATCATCGCCAGGCAATCTAGGATCGGCGATGCTGGAGGAGTGCTAAGCGACGCGCCACTCCGGCACGCCATCGTCCGCCATGGTGATCGCGCCCAGCGATCCGACCGGCGTACGGTCCATGCTCTGAAGATGCGCGAGCGTCGCGCCGTCGCTTGCGGGAATGCGCGCCAGCGTGCGGTTGTCCTGTTCGGTGCGCAGCATGACGACGCCATGCTCGACCTCGCCCTTGCCGCGATAGATCACGGTAAAGCTTTCGACCTTGCCCTTGCCGTCCGCCGCGGTGACGAATTCCGGAACGACGCGCTTGTTGCGGTCGGCTGCCGCCTGCACGCTGGTATCCTGCTTCAGCGCATCGCGCGGTTGCGTGCGCGAGACCACCAGCGCGTGGTGCTTGGTGACGAAGCCGCCCTGGCCGTAGAGCAGGCCGAGCTTTGCGCCGCCACGCAAGGCGCGAACCATCGCACAGGCCGCGTGCGTCATATAGGTGTTGAGTGGTGCGCCGAAGAAGGTCAGCCCGCCGGTGACGGTCGGCCTGACGTCGGGGCCAAGCCCGAGCGTGCGGCGCGCCATCTTCGGCACGCAGGGGAAGCAGCTATAGAGCTCGATCGCGTCGAAATTCTTGCCGTCGCCCCCGACCAGATCGATCACCGCATTCAGCACGGCGTTCTGCGGATGGCTTTCATAAAACTGGTCGCGCAGCAGGTAGTCGCGCGGCTCCTCGGCCGACGCGCCGCCGAGCGGATAGATCAGCTTGTCCTCGGCGATCCCGGCGGCGCGCGCCTTCGCAAGGCTGGTCAGGATCAGCGCGCCGCCCATGTTGACGGTCGGATTGGCGACCATCAGCTTGGTGTAGGGCCAGGCGATCAGGCGGTTTTCGGCCGTCGGCGTCGTGATCTCTGCCGGCGTGAAGTGCTTCTTCAGCCAGGCATTGGGATTGTCAGCCGCCGCATCGGCGTAGCGCGACCACAATTCGCCTGACTCGGCGAGCGCCTCGCGCGGCGTCTGGCCCCAATGCGCTGATGTCGCGGATTCATAGAGCGGATAGACCGTGATCGGCCTGTATACGCCAAGCTTCACCGCCAACGGCTTCTGGAACGCCGCGCCGCGCTTCGGCTCCTCGACGTCATGGGCGAACGGCGTCCACGGCAGCGTGACGCCGGCGCGCTCGGCCTTGGTCGCCGTCGACTGTGCCTCGGCGCCGCAGACCGCGGCGACCGCGCATTCGCCGCGCGCGATCCGCTGCGCCGCCTCGTGCAGGTAGCGGATCGGGCTCTCGCCGCCGACCGGCCCGTAATAGAGGTGCGAGGGGTTGATGCCGAGGCGCTGCGCAAGCTGCTTCTCGGGATCGCGGTAGCGCCAGCTCAGGAAGTTGACGACGTCCAGCGAGCCGATCTCGTGCAGCAGCCTGGCGCCGGCGTCGAGCTCGGCGCGCTTGAGCGCCGCTTCGAGCAGAGCGAGCGGCTCGAGCCCTTGCGCGACGTCCTTTGGCCGGTCGACGATCTCGCCGACGCCGACGATGACGGGAATGCGGTGTTCGGATTGCAAGCCAGTTGTCATTTCTTCTTCGCTTTTCAGTCGTCATTCCCGGCTTGGTGCTGGCGCACCATCCCGGAATGACGGCGAGCTACTCCGCCACCAGCGCGTTCATATGCTCGACGGCCTCGGCAAAATCTTCCTTGAACTCCTGCACTACCGCGCCTGCCGACTTCACGCTGTCGATCAGGCCGACGCCCTGGCCGACGAAATAGCTGACGAGATCGCGCGCCCGGGGGTTGCCGGCCGCCGCCGAGCGGTCGATCGCCTCGAAGGCGTCGCGGCTGATGATGCTCTGCAAGGGCATCGGCAGCGCGCCGGGACTTCCCTCGCTGCGGTCCCAGGCGTCGGTCCAGACCGAGCGCAACTGCCGGGCCGGCTTTCCGGTCCGCCCCTTCGAGCGTACCGCATCGCGCGAGGAGGCCGCGATCATCTTCTCGCGGAAGATTTCCGATGTCTCGGATTCCACCGTGGCAAGCCACACCGAGCCGGTCCACGCGCCGGCGGCGCCCATCGCCATGCAGGCCGCCATCTGACGTCCGGTCATGATGCCGCCGGCGGCAAGCACCGGCACGTCGCGGATCTCTCTGATCGCCTTGATCACCTCGGGCACCAGCACCATGGTGGAGACCTCGCCGCAATGGCCGCCGGCCTCGGTGCCCTGCACGACGAGGATGTCGACGCCGGCCGCGACCTGGCGCAGCGCATGCTCCTTGGCGCCGACCAGCGCCGCCACCGGCACGCCGTGCTTCTTGCCCATCTCGATCATTTCCTTCGGCGGAACGCCGAGCGCATTGGCGATCAGGCGGATCGGGTGGCGGAACGAGACCTCGAGCAGCTTCAGCGCGGTTGCCCCATCGAACGGTTGCGGCTGGTCGGCGGTGACCTCCGACGTCGTCAGCTCGATGCCGTTCTTCTTCAGGAGGTCGCGGGTGAAGTCGCGATGTTCCCTCGGGATGCGCGCCTCGAGACTCTTCCAGGTGACGTTCTTCTCGCCTGCGGTCGAGATGTTTTCAGGAATCAGCACGTCGATGCCGTAAGGCTTGCCATCGACGTGGTCGTCGATCCACTTCAGCTCCCGCTCGAGCGTTTCGGGCGAATGCACGGTGGCGCCGAGCACGCCGAAGCCGCCGGCGCGGCTGACGGCGGCAACCACGTCGCGACAATGGCTGAAGGCGAGCAGGGGGAATTCGATTCCCAGCATGTCGCAGATCGGCGATTTCATGGTCACTCCCTGTCGCGGCTTCTTCTCGTTCCGTCCGAAAGCGGGTGACGCTAACCCATCGGGACGACCCGAGCCAAGGTGGTTTCAGCGTGGGAAATCTTGCGTTGAGGCGTCGTGCGTTTTCGTATTCGGCGTGGCGGAATTTTGCGCGGCGTCATTTGTCCCTTGCGCTTTCGCGGGGACCGGGAGAATGCTTGCGGCAAGCAGAGAGGTTCGAAGGAGAAGCTGATGTCCGCCGTGCCGTCGCCATCAAGCCCGATCCAGCCGTCGGGAACCTACGACGTCGTCGTGGTCGGCGCCGGCTTTGCCGGGATGTACATGCTGCATCGGCTGCGTGGGCTCGGCTTCTCGGCCAGGGTCTTCGAGCAGGGCGGCGGCGTCGGCGGCACCTGGTACTGGAACCGCTATCCCGGCGCGCGCTGCGACGTCGAGAGCATGCAGTATTCATACTCGTTCTCCGACGAGCTGCAGCAGGAGTGGGACTGGAGCGAGCGCTACGCGCCGCAGCCGGAAATCCTGAAATACGCCAACCACGTCGCCGACCGCTTCGACCTGCGGTCCGACATCGAATTCAACACCCGTGTCGAGCGTCTCGTCTTCGACGAGGAAAGCAATCTCTGGTCGGTGACGACGTCCACCGGCAAGACTGTCGCGGCGTCATTCGTCGTGCTCGCCACCGGCTGCCTGTCGAATGCCCGCACGCCCGACATCAAGGGGCTCGACCGCTTCAAGGGCAAGGTCTACCACACCGGTCATTGGCCGCACGAGGCGATCGACTTCGCAGGGCTTCGTGTCGGCGTCATCGGCACGGGTTCGTCCTGCATCCAGTCGGTGCCTGTGATCGCCGAGCAGGCGAGCCACGTCACGGTGTTCCAGCGCACCGCGAATTTTTCGATTCCCGCCCGCAACGCAAGGCTCACCGATGCGGAGCGGGAGTGGTTCCGCGAAAATTATCCGGAGATCCGGCGTTTCGCGCGCGAGGAGGCGCGCAACGGCATCTATACCGACTGGCCGGATCGCGGCGCGCTCGACGACGGCGACAATGCGCGGCGCGAACGCTACGAGGCGCGCTGGGAGCGCGGCGGGCTGACCTTCATGGCGACCTACAACGATCTGGTCCTCAGCGAGGACGCCAACGACACCGCGGCCGACTTTGTCCGCGACAAGATCGCGGAGATCGTGAAGGACCCGGCGACCGCCAGATTGCTGCAGCCCAACGACCACCCGATCGGCTCCAAGCGCATCTGCGTCGACACAGATTATTACGCGACCTTCAACCGCGGCAACGTCACGCTGGTCGACATCCGTGCCAACCCGATCGAGGAGATCACCGAAGGCGCGGTGCGGGCCGGCGGCAGGGACCATGCCGTCGACGCGCTGGTGCTGGCGACGGGTTTTGATGCCATGACCGGCTCGGTCGCCAAGATCGAGATCGCCGGCCGGGACGGTGAGACGCTGAACCACAAATGGGCGGAAGGGCCGAAGACCTATCTCGGCCTGATGAGCGCGGGCTTTCCCAACCTCTTTGTCATCACCGGGCCGGGCAGCCCGTCGGTGCTCTCCAACATGATCGTTTCGATCGAGCAGCATGTCGACTGGATCGCCGACTGCCTCGCTCATATGCGCGCACACGGCCTCGCCGCGATGGAGGCGAAGCGGGATGCCGAAGAGAAGTGGGTTGCCCATGTCAACGAGGTCGCTTATGCGACGCTCTATCCGCAGGCGAATTCCTGGTACATGGGCGCCAACATCCCCGGCAAGCCGCGGGTGTTCATGCCCTATATCGGCGGGGTCGGCGCCTACCGGGCGATCTGCAACGACGTCGCCGCGAAAGGCTATGAGGGCTTTGCGATGACGTCGGCGCCGCGCCAGCGCGCAGCGGCCGCTTCGTGACCTACGGCTTTGCCGTGTATTGATCGACAAACGCCGTAAGCTGGTAGCCGCCCATCGAAAGGCGGTCCAGTTCTTCGGCGATCGGCCGTGCCTTCGCCGATTGCCCTTCAGCAACCAGACTGAACATCCCGAGCGCCGCGCCGATGAAGGCGAGCTGTTCGCAATTTCCGGCGGGATTCCGGTTCGCGACCGTCTGGCAATGCTGCAACAGGGCCTGAAGCCTGGCGTGGAGCGGCTGCCATCCGATCTGCGCTGCGGCGTGCTTGATGCGGTTCACGATGAAGGAGACGATGTTTCGCCTCAGGTTGAAGTCGCCGAAATTGATCACGTCGATCTGTGTCCGCATGGTGTCGAAGATCGGCACCAGCGCGGTGGCGCCAGTCGGATCGAGCGCCAGAAGCTCCTCCTCGGCGCGGCCGAGCGCGAATGCGATCTTGGCCACATTCCCGGTGCGCGCAAAGAGCGGCGCCGCCTCCAGCGCGGATGCGACCGCGCCGGCATGGTCGTTCATCTTGGACCTGATGTTGGTGAAGTCCATCAGGAAGTCGCCGGCCGAGACCGCGATCCCGAGAGCCCGCGCCTGGTCCAGTCCCTTCTGTGCATATTTCAGGGCTTCCGCGAGGTCGCCTTTCCCGATCAATGCCATGGTGATCACGCCATAGGCACTGAGCTCGCGCTCTTCGTCATGCGCCCGTCGGCTGAGGTCGAGGAAAGTCCGGGCTTCCGTCAGCGCTTCGTCGAATCGCTTGAGCTTCACCAGAATGCGGGCCTCGTCGCCCTTGAATTCGGCACGTTCCTTCAGATCGTCGAGGGTCGTCGCAAGCTTGAATCCCTCGCGGGCGCGGTTCAGCGCCGCGTCCAATTGTCCGAGCGCGCTCGATATCTGGGTTATTCGTCCAAGCGAACCGAGCCGGGACCGGTGCGTCGGCGACACTGCCGCGAAATCGGCATCCGCCTTTGTTGCCAGGGCGAGCGCCTCCTTGTTCTGCCAGCGCATCCTGTGCGCATCGCACAGTTCGAGGGCGATCTCGCCGGCAAGCTGGGCGGAGGGGACCTTTTCCGCCGCCGCCATGGCGCGCTGGTATTCGGGAATGGCCTTTTCGACTTCCGTAAGGTTGAGGAGCAGCCTGGCCCCGAAACGGACGATGTTGGCGAGCTGCTCCTGCCTTGTCTTCGGATCAAGCGTGAGCGCGGCCAGCATTGTCTCCGCGTCCTTCTGGACGTGGAGGCGGGCCTTGATCTCGTTGGGCCAGCGCTCGGCCATGTAGGCAAGCACCAGGAGATGCGGGATCGCTGCTTCCACGCGATCGGCGGTCGGGCCCGGCCAGCGGCGGTCATGTTCGGCCAGCAGCTTTTCGGCTTCGCGCCAGAACTGATTTTCCGGCTCAGTGATCAGGCGGACGGAGTTGCGGCCTCCGCCTCGCGCGAGGCTGGTGGCGGCGCTCTCCAGCAGGGATACGGCGGCAGATAGCGTTCGGTGTTGCTCGGCGTCGGCGCGATCGAGTTTTGGGTCATCGAGCCGTGCGCCGCAGGTGCCGATATAGATGTAGGCGCGCTCGGTCGAGGATGCGACGCCGGTGTTGCGCATCGCCCGGCTGACCGGCCACCCCTGCCGCGTGATGCGGTCGAGCACGATGCCGGCATAGCTGGCTGCGACCTCCGCATCGACGCTCCAGAGCGTGCCGGCATATCCGCGTGCGCCGACCCGGATGAACTCTCGGCCGACGCCGACCCAGGAAAGGCAGGAGCTGTTGAACACGAACGGGCGGCTCGGAAGGGTTTGGCGCTGCAGCAGCTTGAAGGCGGGAAGCGGTCCATCGCTGAGCAGGATCGCCTTGTCGGAGCCATGGGTGTTGAAGAACAGAAAATCCAGCGGCAGCGAAGCGCCGACGTGAAGAAGCGACATGCTCGATCCCGAAAGCCCGCTCAGCACCAGCGGATAGGAAGACCGCTTTTGCAGCGTCGCGAGCACGGTCTGCGTCTCCGACGTCTGGAAAAATCCGGGATCGAAGATCAGGCTGAAGCTCACATCGGAATCGATCGGCTTGGCGCATAGCTCGGTGAGGACGAGCAGCGAGGCGTCGCCAGTCACGTGCCCGATCGCCTTGTTGGCCCAGTCCACGCCTTTCTTCCTGACGAAATTGTAGGGAATCCCGGTCGTGAACACGGTGAGGTCGAGGTCGCCGACCGCGGCCACGACGTCGGCCGGCACCGATTGCGACACCGTCTTTTCGAGCTCGCGGATCCGGTCGCCGACGGTGGGGTCGCCGAAGATGTATTCGCGCAGCGCGGCAAGGCCGAGCCGCTTGACTTCCGCGGGAGCGTCCTTTTGCCGAACGTCCTGCCGCGCCTCCACGGCCGCGCGTGCATTCTCGACGCCGGCGGCGTGCGGCTCCGGATACATCACGAGTTTTGCGCGACGGTGATGCGCATACTGGACGCCGAGCAGCTTTGTCGCGTCCTCCGACACCTCGATGAGAACGGCCTCGGAAGGGGCCGCGCCGTTCCCATCACCATCGCCCTGGCCCTGGTCGGCGGGCGGCGGGGCGCCATCGGCGCGCGCCCGCAAGGGAACGCCGCGTTTCAGCGCGCGCGACAGGCCGGGGAAGAACCCGGTCGGGTCCGCCGCGGGCACATCGACGGTGCTGGCGGGTGACTGGCCGTCGCGGCCGCAGACGCGCCAGGCCACGTCCGTCAGCTTGTTCAGCGAACCGTAGAAGTAGCGGCCTTCCGCCTCGTCGTCGGGATCGAACCCAGGGAGCACATGCGCGGATTTCAGCCCGTCGGGAAGCAGCGGCATGCGTTCGTCACCGATCCGGCTCATCGGCACGGCCTCGATCAAGCCAAGCTCGTGCGGCGCCGGCTCGAAAAGGAAGACGGCGAGCTGCGGCGCCAGCGAGCGCAGGAGATCGCGAATGAAGAGCTGATGGCGCCACCAGGAGCGATACGAGGTCAAGGCTTCCGCCTTGCTGTCCACCTCCAGATTGGCGGCCCGCACGGCGGCGAGATTGCGGATAGCTTCCTGGCGCGCGAGCGGTCCGCCGACGAGGGCATCCCGCCGGTCGCGCGCCTCGACATAGATGTCATAGCGCGCGCGGTATTCCTCGTCGGGGATCGGCGAGCGCTCCATCACGATGAGCGGCGTGAACCGATCCGCCGGACAGCACGACAGCGCAACCGCCGCCTCCTGCACCTGCTCGGGCCGGCAAAAGATCACGGTATCGCCGACTGCGGATGCCATAGGCGCGCCTCAGTCGAAAGGTTTCAGAGGCCTTCGACGAATGAATCGAACCGCGACAGCTTCCGATCTTCGGCGATCGCCTTCTTGACGCCGGTTCGCTTGTTCCCGCCGGCGCCCTTCTTCGCCACCGCATTGATGAGGACCGGCGTGGAGATGCCGGCGTACAGCGCGGCGCGGGCGTTATCGGCCGGCAGGAGCAGGGCAACGAGCCCGGCGAGACATGCGAAAATGATCGAGATGATGATATAGAACCATGACCAGGTGAAAGTCTGTGGATTCGTCCTGATCGAATACAGGCGGACAATTTCCGGCGCCAATCCGCCGATCGCCCCCAGTGCAAAATAATTGGATAGCAAATCCATCGCTGCTCTCCTTGCCGGCAATGACACGACTTCAGGTAGAGATAGCGGAATTGCTCTATCACATTGTGACACCGCGGGCAACGCCCGCAAACGGCGGCGCGTCGGATCGGCGAGGCCCTTGTCGGAGCAACTGATTTGCGCCTCTGGAATACTGGATCGCCCGGCCAAGCCGGGCGATGACGGCGGAGAAAGCGTCAAAGCATTGAACTCAAAACGCCGTATAGCCGCCGTCGATCACGAGGCAGTCGGCGGTGTGGTAGGACGACGCACTGCTCATGAGGTAGACCGCGATGCCGCCGAAATCGGAGGGTTCGCCGAAGCGGCGCACCGGAATCCGCGGCAGCACCGCGCCGACGAATTTCTCGTCCGCCAGCACGCGCGCCGTCATGTCGCTCCTGATCCAGCCCGGCAGGATGGCATTCGCGGTGACGCCGTATCGCGCCAGTTCCACTGCGAGCGCGCGGCAGAGCGCGTTCAGCGCCGCCTTGGTTCCGGCATAGTGCTCGTTGCGCGCGGTGCCGTAGAGCGAGGCCAGACTAGAGGTCGCCACCAGCCGGCCGAACGGATCGCCGGCTTGCGCGCGCTCGGTCATGTGGCGCGCGGCGGCCTGGAAGGCGTGGAACACGCCGTCGAGATTGGTCGCAAACATCGTGCGCCATTCCTGCTCGGTGCGCTCGATGAAGGGTTTTCGGCCGCCGCCGCCGATGCCGGCGTTGGCGAAGCAGCCGTCGACGCGGCCGAAGCGGCCGAGCGTCGCGGCCATCGCCGCGTTCACGGAGGCCGGGTCGGTGACGTCGCAGACCTGGGTATCGACCTTGCCGGGACCCGCAGCCATCGTCGCCGACGCGCTCCTGTTCTTCTCGGCATTGCGGCCCCAGATCGAGACGTTGCAGCCACTGGACGCAAGAGCCTGCGCGATGCCAAGCCCAATACCGCCATTACCGCCGGTGATGACCGCGACGCGGCCGGTGAGGTCGAACAGGTTCATGGGCGTTTCCGTCGGTTTTGAATGATGCGCATCCACGCATTCGAATGCTTGCAACAAGCATGGACAAGGGCTCCGCAAAAATCAAATATGGATGCGAGAAACAATCCGAAGTGCCGCAACACGGAAATAGGCGGCACACAGCCTTTGCGAGGAAACCATGCAATTCAAGCACGTCACGCTCGATTTCGACGGATCGGTCGCGATCCTCAAGCTCGACCATCAGGAGGTGATGAATGCGGTGTCGCTCGACATGCTTGGCGGGCTCGCCGAGGCGATGGATGCGATCGATGATCGCAAGTCGGAGGTGCGCTGTCTCGTCCTGACGGGAGCGGGGCGCGCGTTCTGCACCGGCGCAAACTTGCAGGGCCGCAACGCCAACGCGAAGCCCGGCCGCAGCAATGCGGGAGCGGCGCTCGAGACCGCGTTCCATCCGTTCCTGCGCCGCCTGCGCAATCTGCATTGCCCCATCGTCACCGCCGTCAACGGGCCTGCCGCCGGCGCCGGGATGAGCTTTGCCTTGATGGGCGACATGATCCTGTGCGCGCGCTCGGCCTATTTCCTGCAAGCCTTCCGCCGCATTGGTCTGGTGCCCGACTGCGGCTCGACCTGGCTGTTGCCGCGCCTGATCGGCCGCGCCCGCTCGATCGAGTTGTCGCTGATGGGCGAGAGGCTGCCGGCCGAGAAGGCGCTGGAGTGGGGTCTCGTCAACCGCGTCCATGAGGATGCGGCGCTGATGGAGGAGGCGATGAAGCTCGCGCATGACCTCGCCAACGGGCCGACCGTCGCGCTGTCGCTGATCCGAAAGCTCTATTGGGAAAGCCCGGAAAATTCCTTCGAGGATCAGCTCAACCTCGAGTTCCAGTCGCAGCGCATCGCGGGCGCGACGGAAGATTTCCGCGAAGGCGTCGGCGCCTTCCTGGAAAAACGCCCGGCGAAATTCAAGGGCAAATGATCGAGGCCGCGCTATCGCGTTGCGTGACGGCCTGGTGTCCGGGCGCGACCGGCGTCGCTGCGGCTGCCAGGCTGTCGGGCGGCGCGAGCCAGGAGACCTGGACTTTCGACATCGTCCATCCCGAAAGGACTATCGGCGCGATCCTGCGCCGCGCACCGCCCGGCTATGGCGCGGCGCCGGGCCGCGCGGCCGGGTTGGAGGCGGAAGCCGCGCTGATGCAGCTCGCGCATGATGCGGGCCTGCCGTCGCCCGAGGTCATGCATGTGCTTGAGCCCGAGGAGGGGCTCGGCACCGGCTTCATCATGCAGCGGGTCGAGGGCGAGACGATCGCGCGAAAGATCCTGCGTGACGCGCCGTTTGCAAAGGCGCGTCCCATGCTGGCGCGCCAGCTCGGGGAGATCATCGCCGGCATCCACGCCCTGCCAGGGGCGAAACTGCCTGACCTGCGCGAGATGACGGCGACGAAAGAGATTGCCGACATAGAGCGGGAATACCGTGGTTTCGGCTGGCCGCGCCCGGTTTTCGAACTGGCGCTGCGCTGGCTCAGGGGTCACGATCCCGGTCCGCCGCCGGCGCTGACGCTGGTGCATGGCGATTTCCGCCTCGGCAATCTCATCATCGGTCCCGACGGCGTGCGCGCGGTGCTCGACTGGGAGCTCGCCCATCTCGGCGATCCCATGGAGGATCTGGGCTGGATCTGCGTCAATTCGTGGCGGTTCGGCGAGATCGACAAGCCGGTCGCAGGCCTTGGTTCGCGCGAGGAGCTGTTCGCCGGATATGAAGCGGCGGGTCGGAAGGTCGACCCGGTGCGCGTCAAATTCTGGGAGGTGATGGGGACGCTGCGCTGGGGCGTGATGTGCTGCGGCATGATGCAGCGGTTTCGCGCTTCGCCCGATCACTCGATGGAGCGCGCCATGATCGGCCGCCGCGCCTCGGAGACCGAGATCGATCTGTTGCGACTGTTGGCGCCGAGAGGAGAGGCATGATCCCGAAAATTGGGAACCGGTTTTCGGACAAGATCATGCCCGATTGGAGAATCTGATGCAGGACGAGCCGACACCCGCCGAACTTGCCAAGGCCGTCGCCGATTTCCTGCGCGACGAGATCGCGCCGACCATCACCGGTCACAACGGTTTCAAGCTGCGCGTCGCCGTCAACATGCTCGAGCTGGTCGTGCGCCAGCTGACCCTTGCCGATGCGAGCGATGCGGCAGAGATGGCGCGGCTCAGGCAGCTGCTTGGGGTTGACGGCGCGTTGATCGACCTCAATCGCGCGCTGTCAGAGAAGATTGCAAAGGATGAGGCCGACCTTTTGACGCCGGGGCTCGCCGCGCATCTATGGCAGACCACGCTCGACAAGCTCGCGGTCGATCAGCCGAACTATGCGTCGTACAGGCGGGAAGCGGGGAAAGAATGAAACGCGTGAAAACTCCCTCCGTCGTCATTCCGGGACGGTGCGCAAGCACCGGACCCGGAATCCGGAGGTTGTTGCACGCGATTCCGGGTTCGCGCTCACGCGCGCCGCGGAATGACGGCGTTTCACCGCCCCAGCCATTTCGGCGGGCGCTTTTCGGCAAACGCCTTCGGCCCCTCGACATAGTCCTGCGAGGCCGCCATCGCCTTGACCGCCGGGTATTCGCGCTGCTCGGCCATCGCCTGCTCCAGCGGCACCTCCATGCCCATGCGGATCGCCTGCTTGGAGGCGCGGATCGACATCGGCGAGTTCCTGGCAATCGTCTCGGCCCAGCGCTCGGCGGCGGCGAGCGCTTCGCCCTGCGGCACCACCTCGTTGACGAAGCCGAGCTCGAGACCTTCCTTCGCCGAGACGTGCCGTGCGGTCAGGATCATGCCCATCGCGCGCTTCAACCCGATCTGCCGCGGCAGGCGCTGCAGGCCGCCGGCGAGCGCGGCAAGCCCGACGCGCGGCTCGGGCAGGGCGAACGTGGCGTTTTCAGACGCAATGATCAGGTCGCAGGCGAGCGCGATCTCGAAGCCGCCGCCCATCGCCACGCCATTGACGGCGGCGATGATCGGCTTGTCGCAGTCGAAGCGCGAGGTGAGCCCGCCAAAGCCGCCCTTGTCCCAACCGCGCTTGCCCCCGGCCGCCTGCCATTTCAGGTCGTTGCCGGCGCAGAACGCCTTGTCGCCGGCCCCGGTGACGATCGCGACCCACTGCTCGGGATCGGCGGAGAAATCGTCGAACACCTTGTTGAGCTCGAAATGCGCCTCGATATGCAGTGCGTTGTACACTTCCGGGCGCGACAGGGTGACGATCGTGATCGGGCCCTTGCGCGTCACTTTGGAAAATTTCAGGTCCATGGCCGCTTCCTTCCTCATCGATTTTCTGTGTCGCGGAACGTCGTCATGGATACTAGCGCGCCAGCGCAAGCTTTCGCCATGCCCGTGATGCGAACCTCGTGCGGCGGCTCAATCCAGATCGGAAACACATAGGAGGTCGCCTTGGATTTCACGCTGCCGGCCGACCTCACAGCCTATCTCGACGAACTCGACCGCTTCATTGCGCGCGAGGTCAAGCCGCTGGAGGAGGCCGACGACAACATCCGCTTCTTCGACCATCGCCGCGAATGGGCGCGTACCGATTTCGAGCATGGCGGCTTGCCGCGGCAGGAATGGGAAGCGCTGTTGCGCAAGGCCAAGGACCGTGCGGATGCCGCCGGCCACCTGCGCTTCGCGATCCCGAAGCGCTATGGCGGCAAGGACGGCTCCAACCTCTGGATGGCCGTGATCCGCGAGCATTTTGCCTCCAAAGGCCTGGGCCTGCACAACGATCTCCAGAATGAGCACTCCATCGTCGGCAACTTTCCCGTCGTCACCATGCTCGACCGCTACGGCAGCGATGCCCAGAAGGCGATGATCGAGGGCTCTATCACGGGAAAATACCGCATCACCTTTGGCTTGACGGAGCCCCACCACGGCTCGGACGCCACCCATATGGAGACGCGCGCCATAGCGGCGACGCGCGACAACGTAACTGGCTGGCTGATCAACGGCGAGAAGATGTGGACCACGGGCATGCATGTCGCGACCCATTGTGCGCTGTTTGCCCGCACGTCGGGCAATGACGGCGACGCGCGCGGCATCACCTGCTTCCTGGTGCCGGCGAAAAGCGCGGGCGTGAAGGTTGAGGAATATCTATGGACCTTCAACATGCCGACCGATCATCCGCGCGTCAGCTTCACTGACGTGTTCGTGCCTGATGATGCCGTCTTCGGCGAGGTCGGGCGCGGGCTGTCGCTCGCGCAATGCTTCGTGCATGAGAACCGCATCCGCCAGGCGGCGAGTTCCCTCGGTGCCGCCGTCTATTGCATCGACGAAAGCGTCGCTTACGCGCGCGAGCGAAAGCCGTTCGGCAGAGCGCTCGCCGAGAACCAGGCGATCCAGTGGCCGCTGGTCGAGCTTGCCACGCAAGCCGAGATGCTCCGCCTCCTGATCCGCAAGACGGCGTGGGAGATGGATCAACTCACGCAGGCCGAGGTCGAGCACACGCTCTCCGACAAGGTTTCCATGTGCAACTACTGGGCAAACCGGTTGTGCTGCGAGGCGGCCGACCGCGCCATGCAGGTGCATGGCGGCATCGGCTATTCGCGTCACAAGCCGTTCGAGCACATCTATCGCCATCACCGGCGCTACCGCATCACGGAAGGAACTGAGGAGATCCAGATGCGAAAGGTGGCGGGGTTTTTGTTCGGCTATATGGGCAAGGGGAAGCGGTAAGGTGATTGGCATACAGCGTTCTCACCGCGTCGGGTCCCGGCTCGCGCGCGAACACCGCGCTTGGCCGGGACGACAGAAAGCGGCCAGCGATCTATCCCCGCGACGACTTGTCCTTCTCGTTTTGCGCCTTGATCGACTCGCGCGCCGTTTCCCAATCGGCGTCGCTCCAGTCGCGGAGCTGATAGAAATTGCCGCCCATCGCGAGCGCCTGGGCGCCGTCCATCGCGATGGTCTCGCCGTTGATCCAGTCACAGCCGCCGGAGATCAGGAACACCGCGAGGTTCTGCAGTTCCTCCATGGTGCCGACGCGGCCCATCGGGTTCATCGCCTTGGTGCGTGCGCCGGCTTCGTCTCCCGGCTTGATGCGCTTGCTCATGCCCTCGGTCGGGATCTCGCCGGGCGCGATGGTGTTGAGGCGGATGCCGTAGCGCCCCCATTCGGTCGCCAGCGACATGGTCATAGCGTGGATCGCCGACTTGCTCATTGCCGACGGCACCACGTAAGGCGAGCCGTTGCGCACCCAGGTCACGGTGATCGACACCACGTTGCCGGGCTGCCTGTCGGCGATCCAGCGCCGGCCCACCGCATGCGTCACGTAGAACGTGCCGTGCATGACGATGTTGGCCACCGCGTCGAAGCCGCGCGGGCTCAATTCCTCCGTGCGCGAGATGAAATTGCCGGCGGCGTTGTTGATGAGATCGGTGAGGGGGCCGTCGCGAAAAATGGTCTCGACCATCTCCTCGACCGCGAGCGCGTTGCGGATGTCGACGCCGTGGCTCGTCACCCGTCCGCCATACAGATCCATCAATTCGGTCGCGGTCTCGTCGCAGACGATCTTGCGGCGGCCGCAGATATGCACCTCCGCGCCCAACTGGAGGAAACGCGCCGCCATGGCCTTGCCCAGGCCGGTGCCGCCTCCGGTCACGAGAATTCGCCGCCCTGCAAGAAGCTGGTCCTTGAACATGGGTCCACCCGCGAAAATTGCCGATTGATCCGTCGATTGACTAAATCCGGACAACGCCATTCTGTAAAGCCGCAAACAACGAATATGAGCCCAAGGAGGATGTCATGGAGCAGCGCGTCTCGATAGCCATCACGGACGGGATCGCCGACGTTCGCCTGGTGCGAGCGGACAAGATGAACGCGCTGGACGCCGCGATGTTCGAGGCGCTTGTCGCCGCGACCGATCGCTTGTCGAGCGAGAAGGGCCTGAGGGTGGTAGTATTGTCCGCGGAAGGCCGTGCCTTCTGCGCCGGGCTCGACATGGGCCGCTTCGCCGCCATGAAGGAGAAGGGCGGCAACGGGGTGGCGGGCGGAGAGAAGCGCGACCTCACTATCCGTAGTCATGGCCTCGCCAACTTCCCACAGCAGGCGGTGTGGGGTTGGCGGCAACTGCCGGTTCCGGTGATTGCGGCGGTCACCGGCGTCGCGTTCGGCGGCGGCTTCCAGCTGGCGCTTGGCGCCGACATGCGATTTCTCGCGCCCGATGCCCGGATGTCGATCATGGAGATCAAGTGGGGATTGATCCCTGACATGGCAGGCACGCCGATCCTGGCGAGCCTCGTGCGCGACGACATCCTGCGTGAGTTGACCTATACGGGACGCATCTTCTCGGCGCAGGAGGCGCTGGCTTATGGGCTTGCCACGCGGGTCTGCGACGACCCGCGGGCCGCCGCCTTCGAGATGGCGCGCGAGATCGCCGGCAAGAGCCCCGATGCGATCCGGGCCGCCAAGCGGCTTCTCAACAAGCTCTCGGTCGATCCGGGACCGGCGCTGCTCGCGGAGTCCGTCGAGCAGCAAAAATTGCTGGGCAGCCCGAACCAGACCGAGGCCGTGCGCGCCAATATCGACAAGCGTGCGCCGCGCTTCGTGGACGTCGGATGATGGTGGCAACGCCGCTCAGCGCGGGCTCCTTGTTCGCAGGCATCGCCAGCGGCGACCGCCGCCGCTCGCATGACGAGGTCAACGGGCGCGTCAGTCGGATGGCGAGCGGGCTTGCCCGGCTCGGGGTCAGGCCCGGCGACAGCGTCTGCATGCTGATGCGCAACGACATCGCCTTCATCGAGGCGGCTTACGCGGCGATGCGGCTCGGCGCCTATGGCGTGCCGATCAACTGGCACTTCAAGCCCGACGAGATCGGCTACATCCTCAAGGATTCCGGCACGTCTGTGCTGATCGGGCACGCCGACCTCCTGCATCAATTGCGCGAGGCGATCCCGCAAGGCGTCTCCGTCTTCAGCGTGCCGACGCCGCCGGAGATTCTTGCCAACTACAGGATCGATCCCGGCCAACTCACGCCGCCCGGTTTCGCCACTGACCTGGAATTCTGGCTCGGGGCACAAATGCCTTACGACGGTCCCGTCGTGCCGCAGCCGCAGAACATGATCTACACCTCTGGCACCACAGGCCATCCCAAAGGCGTGCGGCGCGATGCGCCGACGGCTGAGCAGTCGGCGGCCGCCGAGCGCATGCGCGCCATGATCTATGGCCTGAAACCCGGCATCCGCACGCTGCTGCCGGGGCCGCTCTACCATTCCGCGCCGAACTCGTTCGGCATCCGCGCCGGCAAGCTCGGCGGCGCGCTGGTGCTGATGCCGCGCTTCGACCCGCAGGAGTTCCTGCGGCTGATCGAGACCGAGAAGATCGACACCGTCTTCATGGTGCCGACCATGTTCATCCGCCTGATGAAGCTTCCGCAGGAGGTACGCCGCCGATACGACATGTCGTCGCTGCGCCACGTCATCCATGCCGCGGCCCCGTGCCCGGCCGACGTCAAGCGCGCCATGATCGACTGGTGGGGCCCGGTGATCCACGAATTCTACGGCTCGACGGAGTCGGGCGCGGTCACCTTCGCCACGTCGGAGGACGCGCTGAAGAAGCCCGGCACCGTCGGCAAGATCTCGCCCGGCGCGGAGCTGCGCTTCATCGGCGAGGACGGCCGGCCGCTGCCGCCGGGCGAGATCGGCGAGATTTATTCGCGCATCGCCGCCAATCCGGATTTCACCTATCACAACAAGCCCGAGAAGCGGGTCGAGATCGACCGCGACGGCTTCATCACCTCGGGCGATGTCGGCTATATCGATGCCGACGGCTACGTCTTCATCTGCGACCGCAAGCGCGACATGGTGATATCGGGCGGCGTCAACATCTATCCCGCAGAGATCGAGGCCGTGCTGCATGGCGTCCCTGGCGTGCATGATTGCGCGGTGTTCGGGATTCCCGACGCGGAATTCGGCGAGGCGCTGATGGCCGTGGTGGAACCTCAGGCCGGCACCGCGCTCGACGTCGCGGCCTTGCGCACGGCGCTGAAGGGGCAGCTTGCCGACTACAAGGTGCCGAAGCATATCGAGATCCGGACAGGCCTGCCGCGCGAGGATTCCGGCAAGATCTTCAAGCGGCGGCTGCGCGACCCCTATTGGGAGCGGGCTGGGCGGCGGATTTGACGCGCCGCCCGCATCTTCATCTTGCACTGCGGCAAAAAACTTGCAGACTCACCTCTGGCCGGGCAGTTTCTGGAGAGCTTCCTATGTTGAGCCAGAGCATGCCTTTGAACGCTGAATTGCGACCCAATCGCGCTGAAGACGCCCAGGCGCTGGAGGAGGACACCCGGCTTCGCAACGATATCAGGCTGCTCGGGCGCATCCTCGGCGATACCGTCCGCGACCAAGAGGGCGCCGACGTCTTTGACCTGGTGGAGCGCATCCGGCAGACCTCGATCCGGTTCCATCGCGACGAGGACCGGCAGGCGAGGGCCGAGCTGGAAACCATCCTCGACAGCATGTCGATCTCGGAGACGGTGCGCATCGTGCGCGCCTTCAGCTATTTCTCCCATCTTGCCAACATCGCCGAAGACCAGAACAACATCCGCCAGATGCGCGCGCCGGCTGTCGGCGGCGCACCGCGCCCGAGCGTGCTCGACCAGACGCTGGCGCATGCCCGCAACGCCGGGTTCGGTGCGGTCGAGCTCAAGCGCTTCTTCGGCTATGCGCTGGTGAGCCCGGTGCTGACCGCGCATCCGACCGAGGTGCGGCGCAAGAGCACGATGGATCGCGAGATGGCGATCGCGGCGCTGCTCGACCGCCGTGAGCGGGTGCAGCTCAGCCCGGACGAGGTCGCAGCCAGCGACGAGCAGTTGCGCCGCGAGGTGCTGACGTTGTGGCAGACCAATCTGTTGCGACGGACCAAGCTCACCGTGCTCGACGAGGTCGCCAACGGGCTGTCGTTCTACGACTACACCTTCCTGCACGAGGTGCCGCGGCTGCACAGTGCGCTGGAAGACCGCCTGAATGAAGAGGGCGAGCTGGGCTCGTTCCTGAGGATGGGAAGCTGGATCGGCGGCGACCGCGACGGCAATCCCTTCGTCACGGCCGACGTGATGCGCGGCACGCTGCGCCTGCAGTCGAGCCGCGTCATCAGCTTCTACCTCGAGGAGCTGCATGCACTGGGCGCGGAGCTTTCGATTGCCGCGCATCTCGCCGACATCTCCGAGGAACTGCGTGCGCTCGCCGAGCGATCGCCCGATACTTCCCCGCACCGGAGCGGCGAGCCTTATCGGCTTGCGGTCTCCGGCATCTATGCGCGGCTGACGGCGACCGCAGCCAAGCTCGACGTCGAGATCACGCGGCGGCCGGTCGGCGCTGCCGCGCCTTACGCCAGTGCAAGGGAATTCAAGTCCGATCTCGATGTGCTCGACCGTTCCCTGATCTCCAACAACTCGCGCGTCATCGCGCGCGGGCGCTTGCGGCTGTTGCGGCGCGCGGTCGACTGCTTCGGCTTCCATCTGGCGCGGCTCGACATCAGGCAGAATTCTGCCGTGCATGAACGCACCGTGGCCGAGTTGCTCGATGCCGCCATCCCCGGCATGTCCTACCTCGCGCTCAGCGAAGACGCCCGCGTGGCGCTGCTGTCGAGCGAGTTGCGCAGCGCGCGGCCGCTCACCTCGTCCTTTGTGAAATACAGCGAGGAGACCCTGAGCGAGCTCGCGGTGTTCCACGGCGCTGCCGAGGCGCATGCCAAGTTCGGCCCCGACGCCATCCCGCAATGCATCATCTCGATGTGCAAGGGCATGTCGGACATGCTCGAGGTCGCGCTGCTGCTCAAGGAGGTCGGCCTGGTCGATCCTTCCGGCCGCAGCGCCATCAACATCGTGCCGCTGTTCGAGACGATCGAAGACCTGCAGGCTTGCAGCGGCATCATGGACCGCATGCTGGCGTTGCACGACTATCGCAAGCTGGTCGACAGCCGCGGCGGGGTGCAGGAGGTGATGCTCGGCTATTCCGACAGCAACAAGGATGGCGGCTTCGTCACCTCGGGCTGGGAACTCTACAAGGCCGAGATCGGGCTCGTGGACGTGTTCGAGCGCCACGGCGTACGGCTGCGGCTGTTCCACGGCCGCGGCGGATCGGTCGGCCGCGGCGGCGGGCCGAGCTATGACGCCATCGTCGCCCAGCCGGGCGGGGCGGTGAACGGCCAGATCCGGATCACCGAGCAGGGCGAGATCATCTCCAGCAAATATTCCAACGCCGAGGTCGGTCGCAGCAACCTGGAAATCCTGGCCGCTGCGACGCTGGAAGCGAGCCTGTTGCAGCCCAGGCAGAGCGCGCCGCGCCGCGAATATCTGACCGCGATGGATGAGCTGTCCTCGCTTGCCTTCAAGGCCTATCGCGGCCTGGTCTACGAGACCGAGGGCTTCTCCGACTATTTCTGGGCCTCCACCGTCATCACCGAGATCGCGACGCTCAACATCGGCAGCCGCCCCGCCTCGCGCAAGAAGACGCGCGCGATCGAGGACCTGCGGGCAATTCCGTGGGTGTTCTCCTGGGCGCAGTGCCGGCTGATGCTGCCGGGCTGGTACGGTTTCGGCAGCGCGGTCGAGGCCTGGATCGCGGAGCATCCGGAGCAGGGCATGGCTTTCCTGCAGGAGCTCTACCGCGAGTGGCCGTTCTTCCGCATGCTGTTGTCGAACATGGACATGGTGCTCGCCAAGAGCTCGATCGCGATCGCCTCGCGCTATGCGGAGCTCGTGCCCGACGTCGACTTGCGCGAGCAAATCTTCGGCCGCATTCGTCGCGAATGGCACCTCTCGATCGAGACGCTGCTCGACATCATGGGCCATGAGCGGCTGTTGCAGGGCAACCCGCTGCTTGAGCGCTCGGTGCGCCACCGCTTTCCCTATCTCGATCCGCTCAACCATGTGCAGGTCGAGCTGCTCAAGGAACACCGCGCCAACAATCCGGACGAGGCGGTGCTGCGCGGCATCCAGCTCACCATCAACGGCATCTCGGCGGGATTGAGGAACACGGGCTGAAAAAGGCGAGTGGCGAAACAGACTGGTCCAATTCGCTACTCGCTATTCCCTCTTCGCTGATTACGGCTTCATGGCGCCTTGCGCGCTCGTATAGACCGCGTAGAGCGATGTCGAGCCGCAGATATAAAGCCGGTTTCGCTGCTGACCACCGAAGCACAAATTGGCGACTGTCTCAGGAATGTGGATCTTGCCGAGTAATTCGCCGTCTTTGGTGTAGCAGCGCACGCCGTCCTCATTCGGATCGCCCCAGCCCACAGAGCACCAGACGCGGCCCTCGGTATCGCAGCGCAGCCCGTCGGTGATGCTCGGCTTGGGCATCTCCGCGAAGACCTTGCTGTTCGACACCTTGCCGCCGGCGACGTCCAGGTCGAACACGCGGATATGCGACGGGTTGTCAGGTCCGTCGGTGAAGCCGGTGTCGATGACATAGAGCTTCTTCTCGTCAGGCGACAGCGTAATGCCGTTGGGTTCGACGAAGTCGTCGACGACAACCTTGATCTCGCCGGATTTCGGATCGACCCGGTAGACGTTGTGCTTGTCCTGCTCGGGATCGGCCTTGACGCCTTCATAGTAGCCGCCGATGCCGTAGATGGGATCGGTGAACCAGATCGCGCCGTCGGACGTGACGACGGCGTCGTTGGGTGAGTTCAGCCGCTTGCCGTTGTATTTGTCGGCGATGATGGTGATCGAGCCATCGAGTTCGGTTCGCGTCACGCGGCGGCCGGAATGTTCGCAGGTGATCAGGCGTCCTTCGCGGTCGATGGTGTTGCCGTTCGAGTTCATCGACGGCTGACGGTAGACGCTGACATGACCGTCATCCTCCGAAAAGCGCATGATCCGATTGTTCGGAATGTCGCTGAACAGCACATAGCGTCCGGCGGGGAAGTAAACCGGTCCCTCGGCCCAACGGAATCCGGTCGCGACGCGTTCAACCGCCATGGTTCCGGCGAAGGCCGGAAAGTCGGCCGGCCCGAACGAGACCTTGGGCTTTTTCATCGACTCCAGGTGCGAGTCCGGATAGCGGCTTCCCGGCAGCGGTCCCAGCGGCAGCGGGGCGGTTGATCGGGTCGGCGCGCCCGTTTGACCCGATGGCGCTACGGTTTCGGCAAAGGCGCTCGTGGATGCGGTCGCCGCGGCCAAGGCCGCCGCGCCTTTCATGATGGCGCGGCGGTTGAACAAATGATCGCGAAAGGTCAGTGGAGTTGTCATGATTTCCTCCCACATTTTCTTGTTGGAAGGAAATCATCAGATGCCAATCCGGCATAAAGCGGGCGATCAACCTGAGATAGATCGATCCGTTCTCAGATCGCGTCCCAGCTGAAGACGTCGGCGGAGCGGTCGAGCTTGTAGAACGACGGCCTCAGTGCCGGCATCGCGTGCTCGGCGATGGTGTGCGGTGTCCAGCCCTCGCTGCGTTGCACCGAACGCAGCGGGCGCGACTGGCTCATCAGGAAGATCTCGTTCATGCGCACGGCAAAGATCTGTCCCGTCACCTCCTTCGAGGCGTCGGCGAGCAGGTAGGCCACGATTGGCGCGATCTTCTCCGGTCCCATCTGCTGGATCTTCGCCACCCGCGCCTTCTCGGCTTCCGTCTCGGTCGGAATGGTGCCGATCAGCCGGCTCCAGGCAAACGGCGAGACGCAGTTCGAGCGCACGTTGAAGCGGTTCATGTCGAGCGCGATCGACTTCGACAAGCCAACGATGCCGAGCTTGGCGGCGGCATAGTTGGCCTGACCGAAATTGCCGACAAGGCCGGACGTCGAGGTGAAATGCACGAAGGAGCCGCTTTCCTGCTCCCGGAACAAGCGCGCGGCGGCATGGGAGACATAGAATGAGCCCATCAGATGAACCTTGATGACGGCCTCGAACGCCTCCACGCTCATGCGGTGGAAGATCATGTCGCGCAGGATTCCGGCATTGTTGACGACGCCGTCGAGCCTGCCGAAATGATCGGTCGCCGCTTTCACGATGCGGCTGGCAGGGATCGCTTCCGCCACCGTCTCGAAATTGGCAACCGCGGTGCCGCCGTGCTTCCTGATCTCATCGACCACTTCCTCGGCCGGCGCCGCATTCGTTCCCGATCCGTCGGCCGCGCCGCCGGGATCGTTGACCACGACCTTGGCGCCTTCGGCGGCGCAAAGCAGCGCGATCGCGCGGCCGATGCCGCGGCCCGCGCCGGTGACGATGATGGATTTTCCTTCCAGCGATTTGGCCATGGCGTTTTCTCCCGCTTCTGCCGTTGCTTCTTACCTCGCCCCGCTTGCGGGGAGAGGTCGCATCGCATCGAAAGATGCGATGCGGGTGAGGGGGACTCAGCGAGCTGCGCTCGTGGAGGCGGCCCCTCACCCCGACCCGTTCCCCGCAAGCGCGGGGAGAGGGAGAAGAAAGAGTCGCCGGCTCGTAGTGAATCGTCACTTCTCGTTCGTAAAAATGATCGTGCCTGACGCGGCGAACATGCCACCGACGCCGTGGCAGACCGAAATCTTCGCTCCCGGCACTTGCGCCGGCGCCAGCCCACGCATCTGCCGCACACTCTCCTGCAGCGCGTACATGCCGTACATGCCGGAATGCATGTAACTCAATCCGCCGCCATTGGTGTTGAGCGGCAATTTCCCGCCAGGCCGCGTATGGCCGTCGGCGATGAATTTCCCGGTTTCTTCATGCGGCATGAAGCCGAGATCGCCGAGCCCGTAGAGCGGCAGATGCGCAAAGGCGTCGTAGATCATCAGGTGATCGACGTCCTTGTGGGTGATGCCGGCTTCGCGGAAGGCGAGGGGGCCGGCGACCTTGAAGGCGCGCGAGGAGTTGAAGGTCTGCATCTGGCTGACCATCGGCGTCTCCACGCTCTCGCCGGTGCCGAGGATGTAGACCGGTTTCTGCGGAAAGTCCTTCGCACGTTCCGCCGAGGTCAGGATCAGCGCGCCGCCGCCGTCGGTGACGAGGCAGCATTGCAGCAGGCGGAACGGATAGGCGATCATCCGCGAGTTCAGGACGTCGGCAACCGTGATCGGCTCCTTCATCGTCGCGCGCGGATTCTTCGCCGCCCATTCGCGCTGCACCACCGCGACCATCGCGATCTGCTCGTGGGTGATGCCGTGGGTCTTCATGTAGCGCAGCACCGGAATCGGGAACATGCTCGCGGGCGTCGTGACGCCATAGGGCAGCTCGAACTGCCCGTTTAGGCTGTCGGGACCGATCATGCGCGGCGTACGTCCGATGTTCGACTTGCCGCTTTCGGCGTGGGTAATCAGCACGGTTCTGCAAAGGCCGGCTTCGATGGCGGCGGCCGCATGACGGACATGCAGCATGAAGGAGCAGCCGCCGACCGAGGTGCCGTCGACCCATGTCGGCGTAATGCCGAGATAATGACAGATCTGCTGCGGCGTCTCGACCGCGGTCGCGAAGCCGTCGATGTCCGACAGCTTCAGTCCGGCATCGGCGATCGCGTTCAGCGCCGCATCCGCGTGCAACTGGATCTGCGACATGTTCGGGATGACGCCGAGTTCGGTGGTCTCGGCCGCGCCCACGATGGCAACCTGGTTCCTGCGCATGGTGCTTACCCCTTCGCCGGGCGGAACAGGGGAAGGCTGATGGCGTCGTCGAGCTTCTCGAACTTCACCTCGAGCGGCATGTCGAGTTCGAGCGCCTCCGGCGTCTGCGGGCAGTCGACGATGTTGGTCATCATCCGCGGGCCTTCATCGAGCTCGACCACCGCGATGGAATAGGGCGGGGTGAAGCCGGGCGCGGGACGGTGATGGATGATGTAGCTGTAGAGCTTGCCCCTGCCGCTCGCCTTGAAGACGGAAACCTTGCGCGAAGCGCAGGACGGGCAGAACGGCCGCGGCGGGAAGTAGACATGGGCGCAGGCGTCGCAGCGCTGCAGGCGCAATTCGCCGGCCCTTGTGCCATCCCAGAAATGCTGGGTCTCCGGTGTTGGTTTGGGTCGCGCACGCGTCGCTTCGGCCATGCGGGCTCTTCCTCCTGTACGGGCCGTGCGGCCCGGTCGTTTTCCGACCTTGATGCGCCTTGCATGGCTACTCGTCAACGGTCCGGCGAAGCCGGCGCATGGCGCATATTCCGGCTCACGCAAAAGGATAAGGTGGGAGCGCTTGTATCCCACTGGTCAGGCCGGTAGAACAGCCATCAAGCCAAGAGAGTCCGGGAGGATCAATAATGCTCAAGCTGATCGGCGCGCTGCTCGCCGCCAATCTCGCGCTGGCCACGCAGGCATACGCTGCGGATGCGCCATCTGAAATCAAGATTGGTACGCTCTACGCTTCGTCGGGCCGCTATGCGTCGATCTCGATGCCGGTCCACAGCGCGCTGAAGCTCTGGGTCGATCAGAAGAACGCGGAAGGCGGCGTCTATGTGAAGGCGTTCGACAAGAAGATTCCGATCAAGCTCGTCGCCTATGACGATCAGAGCAACACCGCGACCGCCTCCACGCTCTATAACCAGCTCATCACCCAGGACAAGGTGGACCTCCTGGTCGCCGATTCCGGCTCGGTGCTGACGGCGCCGGCGGTCGCGATCGCGCGCGACCACAAGATGTTCCTGTTCGACCAGACCGGCACCGGCGCGAGCTTCTTCTCCAAGGACAATCCGTATATCGCGCTGATGGCCGATCCGGTCTCGACCGTCTGGCCGAAGCCGGTCGCGGATTTCATCACCCATGACGGGCCGGCGCTGGGCATCAAGAAAGTCGCCATCCTCTACGCGACCAACGAGTTCACCGGCACCCAGGCCAACGCGTTCCGCAAGTTTGTCAAGGATTCCGGTGCGCCGATCGAGATCGTCTACGACCAGGGCATTCCGACCGAAACAACCAATTACACGGTCATCATCAACAACATCAACAACACCAATCCCGACGCGGTGATTCACTTCGGCTACGCGCCGAACGACATCGCCTTCCTGCGCAACGTCCAGGACGTCGGCGTCAAGTTCAAGATGCTGTTCTGCATCTATCCGGGGCTGGAGACCGAGCTGCTCGAGAAGAATGTCGGCGCCAAGGGGCTCGAGCACGTCTTCACCTATGTGCCGCCCTCCGAGCTCGAATATCCCGTCAATTTCGGCATGAGCATGAAGGACTACAAGGCTGCCTGGGACAAGAAGTACTCGGACGGCAAGATCGAGTTCGGCTTCAACGCGGTGGCCGGCTACACCACCGCGCTCGTGATCGAAAAGACGCTGTCGGTCGCCAACAACCTTGATCAGCTCGAACTGCGCCGCGCGGTGTTCAGCCTGTCCAACGAGCTCAAGACGCTCGACGGCACCTTCGCGCTGGACGAGACCGGCGGCCAGATCGGCGAGCTGACGCCGCTCGGCCAGCTCGAGCTGAACGACCACGGCCATATCAAGTTCATCTCGGTCTATCCGCACGAGACAGCGACCGGCAAGCCGGTCTATCCGCGTCCATGAGGCGGCAGGGGGCTGACGTGGGCGCAGCGGAGGCGAGAAGCTGATGCTCGTCTACGCGCTCGTCGCCGGCGTGCTGTTCGGGCTCTATTTCAGCCTGGTCGGCATCGGCCTCAATCTCGTGTTCGGCGTCATGCGCATCGTCAACCTTGCGCATGGCGACATCCTGATGCTGGGCGCCTTCATCGCGTTTGGCGTGGTGACGCTTGCGGGTATCGATCCCTTGTTCGCAGTGCCGCTGGCCTTCGTCGTGTTCCTGCTGGCGGGGCTTTTGCTCTACTGGGTGCTGGTGCCGCGGCTGCAGGGCTCGGTGAATCCGGAGATGCTGTCGATCATCCTGTTCTTCGGACTGTCGCAGGTGATCGAGGCGGTCACGACGATCTACGCCGGAACCAGCGAGCGCTCGATCCAGAGCCGTGCGCTCGGCACGGTGTTCACGACGATCAAGGTGAAATGGTTTGGCGGCAAGGCGGATGCGCCGGGCCCGGTGCAGATCTTCGGCCAGAGCTTCCCGGCGCCCTGGGTGATCGCGGCCGGGGCCAGCCTGATCGCGATCGCCTTGGTCTATGTCTATCTTTATCGCACGCGGCTCGGGACGCTGACGCGCGCGGTGATGTCGCGACGCGACGAGGCGCTGGCGACCGGCATCGACGTCGATCGCGTCTCGGCGGCGGCCTTCGGCATCGGGCTTGGCCTCGCCGCGGTTGCCGGCGTGTTTGCGCCCTTCATGTTCGGCTCGGTGACGCCGGCCTTCGGCGCAGATGCGACCGTCACATCCTTTGCCATCGTCGTGCTCGGCTCGCTGGGCAATCCCCTGGGCACCGCGCTCGGCGGCGTCGTTTACGGCGTCTGCTACATGCTGGTGCAGACCTATTTGAGTTCCTGGGCCGATCTCTTGCCTTATGTGCTGTTGATCCTGATCCTCTTGTTGCGGCCGAGCGGTCTGCTCGGAAGGCGGGTGCGCGTTGCCTAGCGCGTTCAAGCACACGCTGTTCATCCTGCTGCCGCTGGTCGCCGTGTTCGCGGTGCTGCCGGGCGTCTACCAGAACCACCTGCTGCTGTTCAATTTCGTGATCTTCCTGATCCTGGCGCAGGGCGTGAACATCATCTACGGCTTCACCGGCTACCTGCCGTTCGGCTATGTCGGCTTCTTCGGCGCCGGCGCCTATGGCTTTGCCATCATGGTGATGCACTACCAATTGCCCGCGGCCGTGGCGGTCCTCGTCGGCGGGCTCGTCGGCGTCGCGCTGGGCCTCCTGCTGACGCCGCTGCTTCGGCTGTCGGGCGCCTATTTTGCGATTGCCAATCTCGCAGCATCGCTTGCCGTGCTGCATTTTGTCGCCAACCCGGCGCTTGAAGACATCACGCGCGGACCTTACGGCGTCTCGCTGACCGGCACCTTCAACCCGACGCAGGCCTATGCCGGCGCACTGGTCATCCTGACGCTGACGGTCGGCGCCGTCATCTTTCTGAAGAACGCCCGCTTTGGGCTGGCGCTGCAGGCGGTGCGCGAGGATTCGGTCTCCGCCGCCATGGCCGGCGTCAACGTCGTGAAGATGCGCGTGATTGCGTGGCTGGCGTCGGCGCTGGTCGCCGGCCTCGCCGGCGGCGTCTACGCCTGGTACGTCTCGGTTTTTTACCCGGACAACGTGTTTTCCGGCGAGTTCTCGATCTTCGCGATCGTGTTCGCGCTGTTCGGTGGGGTGGCGACCATCACCGGTCCGATCGTCGGTGTCATCATCCTCTACGGCATCTACAACCTGATCGGCTTCACCACGCCGCAATATTTCCAGCTCATCTATGGCCTTCTGATCATGGGGCTGGTGCTGTTCCTGCCGGCCGGCCTGGTGTCGCTGGCAACGCGGAGGGGCTGGCATGTCCCTTGAGCCGAAGCCGATCCTCACCGTCTCGAAGCTGGTCAAGCGCTTTGGCGGCTTCTACGCGCTCGACGGCTTGAGCTTCCATGTGGCGCCCGGCGAGATTCTGGGCCTGGTCGGCCCGAACGGTTCCGGCAAGACCACGGCCATCAATGTCGTCTCCGGCCTTTATGCGCCAGATGGCGGCGAGGTGAGGCTGGACGACGCCTCGATCGGCGGCGTCGCCTCCCACCGTCTCGTGCACCGCGGCATCAACCGCACGTTTCAGGTTCCAAAGCCATTCCTGTCGCTCACCGTCCGCCAGAATGTCGAGGTGGCACTGGCCTATGGCCGCGCCGCGGTGGCGCCGCCGCCGATCGCGGAACTGCTGGAGGAGTACCGGCTCGACCAGCTTGCCGATCGGCCGGCCGCCGACCTCAACAGCGCGCAGCAGAAGATGCTCGATCTCGCGCGCGCGCTGGCGACCCGGCCGCGCCTGCTGCTGCTCGATGAGCTTGCCGCCGGCCTCAATCCGGCCGAGCTCGACTGGATCGCGGGTCGTATCAAGGCGCTCGCCGCGACCGGCATGGCCATCATCGTGGTCGAGCACCTCATGGGCTTCATCGAGCACATCACCGATCGCGTCATCGTGCTCAACGCCGGCAAGGAAATCTTCGAAGGGAAGCTTGCCGCCGCGGTGCAGGAGCCCCAGGTGATCGAGGTGTTTTTGGGAGGCGAGCATGCCGCCTGAAGCCGCACCGCTGCTGCATGCCGCCGGTGTCGATGCCGGCTACGGCACCATGCAGGTGCTGTGGGGTGTCGATCTCGACGTCCGCCCGGGCGAAACGGTGCTGCTGCTCGGGGCCAACGGCGCCGGCAAGACCACCTTCCTCAAATCGCTGGTCGGCCTGGTCGAGCCGCGCCACGGCCAGATCCGGCTCGCTGGCGCCGACATCACCCATATGCGCTCCAGCGACCGCATGCGGCGCGGCATGACCTATATGTCGGAACTCGCGGTGTTTCCCGACCTCTCGATCGAGGAGAACATCCGCGTCGGGGCGCAGGCGCTGGGGCATGCGGATTCGTCCGCGCGGGTTGACGAGCTCTATGGCCTGTTCCCGGTGCTGCGCGACAAGCGCGGCGATCCCGCCTCCAGCCTTTCGGGCGGCCAGCGCAAGATGCTGGGGATTGCCAAGGCTCTGGCTGCTGACCCGAAGCTGCTGGTCATGGATGAGCCCTCGGCCGGGCTATCGCCGCTGTTCGTCAAGGAAGTCATCCACGTTCTCAGTGCCTTGCAGGGGCGGGGGCTGGCGCTCTTGATCGCGGAGCAGAATATCGGTTTCCTTGAGGTGGCGACGCGCGTCTTCGTGCTGGAAGGCGGCCGCATCCGCTTCTCCGGAACGGTTGCCGAGATGACCGACAACGAGGCCCTGCGTCGCGCCTATTTCGGGCTGAAATGATGCGGACCATCCGGATAGGGTCCGGCGCCGGCTATTCCGGCGACCGGATCGAGCCAGCGATCGAGCTCGCCGAGCAAGGCGGCATCGACTATCTCGTGTTCGAATGTCTCGGCGAGCGCACGGTGGCGCTGGCGCAGCAGGCGCGCATGAAGGACCCCGAAGGCGGCTACGATCCGCTGCTCGAAGAGCGGATGCGCGCGGTGCTGCCGATCTGCGCCGCCAAGGGCATCAAGGTTGTCACCAATATGGGCGCCGCCAATCCGGAAGGCGCGGCCAGGAAGACCGCCGAGATCGCGAAGTCGCTCGGGCTTGCGCTGAAGGTCGCTGCCGTCGTCGGCGACGACGTGCTGGACGCCTGCAAGGCGCGCGATCTGCCGATCATGGAATTCGACGGCACCATCGCCAGCCTCGGCAACCGCCTGCTCTCCGCCAACGCCTATCTCGGCGCCGCGCCCATGGTCGAGGCGCTCGCGGGCGGCGCCGACGTGGTGATCACCGGGCGCGCCTCTGATCCCGCGCTGTTCCTGGCGCCGATGGTCCAGGCCTTCGGCTGGGCGATGGACGACTGGAATCTGATGGGGAAGGGCACCGTCGCCGGCCATCTCCTTGAATGCGCGGGGCAGATCACGGGCGGCTATTTCGCCGATCCCGGCTACAAGGACGTGCCTGACTTGGCCCGGCTCGGCTTTCCGATCGGCGAGATCGGCGAGGACGGCTCGCTGGTCGTCACCAAGGTCGAAGGCTCGGGCGGCGCAGTTAGCGCGCGCACCTGCAAGGAGCAACTGCTCTACGAGGTGCACGATCCGACAAAATACTTCCAGCCCGACGTGGTCGCCGATTTCTCCCAGGTCAAGGTCGAGGAAGTGGGTAAGGATCGCGTGCGCGTCTCGGGCGGCCGCGGATCGAAGCGCACCGACACGTTGAAGGTCTCGGTCGGCTATCTCGACAGCTTTGTCGGCGAGGGACAGATTTCCTATGCCGGCCCCGGTGCGCTCGCGCGCGGAAGGCTCGCGCTCGACATCGTCAGGGAGCGGCTGAAGCTGACTGGTGTCGCCGCAAGCGAGTTGCGCTTCGACCTGATCGGGGTCGACGCGCTGCACGGGCCGCAAGTGTCGGCGCATGCGGGCGAACCCTATGAGGTGCGCGTGCGGGTCGCGGGTCGCACCGATACGATGCGCGAAGCAGTGCGGATCGGCAACGAGGTCGAGACACTCTACACCAACGGGCCCGCCGGCGGCGGCGGCGCCTGGAAATCGGCCCGCGAGGTGGTCGCGGTCGCTTCCGTGCTGCTGCCGCGCGAGCTGGCGAAGCCGCAGGTCAGGTTTATCGGGGGCCTGCGATGAAGCTGCGCGAGATCGCCCATTCCCGGACCGGCGACAAGGGCAACACGTCAAACATTTCCGTGATCGCCCATGATGCGGCGCATTTCCCGCTGCTCCGAGCCCAGGTGACGAGCGAACGGGTCAAGGCGCATTTTGCGGGTGTGGTCGAGGGCGAGGTGGTACGCTATGAATTGCCCAACATTGCCGCGCTGAATTTCGTCATGACGAACACGCTCGGTGGCGGCGTGACGCGATCGCTGGCGCTCGACGCTCACGGCAAATCCCTCTCCTCCGCGCTGCTCGACCTCGAGATCGAGCTGCCGCACGACTGACAGGCACTTAAAAGAAAGAAACGCCATGGCCAATCCGACCCTCGCTTCGCTTGCCGTCGACCTCGCAAGCGGCAAGACGTCCGCGCGCAAGCTGGTCGAGGAATGCATTGCCCGGATCGCCGATCCCGCAGGCGAGGGGCAGAGGACCTTCATCCACGTCGACAAGGAAGCGGCGCTGGAAGCGGCCGAGGCGATGGACCGCCTGCGCAAGGCCCATGCCGCGCCGTCGCCCTTTGCCGGCATTCCGGTCTCGATCAAGGACCTGTTCGACATCAAGGGGCAGGTGACGCGTGCGGGCTCGCGTGCGCTGGACGATTCGGCGCCCGCTGACAGCGACGCGTCCGCGGTGGCACGGTTGCGGCGCGCCGGCTTCGTCGTGATCGGCCGCACCAACATGACCGAGTTCGCCTATTCCGGCATCGGCATCAACCCGCATTACGGCACGCCGAAGAGCATCTGGAAGAGGAAGGAGGGCCATGTGCCGGGCGGCTCCTCGTCGGGCGCGGCGGTCTCGGTCGCCGACCGCATGGCCTATGGTGCGCTCGGCACCGATACCGGCGGCTCCTGCCGGATTCCGGCGGCCTATAACGGCATCGTCGGCTACAAGCCGACCCAGCGCCGCGTGCCGCTTGACGGCGGCGTGCCGCTGTCCTTCTCGCTCGACAGTTTCGGGCCGCTCGCCAATTCAGTCGCCTGCTGCCACGCGCTGGACGCCGTGCTCGCGGCCGAGCCGCCCACGCAGCTTGCACCGCGCCCGATCAAGGGATTGCGGCTGGCGGTGCCGACAACGGTTGCGCTCGACGATCTCGACGATGCCGTGGCCAAGACCTTCGAGCGCGCGCTGTCCGCGCTGTCGCGTGCGGGCGCGCTGATCGAGCGCGTCGAGGTGCCGGAATTCCTCGACGTCGGCCTGATCAACGCCAAGGGCGGATTTGCAGCCGCCGAGAGCTACGCCTGGCACCGCTATCTCCTCACCGCGAAAGGCGATGACTACGATCCCCGGGTTTCGGCGCGCATCCTGCGCGGCGAGGCAATCAGCGCCGCCGAATATATCGACATGCTCAACGCACGACGGTCGCTGATCGCCCGCATGGAAAAGCGCGCCGCGCCCTATGACGCGCTGGTGCTGCCGACCACCGCCAACACGCCGCCTGTCATCGCCGATCTCGCCGACGACAAGGCCTTTGCCGTCGCCAATCTCCGATCCTTGCGCAACTGCACACTGATCAACATGATCGACGGCTGCGCGATATCGCTGCCCGCCCATCGCGAGGGCGAGGTGCCGGTCGGGCTGATGCTGGCCGCCACCGGCGGCTCGGACCGCCGCATCTTCGAGATTGCCGCCGGAATAGAGGGAGCGATCCGTGTTTGATCTGACCTTCACCATCGACGACAAGGGCGCCCCGACCCCGCTGACGCTGCCGATCGACCAGGCCGTGATCGCCGGCTGGACCGGCCGCGATCCGGTCGCGCGCGACAAGCACATCGCCGAGCTCGAAGCCCTCGGCATCGCGCGTCCGGCGACCACGCCGATCTACTACCGCGTCTCGGCGCGGCGGCTGACCACGGAGGACTCGATCGAGGTCTGCGGCAACGAGAGCAGCGGCGAGGTCGAGTTCGTGCTGATCGGCTGGCAGGGCCGCGTCTTTGTCGGGCTCGGCTCAGACCATACCGACCGCAAGGTCGAGGCCTACAGCGTCACCGTCTCCAAGCAGATGTGCGACAAGCCGGTCGCCTCCGAGCTCTGGGAACTCGAGGACGTCATCGGCCACTGGGACCGGATGATCCTGCGTTCCTATGCCTGGATCGGCGGCAAGCGGGAGCTGTACCAGGAGGGTACGCTGGATGCGATGCTGCCGGTGAAGGAACTGATCCGCGGCTGCTTCGCCGACGGCAGGCTGCCTGACGGCTGCGCCATGTTCGGCGGCACCTTTGCCGCCAAGGGCGGCATAAGGCCCGCCGACCGCTTCGAGTTCGAATTCGAGGATCCCGTGCTCAAGCGTTTCATCCGCCACGCCTATGACGTGATCACGCTGCCGGTCCGGGGGTAATGGCAGTCGGAAATCGGGTGGCGGAAGCGTCCTGCGCGCGCCAGATTAGTGGCATGAAAGCAACCGCCAAAACCACACTCCGTCCCGTTCCGTCGCCCGATACCGCCGCGCGCGTCGATGCGATCGACTGGAGCCGCGCCATCGCCGACCTCGACACGCAGGGCTGCGCGGTCCTGAAAAGCCTGCTCACGCCGGACCAGTGCCGTACGCTTGCCGCGCTCTATCCTGACGACGCGCATTTCCGCAGCCGCATCGTGATGGGGCGTCACGGCTTTGGCCGCGGCGAGTACAAATATTTCAACTACCCGCTGCCGGACCTGATCGCCGAGCTGCGGCCACGGCTTTATGCGCGCCTGGTGGGCCTCGCCAACCGCTGGAACGAGACGATGGGGATCGATATCCGCTATCCCGACCGGCACGAGGCGTTCCTCGCGCGCTGCCATGACGCGGGCCAGAAGCGGCCGACGCCGCTGCTGCTGCAATATCATGAGGGCGACTACAACTGCCTGCATCAGGACCTCTACGGCGAGCATGTGTTTCCGCTGCAGGTCGCGATCCTGCTCTCCGAGCCCGGTCGCGATTTCGAGGGCGGCGAGTTCGTGCTGACCGAACAGCGGCCGCGCATGCAGTCGCGCGCCGAGGTGGTGCCGCTCGCCCAGGGTGACGCGGTCGCCTTTGCCGTGCATCACCGCCCGGTGCAGGGAACGCGCGGCTTCTATCGCGTCAACCTGCGCCACGGCGTGAGCCGGTTGCGTTCGGGCAAGCGCCACACCGTCGGCGTGATCTTTCACGACGCCAAGTGAGCACAGCGCAGGCGGGTTCGCAGCTTGACTGATCTGTTCGATGCCGTCCCCGATGTACGACCGTCCCGCGAGACGATGGCGGACGGTGCCGTGCTGCTGCGCGGCTTTGCTCGGGCTGATGAGCAGGTGCTGCTCGCCGCCTTGCGCGAGATCACAGCCGCAGCACCATTCCGGCACATGGTTACGCCGGGCGGTTACCAGATGTCGGTCGCGATAACCAATTGCGGCGATGTCGGCTGGGTCACCGACCGCTCCGGCTACCGCTATGACGCGGTCGATCCCGGGTCCGGAAAACCATGGCCGGCAATGCCGTCAGCCTTTCGCGCATTGGCGGCGCGGGCGGCGGCTGAGGCGGGATTTCCCGCATTTGCGCCCGACGCCTGCCTGATCAACCGCTACGAGCCGGGCGCGCGCCTCTCGCTGCACCAGGACCGCGACGAGCGCGATTTCGCCAGTCCCATCGTCTCGGTGTCGCTCGGCCTTCCCGCCATCTTCCTGTTCGGCGGCCTCAAGCGCAGCGACAAGCCGCAGCGCTACCGGCTCGAACACGGCGATGTCGTGGTCTGGGGCGGGCCGTCGCGGCTCTTCTTCCATGGCGTGGCGCCGCTTGCCGACGGCGAGCATGCGCTTCACGGGCGCGTGCGCGTCAATCTGACCTTCCGCCGGGCGCGCTGACCTCAAGGCCGACGTTCCATCCGCGCCTGGCCCGGTCTATGCTGCCGGCCATGACCGCGGCTGAATTTGAAGTCGGCTCCGACAGGGCGGGCGCCAATCGCACCGGCGTCTATCTCGCCGTCCTCCAGCTCGTGTTCACGCTTCTGTGGACCACCTATGTGATCTACCTGCCGAAGCTTGCGGCCGAAGTCGGCATCGCGCCGACCGCGGTCATCCTGATCCTGATGATGGACCAGGCCATCTTCACGATCACCGACACCGCGATGGGCATCGCAGCAGATCGGATCGCGCGGCTTGCTGGCCGGCTTGCGCCCTTCGTCGGCCTGCTGACGGCGCTGTCCTGCGCCGCCTTCGTGGCGCTGCCCTTTGTCGCCGGCGCCGGCAAAGGCGCGCAGGGCTGGTTCATCGCGCTGATCGTGATCTGGGCCGTCACCTCATCGGCACTGCGCGCGCCACCCCTGACGCTGCTCGGCAAGCACGCCGCGAAACCGCGGCTGCCATTCCTCGCGGCGCTGGTGATGCTGGGCTATGGCATTGCCGGCGCGGTCTCACCCTATCTTGGCGTTGCGCTCCGCGATCACGACGCCCGGCTGCCTTTCGTGATCTCGAGCGTCGTGCTGCTGATCGTCACGCTCGGTCTTTTCAGGATCGAACAGCACGTGGCAACGGAGGCGCCGGCGAAGCTCGCGGCGCCGGCAAAATCCATCGGCACGGTGCCCGTCATCTTCATCGTTGCGATGATGGTGCTGGCGCTCGGCTATCAGCTGCATTTTTCCATCAACAGCGCTCCGTTCTATCTGCGCTTTGCCAAGCCTGCAGACCTGCAATGGCTGCTGCCGGTTTTCTGGATCGGCTTCAACCTCGCAATCTTTCCGGCGAGCAGGATCGTGAAACATCGTGGCGGCCTGATCGTGATGGGCGCGTCGGGCCTGCTCGGGGCGCTTGCGATCATCGCAACCGAGTTCGCCGGCGGGCTCACCACCATGATCGTCGCGCAATTCGTCGCCGGCGCGGCCTGGGGCGGCATGCTGATGAGCGCGATCTCGGCGGCACTCGCGATCGGCTCGGGCGGCACGGAAGGCAAGGTGACGGGGCTCGTCTTCTCCGCGCTGGCGCTGGCAACGTTTGCGCGCATGGCGGCGGTGGCCGCTGGCCTGCAGAAGCTGCCGGACTATGCGCCGCTGTTGCAGTGGGCGCCGGTGGCGTGCTGGTCGGTTGCCGGCGCCGGGCTGCTGGTCATCGCCGCGGCGCGCGCGCAGGGCGCGTCGCTGCAGCGGGTGTGAAACCTTCCGCGCGCTAGTTGTTTCGCGCCGGGTGGATGTAGGTCCAGGGCGTCGTCTCGGAATCCCGCGTCACCTCGACCGCGATCAAATAGGGGCCGCCATGGGCGAGCGCTTTCTCCAGCGCGGGGCGGAAGTGGTCCGGTGACGTCACGCGGCTTGCCGCGACGCCAAAGGACTCGGCGAGCTTGACGAAATCCGGATTGACGAGGTCGGCGGCGACCACGCGGCCGTCGAAGCGCTGGACCTGGTCGCGCCGCACATTGCCGTAGGCGTTGTTGTTGAACACCAGCGTCACCACGCCGATGTTGAACTGCACGGCGGTCGCCAGCTCCTGCACGCCGAACATGAAGCCGCCATCGCCGGTGATCGCGACCACGGGCCGGTCCGGGTTGGCGACCTTGGCGCCGAGCGCGGTGGGAAAGCCCGAGCCGAGCGTGCCCTGATAGCCCGACGTGATGAAGGTGCGCGGCTCGTAAATCGGAAAGCCGTACCACGAGGCGAAACCGACCTGCGACAACTCATCGGTCACGATGGCGTTGGGCGGCAGCACCTCGCGCAGGATGTTCAGGTAAGCCATCTGCGGCTGCACCTTCTGGATCTCCTGATGCGCCGCGGCCGTTGCCTCGCGAATCTCGCCGCGGCGGCCACTCGTCTTTCTGTAGCCGACCTTCCTGACCGCGGCAGTAAGCGCGCGCGTGCCGCTCTGCGCATCCGAGATGACGGCGACGTCGGGCGTGTAGCGGCGCATTTCCGAGGGATCGATGTCGATGCGGACGGACTTCAGTCCGTCGGGTCGGTACGGCCAGCGCGACATCGTCGGCAATTCCAGCCTTGTGCCGATCCCGATCATCAGGTCGGTCTGCGGCCACAGCCGATAGGCCGCGGCCATGGTCAGGCCGAGCTCATGCGCGTTGGAGACGATGCCGCGCCCGCTGCGGAACGCCACGACCGGCGCGTCGATCAGCTCGGCGAGCTCGAGGATCTCTTCGCGCGCATGGATGGCGCCGCTGCCGACGAAGATCATCGGCCGCTTGCCGGCGGCGACGAGCGTCGCGGCGTCCTTGATGCGATCGGCGTCGGGCGCCGGCGCGGGGAGGGGGGCAAGCACCTTCGCCGGGCCCGTCTCGGCCTGCTGCGTGAACACGTCCCAGGGCATTTCCACCGCCGCAGGCCCGCGCCGCCCGGACAGCATTTCCTGGAACGCGCGCGAAACCGTTGCGGGCGCAAGGTCGGGATATTCGATCCGCTCGGCCCATTTCACGAAGGTGCGCAGCGTCGCAAGCTGGTTCGGCATTTCGTGCAGATGGCCGCGGCCCTTGTCGAGGAACTGCGTCGGCACCTGGCCGGTCAGGCACAGCACCGGCTCGTTGGCGCCGTAAGCGGTGAGCAGCGCCGCGCCGGCATTGAGCACGCCCGGGCCCGGCACCACGCTGAACACGCCAGGCTTGCCGCTCGAGCGCGCATAGCCGAACGCCATATAGCCGCAGGCCTGCTCGTGCCGCGCGCCGATCACCTTCAGCTGCGCCTGCTGGAACGCGTCGAACAGGCCATAGACCTGCGCGCCGGGCAGGCCGAACACGGTGTTGACACCGTGCGCGACGAGGCCGCTCACGATCGCTTCGCCGCCGGTCATGGATGTCATGATGGATCCGTCTCTCAGGGTTGTTCGTCGACGACGCCGTTGCGAAGCAGGCCGATGCCTTCGGCCTCGACCTCGATGACGTCGCCGGGCTTCAGATAGCGCGGCGGATCGAAGCGCGCGCCGGCGCCGGTCGGCGTCCCCGTGACGATGACGTCGCCGGGCACCAGCGTCGTGAAGGTCGAGATGTAGCTGATGATATAGCGGAAGCCGAACATCATGCGGCTGGTGCGGTCGTCCTGCCTGATCTCGCCGTTGACCTTCGTCGTCAGCCTGATGTCCGCGATCTGTGCCTCGCCGGTATAGGGCACGAGCCAGGGGCCGAGGCTGCCGGTCGAATCGAAATTCTTGCCCTGCGTGACGTTGAACTTCGCGTGCCGCACCCAGTCGCGGATGGTGCCCTCATTGGACAACGTGACGGCGGCGATGTGATCGAGCGCCCTGGCTTCCGCGATGTGGCGGCCCGGCTTGCCGATGACGACCACGACCTCGCCTTCATAGTCGAGCTGGTTCGAGGCGCGCGGGCGCACCAGCGGCGTGTTGTGGCCGACAAAGGAGCGCGGCGTGCGCATGAACATGCTGGGATATTTCGGCATATCCGAGCCGTCCTTGTACTCGGCATTGCGGTCAGGATAGTTGACGCCGATGCAGATGATCTTTTCGGGCGAGGGGATCGGCGGCAGCCAGGTGATGGCCTCGAGCGGATAGTCCGGCTTCTGGCCTGCGCCTGCCTCGGCGAGTTTTGCAAGCGCGCCGGCGGCAATCGCCTCGCGCAAGGTCGGATAATCCTGCTTGAAGCGCGCGGAGAGATCGATGATGCCGCCGTCGGTGACGAGACCGTAGCGGGTCGATCCGTTGGGGGAGAAGGTGGCAAGGCGAGGGGAGGTCATCGGGGAAGTCTTTCCGGTTCAATCGGCAAAAGTTACGTCGGCCACGGACAGCGCGTCGCGTACGAGATCGGGTCTCGCCGCGACCCTATCAATGCGCCTCTGCCTTCAGCGCCTCGTGGATGTTGTTGCGCTTCCAGCTCGTCTCCTTGTCGTTGATCTGCATGTCGAACGACAGGGCGAACCGGCTCTGGGCAAAGACCGGATCGAGATGATCCGAAAGCGCCTTGAAGATGTGCTCGCCCGCCTTCTTGCGGGCGGCAAGGTCGCGGCCCTCGCCGAGCCTGAGCACCATGGCGAGGAAGCCGAGACCGGGGCTGCCGTCGGCGATGGCATAGTGCTCGCAACGGATGGCGCGGACGCGGATGCCGCCGAGCGGAAAGATGCCGGTTTCGACGGCGGCCTTCCGCACGATCTCGACCACTTTGGCCATGTCGACGCGCGCATCGAGATTGGCGGAATATTCGATGGTGAAATGCGGCATGCGGGATCACCCCTTAACGATTGTCCGGCTCGTCAGGCGAAGTAGCAGCTCACCGAGCCATACGGTCCATAGTCGGCCTGAATTGTGTCGCCCTTGCGGGTCTCGATCGGGCGGATGAACGAGCCCGCCAGCACGACCTGGCCGGGCTCCAGTGCAAGCCCCAGCGGCGCGATCTTGTTGGCGAGCCAGGCGACGCTGGTGGCGGGATGGTTGAGCACGCCGGCGGCAAGGCCGGTCTCTTCCAGTTGTCCGTTGCGGAAGCACAGCGCACCGATCCAGCGCAGGTCGGCCTCCAGGGGGCGGATCGGCCGGCCGCCGAGCACGATGCCGGCATTTGCCGCATTGTCGGCGATGGTGTCGAAAATCTTTCGCGTCGCCTTGGTTTCGGGGTCGACGCGTTGCACGCGCGTGTCGAGGATTTCCAGCGCCGGCACCACATAGTCGGTGGCGTTGAGCACGTCGAACATCGTGCAGTCGGGACCGGCCAGCCGCTTGCTCATGATGAAGGCCAGCTCGGCTTCGACGCGGGTGCCAATGAAGCGGTCGGATGGCACCAGCCCGCCGTCGGCGAAGAACATATCATCGAGCAGCACGCCGGAATCCGGCTCGTCGATGTTGAGCGCGCTCTGCATCGCCTTCGAGGTCAGCCCGATCTTGTGACCTTTGACGACGCGGCCTTCCGCCACCTTCATCCCGACCCAGGCCTTCTGGATCGCGTAAGCGTCCTCGATCGTGATCGCGGGATATTCGAGCGAAAGCTGCCGGATCTGGGTTCGGGTTTTTTCCGCCCGGTGCAGGCGTTCGGCGGCTGCGCGGATGTCGTCCTTGGAAAGAGCCATGAGTGACCTGCAAAAAGGGCGTGCCGGAAATTGATTAACATGTTAAGCGTATCCGGGCAAACCGAATTGCCGTTTGCTGCAGTGCAAACGCGGTTCGTTGCCATGGCGGACGATCAGATGGCGCGAAAAAAATCGCCTGGGAGTTCCGAACAGCGCTTGGCTGATGGCCGCGCCGCGCCGATCCGCGACTTTTCCCGCTCGCTGCCGATGACGCTGCTGCGCACGCGGGAAGCCGTGATGCGCCAGTTCCGGCCCTCGCTGCGTCAACATGGGCTGACCGAACAGCAGTGGCGCATCCTGCGCGCGCTGGCCTCCGTCGAGGCCGTCGAGGTGACCGAGCTGGCGCGGATGGCATTCCTGCTGGGACCAAGCCTGTCGCGGATCCTGCGCGACCTGGAGACCCGCGGGCTGATCGAGCGGCGCGCTGCCGAGAACGATTTGCGGCGCGCCCGGGTCTCGATCTCGCAGGAGGGGTTGAAGCTGATCGAGATCGTCGCGCCTTATTCCGAGGCGATCTACGCCGAGATCACGAGACGCTATGGCACGTCGCGGCTCAAGGATCTGCAGCAGATGCTGGGCGCGCTGGAAGGCAGCCTGGCCAGGCTGGAGGGCGCGACGTCCGAGGATGGCGAGAGCGAAGAGTAACTGCAAATTTGCATGGCGAGCCAATCGCCGCGCATAGCTCCGACAAACTGCCTACAATTTGAACATCGGCGCTTCCGGCTTTTGCGGCAGCGGTCGCGGTGGCAAACCTGTGTTTCGTGATGGTCGGGCACTGACATATCAATTTACTCCCGCCGCGATAGTCCGTAAGTAGCGATGCGGTCTTGCGTGAAGCACGCTATCCGACCGCCAAAACATCAATGAACAGCCGGCGGAAAAGTCCGGTTCAGGGAGGAAGTGAATGAAATTAACGAGACGCGAATTCGCGGCCGGTGTCGCCGCAGGCCTGGCGGCGCCCCATGTCATCACGGCTGCGAGGGCGCAGGGGTCGACCATCCGGATCGGCATGTGCGTGCCGATCACGGGGCCGGCGGCGGAGCAGGGGCTCTGGGCGCAGAACGGCGCCAAGCTCGCGCTCGCCGCAGTCAACAAGGCGGGCGGCGTTCTCGGCAAGCAGGTCGAGCTCGTCATCGAGGACGACCAGACCACCAATCCTGGCATCGTGCTGGCCTTCTCGAAACTGGCCGCCCAGTCCGACATCGTGGCTTTCCTCGGCTCGATCCGCTCGACCCAGGTGCAGGCCATGGCGCCCGACGTGCTGAAGCTCGGCAAGCCCGTGATGATCGGCGGCACCAACCCGGACCTCACCCATTCCGGCAATCCCTGGATCTTCCGCTTCCGCCCCAACGACAACTATTCGGGGCGCGTGATTGCAGATTTCGGCGTCAACACGCTCGGCAAGAAGAAGTGGGCGATCGTCCATTCGACCGACGCCTTCGGCACCGCCGGCGGCAAGGCGCTCGCGGACGCGCTGACCAAGCTCGGCGCCCCGCCGGTGCTCGATCAGGGTTACGCTAACCAGAGCCAGGATTTCACGCCCGTCGTGCTCGCGGTGAAGCAGTCCGGCGCCGACGTGCTCGGCACCTACTTCACCTTCGAGAACGATCTCGGCATCTTCGGCCGCCAGTTGCGCCAGCTCGGCGTCAATATTCCCTGGGTCGGCTCGCCTTCGGTGGTTGCGGTTTCCTCGACCAAGCTCGCCGGTGCCGCGCTTTACGGGACTTACGGGGTTGCCGATTTCGCGGAGGATTCCAGCGAGGCTTCGAAAGCCTTCGGCAAATCCTACCGCGACGCCTACAAGACCGCGCCCGACAACCAGAGCGCATGGCCCTACGACGCCATCACCATCCTGTCGGCTGCGATCAACAAGGCCGGCTCGACCGATCCCAACAAGATCCGCGACGCGATCCTGGCCACGCAGAAATTCGCCGGCGCCGAAGGCGAATACAATTTCGACAAGAATGGCGACGGCCTGCACGGCTACAACGTCGTGCGCAATGAAAAGGGCACGATCGTCTACGACAAGCACATCGACTTCAACGATTGATCGCGCATCGCCGGCCTCCCATCATTGACGGGAGGCCGGACCTTGCCGGCCGGGGCTTTCCCCGGCGCAACCCGTTACCGAGCGCTTGGCATGGATCTCGTCATTCAACTGCTGTTCACCGGTATCGGCATCGGCGCCGTCTATGCGCTGGTCGCGCTCGGCTTCGTGCTGATCTTCCGCGCCACCAATGTGGTGAATTTCGCGCAAGGCGAGTTCTCTATGGTCGCGGCCTATCTCATGGTGGTGTTCGCCGTCGACCTCGGCTGGCCCTATTGGCTGTCGTTCCTGATCGCGCTCGGCGGCATGGCGCTGCTGGGGATCATCTTCAATCTCGGCGTCTACTATCCCTTGCGCCACCGCACGTTCCTGCCGGTCATCATCGCCACCATCGGCGCCTCGATCCTGCTTTCGAATTCGGTGCTGGCAATCTACGGCCCGCAGCCGCAGGTGCTGCAGGGCTGGTTCGACACGCCGGGCATCCAGCTCGGCCCGGTCTATCTCGACAGCCAGTACCTCCTGATCATCGCGGTCACGATCGCGCTCGTGATCTTCAACTACTGGTTCTTCGAGCACACGCTGCTCGGCAAGAAGCTGCAGGCGACCTCGCAGGACAAGGAGATGGCCTCGCTGCTCGGCATTTCCGTCTCCACCATGATCATGATCACCTTCATCTACTCGGCGGTGCTGGGCGGGCTTGCCGGCATCCTGGTCGCACCGGTCCTGTTCGTGTCGATCCAGATGGGTTCGACGATCGCGCTGAAGGCGTTCGCCGCCACCATCATCGGCGGCTTTGGCGATGTCGCCGGCGCGATCATCGGCGGGCTCGCGCTCGGCGTGATCGAGACCTTTGGCGCGGCCTACATTTCCGTTCCCTACAAGGACGGTTTCGCCTTCCTGGTGCTCATCGCCTTCCTGATCTTCAGGCCGCAAGGCATCTTCGGCGAACGTGTGGCGGAGAAGGCATGACCGCGCCCAGCGAAAACCTGGCCGTGCCGGTGGTGGCGCGGGCGAAACCGATGTGGCTGCGCCACTCGCCCTATTTCATCGCCGCCGCCGTCCTGGTCGCGCTCGCCGCCACCATGCGGTTCGACGGCTATGTACTCAACATCCTGATGCAGGCGACGACCTTCTCGATCGCGGTGTTCGGGCTCTCGGTCGTGCTCGGCCTGTGCGGGCAGATCAACCTGGCGCAGGCCGCGTTCTTCGGCTTCGGCGCCTATGCGGTCGGGCTCGGCACCGCCGACCTGCATTTGAGCTTCTGGCTTTGCCTCGTCGGCGGCTGCCTGGCGACGCTGGTTGCGGGCGCCTTCCTCGGCATGTCGACGCTGCGGCTCGGCGGCCACTACCTCGCGATGGTGACGATATCGTTCCAGCAGATCGTCACCCTTGTGATGATCAATGCGATCTGGCTCAGCCACGGACCGGACGGCGTCTCCCACATCGGCCGGCCCAGCCTGTTCCAGGACTCGCAGAGCTATCTCGCCTTCTGCGTCGCAATGCTGGCGATCGTCGGCTACCTGGTCTGGCACCTGCCGGACACGCGGCTCGGCCGCGCCATGCGCGCGGTGCGCGACAACGAGCTTGCCGCGGGGGTCAACGGCATCGACGTGTTCCGCACCAAGGTCTCCGCCTTTGCACTCTGCGCGGTGCTCGGCGGGCTTGCGGGCGGGCTGTTCGCCGGCGGCTTCGCCTATGTCAGCCCCGATCAGTTCTCCTTTGCGGAATCGATCGTGTTCCTGACCATGTCGCTGCTCGGCGGCGTGGCGTCGCCAATTGGTTCCGTGATCGGCACCGCGCTTTTGATCCTGATCCCCGAATGGCTGCGCTTCCTCAAGAGCGTGCCCGGCCTTTACCTCGCGATTTACGGCCTGTCCGTGATCCTGATCATCCGCTTCATGCCCGACGGCATCTGGGGTTTTGTCTCGGCCGCCTTCGAGCGCTGGCGCAGCGCCACCAAGGCGCCGCCTGCGGCCGCGGCCTTGCAGTTGCAGCCCGCGGCTACCGGCGGGGAGATCGTGCTCGAGGTCAAGGGACTGTCGAAATATTTCGGCGGCCTCAAAGCGGTCGATCAGGTCGACTTCTCCGTCAGGCGCGGCGGGGTGCACGCGCTGATCGGGCCGAACGGTTCGGGCAAGACCACGACGCTCAACGTTCTTTCTGGTCTCTACAAGGCAACCGCGGGCCGGATCGTGCTCGACCGCACCGACATCACCGACATGCCGCCGCATCAGCGCACCGCCGCAGGGCTGGGCCGGACGTTCCAGAACATCCGCCTGTTCCGCTCGATGACCGCGCTGGAAAATGTCGAGATCGGCGCCGAGCGGCCCGGCAATCCGATGATCGGCAAGGGGATTAACAAGGGCGGCGACGATGCCCTGACCGAGCGTGCGGTGGAGGCGCTGACTTTCGTCGGGCTTGGCGGTCGCGCCAACGAACTGATCTCGAGCTTCTCCTACGGCCACCAGCGCCTGATCGAGATCGCGCGCGCGCTCGCCGGCAATCCGACGCTGCTGCTCTTGGACGAGCCGGCGGCGGGCCTGAATTCCAGCGAGAAGCGCGAGCTGCATGAGCTGTTGAAGCGCATTGCCGCGCAGGGGCTGACCATCCTGATCATCGATCACGACATGACGCTGGTGTCGGAAGCGGCCCAGCACATCACCGTGCTCAACTTCGGACGCCGCATCGCGGACGGCGAATCCATGGCGGTGCTGCGCCATCCCGACGTCGTCTCCGCCTATCTCGGAACCGAATAAATGGCGCTGCTCGAAATCCGCGACCTGGTGGTGCGTTACGGCGAGATCGAGGCGCTGCGCGGCGTCTCGCTTGCCGTCGAGGCTGGCCAAGTGGTGACGCTGCTCGGCGCCAACGGCGCTGGCAAGTCGACGACCCTGCGCGCGATCTCGGGGCTCGCGAAGCCCGCCTCGGGCGAGATCGTCTTCGACGGCCAGTCGATCGCGGGGCTGGGGCCGGAAGCGATCGTGCGCCGTGGCATCTCGCACGTGCCGGAGGGGCGGCGGGTGTTTCCGGGCCTCTCGGTCAAGGAAAACATCATGCTCGGCGCGTCGAACCGGCGTGCCTCGAAGGCGGAAATATCCCGCGAGGCGGGTGCGATGTTCGACCTGTTCCCGGATATCCGCGCCTTCTCCAATGCGCTGGGCTGGACGCTCTCGGGCGGGCAGCTGCAGATGGTCGCGGTCGCCCGCGGGCTGATGGCGAAACCGCGCCTCTTGCTGCTGGACGAGCCGTCGCTAGGGCTTGCGCCCGTCATCGTGCAGGCCGTGTTCCGCATCATCTCGGAAATCCGGCGCACCACGACGGTCTTGCTTGTCGAGCAAAATGCGCGCATGGGACTTTCGGTCGCCGATCACGGCTTCGTCCTGGAAACAGGGCGCATCGTCCTCGACGGCAAGCCAGACGCATTGTGGGGCAACGAAGCCATCCGCGCCGCCTATCTCGGCGGCCACGCCAAGGTCAGCGCTTAAGACAACGAGCCGGTCATCCATGGTCATCATCAAGGTTCAGAACCTCATCGATTTCGTGGCCGAGGTGTTCGCGCATGCGGACTCCTCGCAGGAAGAGGCGCGGCGCATCGCGACCTACCTCACGACCGCCAACCTCACGGGCCACGACAGCCATGGCGTGATCCGCGTGCCCGTCTACATGCGCTGGAAGAAGATGGGATCAGTCGTTCCCAACCAGACCGCTGAGGTCGTGGTCGACACGCCTTCGCTTGCGGTCGTCGACGGCAAGTTCGGCTACGGCCAGACGGTGGCGCCGCAGGCGGTCAAGGTCGGCATCGCCAAGTGCAAGAAGGCGGGGCTGGCGGCGGTCGCGCTGCGCAACGCCGGCCATATCGGCCGCGTCGGCGACTGGGCCGAGATGGCCGCGGCCGAGGGCCTCGTCTCGGTGCATTTCGTCAATGCCGCCGGCTCGCTGCTGGTGGCGCCGTTCGGGGGCGTCGAGAAGCGGTTGTCGACGGCGCCCTATTGTGTCGGCATTCCCCGTCAGGGCCAGGACCCGATCGTGCTCGATTTCGCCACCTCGATCGTGGCGGAAGGCAAGGTGCTGGTTGCAAGCCGCGGCGGCAAGAAGCTGCCGAAGGGCGCACTGGTCGATTCCGACGGCACCTTGAGCGAAGATCCGCATGTGCTGTACGGGCCCTACACGCCGGACGGCCCGCGTGACCACACCAAGGGCAGTGGCGCGATCCGCGCCTTCGGCGAGCACAAGGGCTCGGGGCTTGCGTTCATTTGCGAGCTGCTCGGCGGCGCGCTGACCGGAACCGGGGCGACCGCCCCGAACCGGCGCTTCGCCAACGGCATGCTGGCCTTCTATGTCGATCCAAAGGTGGTCGACACCTCGAACTTCTTCGACGGCGAGATTTCGCGCTATGTCGACTTTATCAGAGAGACCAAGCCGATCGCCGGCGTGGATGCCGTGCTGATCCCCGGCGATCCCGAGCGCAAGACGCGCGCCGAGCGCACCAAGAACGGCATCCCCTTGCCCGACGATACCTGGGCGGCGATAGTGAACACCGCGCGCGAGGTCGGCGTCAGCGAGGTCAGCATCCAGCGCGCCACCAGCTAAGCATTGTGCAGACGAGAGGAACGCGATCCATGGCAAACAACAAGGTCAAGCAAATCTGGGCGTCGGGCAAGGCGGTGGTGAATGCCTGGCTCGCGATCCCGTCCGGCTTCTCGGCCGAAATGATCGCGCAATGCGGCTTCGACAGCGTCACCGTCGACATGCAGCACGGCGTGCAGGACTATCTGTCCATGGTGCAGTGTTTCCAGGCGATGCATGCCCACCCTGTCACGCCGATGGTCCGCGTGCCCTGGAACGAGCCCGGCATCGTCGGCAAGGTGCTCGACGGCGGCGCCTATGGCGTGATCTGCCCGATGATCAACACCCCGCAGGAGGCGAAGAACCTCGTCTCCTATTCGAAATATCCGCCGCAGGGCGTGCGCTCCAACGGGCCGATCCGCGCCGGCATGTATGGCACGGCGGGTTCCTATCAGAAGACCGCGAACGAGGAGATCGTGCTGCTGCCGATGATGGAGACCAGGACGGCGGTGGAGAACATGGAAGCGATCCTCGACGTCGAGGGCATCGACGGCGTCTATATCGGTCCGTCCGATCTCGGGTTCTCTTACGGGCTGGTGCCGAAGCTCGACCGTGACGAGCCGGAGATCCTGAAGATCTACGAGAAGATCATCAAGGAGTGCGGCAAGCGCGGCCTCAATCCCGGCATCCACTGCAGCGGCGCCGAAGGCGCGGCGCGCGCGATCAACATGGGCTTCAAGCTTGTGACGCTGTCGAACGAGGTCGGACTGATGTCGATTTACGCGAAGATGCAGGTGAACCAGACCCGCAAGGAGTCTGGCGGCAAGGCATGAGCTTCCTTCTCCCTCGCCCCGCTCTTCGCGGGGAGAGGTGAAGGCAATCAAAGGAGACATCCCATGACCCCGGCACCCGTCATCCGCCTGCATCCCGACGACGGCGTGCTGATCGCGCGCGCGAGCCTGCCGCCGGGGCTTGCGGTGGCCGACGGCGTGACCACGCTCGAGCGCATTCCGGCCGGCCACAAGGTCGCGATCAAGCCGATCGCGACAGGCGAGCCGATCCGCCGCTATGGCCAGATCATCGGTTTTGCAACGCAGCCGATCGCGCCGGGCCAGCACGTGCACACGCAGAACTGCGGCATGGGCGACTTCGCCAAGGACTATGCCTATGGCGTCGACGTCAAGCCGGTGCCGAACTTCGACCTGCCTGCGACCTTCGACGGCATCCGCCGGCCTGACGGCCGCGTCGCCACCCGCAACTATATCGGCATCCTCACCTCGGTGAATTGCAGCGCCCATGTCGCGGGTCTCGTCGCCGACATGTTCAGGAAAAATCCGTTCACCGGCGACAATCCGCTGGCCGATTTTCCCAATGTCGATGGCGTGGTCGCGCTCACCCACAAGACCGGCTGCGGCATGACGCAGGATGAGCCGCTGAAGCTGCTCCGCCGCACACTCGGCGGCTATGCGCGGCATGTGAATTTTTCCGCCGTGGTGGTGCTCGGCCTCGGCTGCGAGGTCAACCAGATCGGTGGGCTGATGGAGGAGCAGAAGCTCGCCGGCCGCCTGCGCTCGATGGACATTCAGGAGAAGGGCGGTACGCGCAAGACGGTGGAGGCAGGCGTCGCCTTCGTGAAGGAGGCGCTCTCTGATGCCAACGGAGCGAAACGCGAGCCGGTGCCGGCCAGCGAACTGACGGTCGCGCTGCAATGCGGCGGCTCCGACGGCTATTCCGGCGTCTCCGCCAATCCGGCGCTGGGCGCTGCGAGCGACCTTCTGGTGCGCCATGGCGGCACCGTGATCCTGTCCGAGACGCCGGAGACCTACGGCGCCGAGCATCTCCTGACGCGCCGCGCCGTCAGCCGCGAGGTCGGCGAGAAGCTGGTGTCGCTGATGCGCTGGTGGGAGGAATACACGCAGCGCGAAGGCGCCGAGATGAACGCCAATCCGAGCCCCGGCAACAAGGCGGGCGGGCTGACCACGATCCTGGAGAAGTCGCTCGGCGCGATGGCGAAGGCAGGCAGCACCAACCTCGTCGACGTGCTGCACTATGCGGAGCCGGTCACCAAGAAGGGTTTCGTGTTCATGGACACGCCGGGCTACGACCCGGTCGCGGCGACCGGGCAGGTCGCAGGCGGCGCCAATCTCGTCTGCTTCACCACCGGCAGGGGCAGCGTGTTCGGCTGCAAGCCGGCGCCCTCGATCAAGCTCGCCACCAACACGCCGATGTACCGGCGTATGGAAGACGACATGGACGTCAATTGCGGCAGCATCCTCGACGGCGAGGAGACGGTGCAGCAATGCGGCGAGCGCATCTTCGAGCTGATCCTGAAGACCGCCTCGGGGCAGCCGACCAAGAGCGAGAGCTTCGATTTCGGCGGCGCCGAGTTCGCGCCCTGGGTGCTGGGCGCGACTATGTGACGGTCTTTCGGCCGCCCCCGGCTGCTGACTGACGGCGGCGACCGTGATGTCGCCGAGCTTGGTCCAGGTTTCGGATGCAGGTCTCGGGTCCAAGTCTCGGCTCCAAGTCTCGGCTCCAGCTCTCGCCGCCGCACGGTCCCGTGTCGCGGGGACTGACGCGGATCTTTGCCGCGCAAGGCAAATAAATCTGGCCAAGCAATGGCTTGGAGAAGAGTCCTGATAATCTGGAGCGCCCGCGCCCTCGATCTAGGCAGTTGCTGCTCGTTGTTATGGCTTGAACCGTGCCTTGCGCAGTGTTCTGCTCAAACAAGCTGCGGGGAGCCCAAGATCTGTGTCGATGCTGGTCGCCGTCCATCACGTCACGCGCTACCGATACGATCGATCCGTCGCCCTCGGCCCGCATATCGTTCGGCTTCGTCCGGCACCGCATGGGCGCACGCCGATCGACAGCTATGCGCTGAAGGTCTCGCCCGCGAACCATTTCGTGAACTGGCAGCAGGATCCGCAGGGCAACTGGCTGGCGCGCTTCGTCTTTCCCGAGCAGGCCGACGAACTGACGATCGAGGTCGGCTTCACCGCGGAGATGATCGTCGTCAATCCCTTCGATTTTTTCGTCGAACCCTATGCCGGCGCTTTTCCATTCCAGTATTCCGACGATTTGAAAGCCGAGCTTGCGCCGTTTCTTGGCATCTCGACGCCGGGTCCGCTGCTCGCGGCTCTGCTTGCGACCATCCCGCGGCGCGCGGACTCCACCGTCGACTTCCTGGTCGAACTCAACCGGCAGCTCCAGAGCAAGATACGCTACGTCACGCGGATGGAGCAGGGCGTCCAGTCGGCGGAGGAGACGCTGGCCGCCTCGGCGGGTTCGTGCCGTGACTCGGCGTGGCTGTTGATCGAGGTGCTGCGCCATCTCGGCTTCGCCGCCCGTTTCGTCTCGGGCTATCTGGTTCAGCTTCGCCCCGACGACGATGCGGATGAAACATTGCGCGGGATCAAGAACGATTTCACCGACCTGCATGCCTGGGCCGAAGTATACCTGCCGGGCGCGGGGTGGATCGGCTTCGACGTCACCTCGGGCATGCTGACCGGGGAGGGGCACATCCCGGTCGCCGCCACGCCGCATTATCGAACGGCGGCGCCGATCACTGGCAGCGCCAGCGCGCCGAGCGTCGATTTCGCCGTCGAGATGAGCGTCACGCGCATCCGCGAGGCACCGCGGATCACGACGCCGTTCTCGGACGAGGCCTGGGCGCGGCTCGACAGGCTTGGCGAGCAGGTCGATGCCGACCTTGCTGCCGCCGACGTGCGGCTGACCATGGGCGGCGAGCCGACCTTTGTCGCCCGCGATGATCCTGATGCGCCCGAATGGAACACCGCGGCGCTTGGCCCGACCAAGCGTGCCTTTGCCGACGAGGTGATCCGCCGGCTGCGGGCGCGCTTCGCACCGGGCGCGTTGCTGCATTACGGCCAGGGCAAATGGTATCCCGGCGAAAGCGAGCCGCGCTGGGCGTTCGGGGTTTACTGGCGCAAGGACGGCGTGCCGATCTGGAAGAATGCCGACCTGATCGCGGCATTCGACGGCGCGCGCAAGTCCGGGATCGAGGATGCGAAGCGGCTCATGGAGAGGGTCGCCGCCGGGCTTTCGCTCGATGTCGGCCATGTCGTGCCGGCCTTTGAGGATCCCGTCGCCTGGCTCAAGCGCGAAGCGGCGCTGCCGGTCAATGTCGATCCCACCGATTCCAGGCTTGCCGATCCCGAAGAGCGTGCCCGCATGGCGCGGGTCTTCGATGCCGGGTTTGGCACGGCGACAGGCTTCGTGCTGCCGATCCGCCGCGCCGGCGGCAACAACCCGCGCTGGCGGAGCGAGCGCTGGAAGCTGCGCCGCGGCCATCTGTTCCTGGTCGCGGGCGGCTCGCCCCTGGGATCGCGGCTGCCGCTGCCGTCGCTGCCGCATCTTGCCCCGGACCAATACCCTGAGATCATCGAGCAGGACCCGCTGGCGCCGCGCGGCGAATTGCCGGTGTTCGACCTCGTCGAAAGCGCGGAAGCGGCACAGCCAGGCGCAGAAGCGCAGCCGGAAAAATCGCCGGCGGTGCGCACGGCAATGTCGAGCGAGCTGCGCGAGGGCGTCGTCTGCGTCTTCATGCCGCCGGTCGCAACGCTCGAAGATTATCTGGCGCTGGTTGCCGTCGTCGAGACGGCCAGCGCCGCGCTGAATATTCCGGTGCATCTCGAAGGCTACGCGCCGCCCTTCGATCCGCGCGTCGAGGTGATCAAGGTGACGCCCGATCCCGGCGTGATCGAAATCAACGTCCACCCGGCGAAAAGCTGGCGCGAGGTCGTCGCCATCACGCGCGGTGTCTATGCGGATGCGGCCGAGACGCGCCTTTCCGCCAACCGCTTCCAGGTCGACGGACGCCACACCGGGACCGGCGGCGGCAATCATGTCGTGGTGGGCGGCGCCAGCGTTGAGGATTCGCCGTTCCTGCGCCGCCCCGATCTCTTGAAGAGCCTGGTGCTGTACTGGCAGCGCCATCCCTCGCTGTCCTACTTGTTCGCAGGCATGTTCGTCGGCCCGTCGAGCCAGGCGCCGCGGATCGACGAGGCGCGCCATGACAGCCTCTATGAGCTCGAGATCGCCATGGCCAAGGTGCCGCGGCCCGGCGAGGCGGTGCTGCCCTGGCTGGTCGATCGCCTGTTCCGGCACACCCTGGTCGACGTCACCGGCAACACCCATCGCGCCGAAATCTGCATAGACAAGCTCTATTCGCCCGATGGTCCGACCGGCCGGCTCGGGCTCGTCGAATTCCGCGCCTTCGAGATGCCGCCCGATGCGCGCATGGCGCTCGCCCAGCAGCTCCTGATCCGCGCGCTGGTCGCAAGGCTCTGGTGCGTGCCGCAGGAAGGCCGGCTGGTGCGCTGGGGCACCACGCTGCATGACCGCTTCATGCTGCCGCATTTCCTCTGGGAGGATTTTCTGGACGTGCTCGCCGATCTGCGGCAGAGCGGCTACGATTTTGCAGCCGAGTGGTATCTCGCCCAGCTCGAGTTCCGTTTTCCCGTGTTCGGCAGCGTTCATCGCGCCGGCGTCACGCTCGAGCTGCGCCAGGCGCTGGAGCCCTGGCATGTGCTGGGCGAGGAAGGCTCGCCCGGCGGCACGGTGCGCCATGTCGATTCCTCGGTGGAGCGGCTTCAGGTCAGGGCCGAAGGCCTGGTCGAGGGCCGCCATGTCATCGCCTGCAACGGCAGGCGGCTGCCGATGACCGCGACCGGGCGCGCAGGCGAGGCGGTTGCGGGCCTGCGGTTCAAGGCCTGGCCCTTTGCCTCGAGCCTGCATCCGACGGTTCCCGCGCACGCGCCGCTGACCTTCGACATCGTCGATAGCTGGAATGGCTGTTCGCTCGGCGGCTGCGTCTACCATGTCGGGCATCCCGGCGGGCGCAACTATGAGACGCGGCCGGTCAACGCCAACGAGGCCGAAGCGCGGCGGCTTGCCCGTTTCGAGGAGCAGGGCCACACGCCGGGCAAGGTCGATCCTCCGCGCGAGGAAAAGAGCCTCGAATTCCCGCTGACCCTCGATCTGCGGACGCCGCTTCCATAACGGTGCAGCGACAAGAGGCGCAGCAACGCAGCGCTGATCTCTCTGGCTTCGTCCTCGCGAAAGCGAGGACCCATAACCCCGAGCGGACGTCGTTGAGCGAGATCGTCGAACATCGCGTAGATAACTGTGGTCTGTGGCTATGGGTACCGGATCGCGCTCACTGACGTTCGCTTGTCCGGGACGACGCAAATTATTCTCGCCGCGCCACGCGCCCGAGCTTTGCATCATCATGTCCCCCTGAAAACAGAGGGCGCAGGGAAAGCCGGGTGCATGATCGCACCCGCAGCCTCGCGTGCAGAAAACAAAAGCACATGAGTTAGTCACCACAGGTACGCCGAAACATCCGGCCTTCCCTGCGCGATTGGTTTTAACGGTTTCCTTCGTGCTCTCCCCAGAGACCGGGCGTTCTTGCCTCTGTCAATCGCAAGATCATCTTGCAATCTTAGCATCAGCGTCGGGATGCCAGGACCACACGACTTCGCCGTCCGCGTCAGCATCACTCGTCAGTTGATGCCAAAGCGTCCATCGCATCCCGCGCCCAACGTCCGTGACGATCGCGATACGCCCCTCTTGATCGGGCGCGGAACGCGGCGATTGAAGCCACTGATTTGCCCGACAAACCAAGCGGAATATTTTTTGCTTGAGGACTGGACGACCCAAATCAGATTGAAATCGCTCGGAAATTTCGCGCGACGGCGCATGCATAATTATTGCGCGCCTTCGACGTTGCGAGGGCGGTTTTGCACCAACATTCGTGTTCAGGTGTTCCGCATGGCGATGAGGCGGCCTTGCACGAAACCTATCATATGCAGTTGAACATCTTCGCGTTTTTACGCAGCCTCGGCCCGAGCCGGACGTCGCGCAGTCTTGGTTGCCGGCGCATGGACCTGCTCAATGAGTTGTCGGTGAGATCGATCGCGCTCGTCCAGCCGCGCAACGCTCCTTGCCGGGGCACGTACCACATCCAGTTGTTCTCATCGTCGCATGTGCTGCTTGGGTAGCGGTCACCTGTACTCGTGCACCTTTGACAGAGATCAAGGGAGGCCCGCGGCCGGATGCCGAGAATAACGCATGCTATCCTAGGCGGATCAGATTACATTTCTTCGCCGTGGTCCAAAATTCGGCTAGCCGCCAACCAGACAGTCGGTGGTGCCAATGCAGCAGATTGCGGACTGGCTCGAGAGGCTTGGGCTTGGGCAATACGCGAAGCGTTTTGCCGACAATGGGATCGATGTTGGTGTCCTTCCCGAACTGAAGGACGAGGACTTCGACAGGCTCGGGGTTCTGCTCGGCCATCGCCGCAAGATGCTGCGCGCGATCGCCGAGCTCAATCAAGCTGAATCAACCGCCGAGCTTGTTCGTCACCGCGACATCGCCGAGCGACGCCACCTCACCGTCATGTTCTGTGACCTGGTGGGCTCGACTGCGCTCTCAGCGCGGCTCGATCCCGAGGACATGTGGGAGGTGATCCGCGCCTATCGGGCCGCCTGCGCGAGGGTCATTGCTGCGTATGACGGCATTATCGCCAGGTTTGTCGGTGACGGAATACTCGCCTATTTCGGCTATCCGCGCGCGCACGAGGATGATGCAGAGCGCGCAGTGCGAGCGGGTCTCGACATCATCGCCGCTATAGGGAAGCTCGAAACGCGCGAAGAACGGGTCGAGGTGCGGATCGCGATCGCGACCGGGCTTGTGGTCGTGGGCGACCTCATCAGCGAAGGCGCGTCAGAGGAGCAGGCGATGGTCGGTGATGCACCGAATGTTGCCGCCCGGCTCCAGAGCCTAGCGCAGCCGGGGGTGGTTGTCGTCGCCGCTTCGACGCGCCAGCTGCTTGGCGATCTATTCACTTTCCGCAGTCTCGGCCAGCGCGAGGTCAAGGGCATCTGCGAACCGATCGCGGTCTGGGCGGTCGAAGGTGCGGTCGCATCGGAGAGCCGCTTCGAGGCGGTGCGCGCGGCGCGCTCGATCGGCTTTGTCGGCCGCAAGGCAGAAATCGAATTCGTGCTCTCGCGCCAGCAGCTGGCGTGGCAGGGCCATGGGCAGATGGTGTTGATTTCGGGCGAGGCCGGGATCGGCAAATCGCGCCTTGTGGAAGCGCTCTGCGACAGCATCGCGTTGACGGGGCAACGCCGGGTGCGCTATCAGTGCTCGCCCTACCATACGAACAGCGCGCTCCATCCCTTCATTGCTCAGCTCGAGCGCGCCGCCGGCATCAGGCCGCAGGACGCGCCCGGGCAAAAGCTCGACAAGCTCGAGGCAATGCTTGCGCTTGGAACGCAACAGGTGGCTAAAGCGACGCCGCTCATTGCCGCGCTTCTTTCGATCCCAACCGGTGAGCGCTACCCGCCGCTGGGCCTCAGTCCGGCGCAGCAGCGGCGACAGACATTCGCCGTCCTTCTCGACCAGCTTGAGGGGCTGGCACGGCAGCAACCTCTGCTGATCATCTGCGAGGACATGCATTGGGCCGACGCCACGACGCTCGAGCTTTACGACCTCGGGGTCGATCGGATCAGAGGGCTACCGATTTTCGTGCTCATGACATTCCGGCCCGAGTTCGAACCGCCCTGGACGGGTCTTCCCAATGTCGGCCTGTTGCGGCTGGATAGGCTCGACCGGCAGGACACGCGCACTCTGGTCGAGCAGGTGGCTGTCGGCCGACAGCTGCCACGCGAGATGATGAGGCAGATCATCGACAAGACGGATGGCATTCCACTCTTCGTCGAGGAGTTGACCAAGATGGTGCTGGAGTCCGGGCTGCTCGTGGAGGAATCCGGGCGCTATCGCCTCGACAGTCCGCTCCCGCCGCTCGCTATTCCCGCGACACTGCAGGACTCGCTGATGGCGCGCCTTGACCGCCTGGCGCCGGTCAAGGAGGTGGCGCAGATCGGTGCTGCCATTGGCCGCGACTTCTCATACACGCTGCTGCGATGCGTGGCGGGGCGCGACGATCTGACCCTGAGCGCCGCGCTCGCGCAACTCGAAGACGCCGAGTTGCTGTTGCGCCGCGGGACGCCACCCGAATCGAGCTATAGCTTCAAGCATGCACTCGTTCAGGAGGCGGCTTACGAGAGCCTGCTCAAGAGTCGTCGGCAACTGCTCCACAAGCATATTGGCGAGGTCCTGCGTGACAGGTTTCCGGTCATCGCCGAGACCGAGCCGGAAGTCGTGGCGTACCACTTCACCGAGGCGGGGCTGAGCGGCGTAGCCCTGGAGTGGTGGCGCAAGTCCGGCCAGCAGGCCTTGAAACGCTCGGCATATCCCGAGGCGGTCGCGCATCTCGGCAAGGCGGTTGCCATCGCCGATGAGCTGCCTGCTGGGCCGGGCCGGACCATAGACCGGCTTCAACTCCAAATCTCATATGGCCGCGCGCTGCGGGGCAGCCTTGGGCACAGCGCTCCCGAAACGGTGGCTGCATGGACACGCGCTCGAGAGTTCGCAGCTCTCAATGATCCCGTGGAACTGGCGCCGATCCATTCAGGCCTCTTCAATGCCAGCCTGACTCAGGGCGAGATCACGCCGATGCGGGAGTTGACAGAGTCGATCATGAGTGCCGCGAGCCGGCGACCGGAATCGCCGGTGGCCGCAATCGTCGCACACTGGAGCAGCGGAGTGACCTGCTGGTTCGGGGGCGATTACTTGAGCGCGAGAGCGCATCTTGAACAAGCACTCGCGATCTATGGAGCCGAGCCTGATCCCGCGACTTTCAAGGCGGCAGCGCTGGACCTGCCGTTCGTGATCAAGAGATTTCTTGCCCTGGTGCTTTGGCCACTTGGGAGCATTGAGAGATCGCGCCGGCTCGCCCGAGAGGCGGTGGGTGCCCCGGAGGAAAAGCGTGCGCTTTCTCAGGTCAATGCGCTCGTTCACAGCGCTGTTTTCGACGGCCTGCGCGGAGACATGTTGCGACAGACGGAGACGATGCTTGCGCTCGCCCGCGAGCACGCGATGCCGTTATATGTGGCCGCCGGCACCTATCTGAATGGCCTGGCAAAATGGCGTACCGGCGATCGAACGGCTGGGCTCGCGGACATGCGCCGAGGCTGGACCTCGCTGCACGAAAACGACTGCTACCTTTGTGAACCGTTCTGGGGCATGCAGATTGCCCTGGCGGATGCGGAGGTAGGGCAAGTCGAGACGGGGCTGGAAATCTTGAGAGAGCTGATCACCTGTACGGAACAATCCGGCCAGCATTGGCTCGACGCCGAGCTGCATCGTGCGCAGGGTGAGCTCTCTTTGCGTTGTGCCCGTCCGAACGTTTGTTGTGCCGAAGATGCCTTCAACAAAGCCCTGGAAATCGCCCGACGCCAACAGACGAAGACTTTCGAACTGCGCGGCGCACTTGGACTTGCGCACCTCTACAATACGAATGGCAGAGCAGGGGCGGCATCCGAGGTGCTCGCTCCGGTCCTCGTCGGTTTCGGTACGGCGCAAGATCTCCCCGAAATCGAAGAAGCAGGAAAGCTGCTCAAGCGCGTAAGCACTGGCCCGCGCGCGCGCCTCTGATGGTGCCGGACCGTTTTGCGGCAACATTCGCGGTCAGGGTTTTGGCACGGCGACGGCGGCCAGTGACAGCGCTGCGCGCGCATCTTCGCGGTAACTGTTCCAGAACTCGACCGGTACGTCCTCGCTTCGCCACGCCCGCCTTGCGGCAAAGGTCGTTTGATCCGAAAGGCGCGCTTGCTGGGACTCGTAAATGCGGCGCCCCGCTTCCTCGATGATAAGCTCGTTGAGCTGTTCGCTCGCGAAAACCTCGCCCGTTCCGTTCGCAGCATACAGGCATTTCCACGATGAGCCCTGCAACAGTCCGAGCAGGGCCAATTGCTTCGGCTCGTCCTTGGCTTCCGCCAAAAATCCCCAATGGCGATCGTGATCAAATTCAGCCGGCTTGTTCATGGCGCCTCACTGAGACTTCACCTCGTGTCCGGTCTCACGGTCTTTCGCCACCCGGTCGAGCGCCGGCGTGCGTGCCGGCGCCTGGCCGAGCCGCGCTGCCAGCAGCCTGGCGGCCTCGGCATTGCCGAGCTCGTTCCAATGATTGTCGCAGGACAGAAAGAATCGCTCGTAGTCTCGAGGCATCGACTCGGCCATGTCGATCACATCGACGTTCGGCCGCACATTTTGCAGGAAGCGCAGCTGGCGGTACCAATACTGGTCCGCATAATGCTCGCCCGCCTGGATGCGACGCAGGTCCGCTCGATTCGGGATCACCAGGATGATGACGGGGCGTTGGCCGGCCCGATCGACGATCCGCTCGAGGAAATACAGGACCGCCTTTTGCTCGTCCGCGGTCCCATCGAAGTAGCCGCTGTATTTCGACTCCTGCGCATTCCCTGTGAGAAGATATGTGATCGTTCGCAGCGTATTGGCGGTGAAGGTGTAATCGAGAAGGAGGCGCTTGAACCAGCCGGGCCTGTCGAAATGCTCATCGGGGACCGCCCCGTCCGGGTAGAAGACGCCGTACCGTCCTCCATCTTCCTTCTTGTAATACGGCCGGTACCAGGTCGGATGCAAAGTCTTCCAGACCGCAAAATTGTTGTCGGTGAAGTCGTTGGCGGGGAGAAAGAACAGGACCACGCCGTCATGCTGATAGCTGTTCGCGAGCTTCTCGTAGATCAGGTCGTACTGTACCGGGCCGAAATAACCGTCGGACCCGAAATTGTAGATGTCGATACCGGTCAACGTCTCGAGCCGGGCCTGGGCGGTGTTCTCGAAATCGATGCCAAACCCCTCTGCGAAGGAGTCGCCGAGCAGCACGTAACGCGGCGATGGACCGGGCTTCTCCCTGCTGAACGCGCCGTCCCGCGCCCCGATCTCATTCGCCTGATAGCGCACGTCGAAACAGGCCGAGCGGTGCCGGTCGGTGGAATTCGGCCGGTGCCATGAGCCCCACGGATCTTTCTGGGTCCGCCATTCCTGACCGTCATAGCGGTGCCGGTAGACGCCCGGCATATCGTTGAACAGCAGCAGGTTGGCTTGCGTCGCGACGAACGAGAACAGCTCGAGACTGAACAGCGAGACGAGGATCGCAAGAAGGACGTTTGCCATCCGATATACCTCCCGCGCCGCGGGAAATCCGCGGCTTGCCTCGCGTCGGCAGGTCTGCGGCCCGCAGCCGTCGTCAGTCGGGCTCAAATCCGGCGCGATAGTCGAGCTTCAAGGCCTGGTTCTGTTCCGATTTGTGCAGGATGCAATTGCCGACCACCAGGAGGTGGAGCTCGTTACCCATGAAACAGCGGAATGCGTCCTCCGGCGTACAGACGATCGGTTCGCCCCGCACATTGAAACTCGTGTTGACCAGCACCGGGCAGCCGGTGAGCTGCTTGAACCGTCCGACAAGGCGGTGATAGAGCGGATGCGTCTCCGCATGAACGGTCTGCACGCGCGCCGAATAGTCCACATGCGTGACGGCCGGAATCTCGGAGCGGACGACGTTCAGCTTGTCGATCCCGAACAGCCCCTGCTCATCGTCCGTCATGCTCCGGCGCCTGTGCTTCCGCACGTCGGCGACAAGCAGCATGTAAGGGCTTTCCGATTCGAGCTCGAACCAGTCGCCGACATCCTCTGCCAGCACCGAGGGGGCGAAGGGACGGAAACTCTCCCGATACTTTATCTGCAGATTGAGATCCCTCTGTACGTCCGGCGAGCGTGGGTCGGCCAGGATGGAGCGCGCGCCGAGAGCGCGCGGGCCGAATTCCATGCGCCCCTGGAACCAGCCGACCGACCTCTGGCCGGCGAGCGCCTGCGCCGTCGTCTCGATCATTTCATCGCTCGACGACACGGAGAATTTCGCTCCGGCCGACGTCAGTCTCGTCTCGATCTCGCGCTGCTCGAAGCTCGGCCCAAGATAGGAACCCGCCATGGCATCTCCATCGCGGACAGAACGGTGGCCGCCCCGAAACAGGTGAACGGCAGCAAGCGCGGCGCCCAGCGCGCCGCCGGCATCACCCGCCGCCGGCTGAATCCAGATGCTGTCAAAATGTCCGTCGCGAAGGATCTTCCCGTTGCTGACGCAGTTGAGGGCGACGCCGCCTGCCATGCAGAGATTGCGCGAGCCCGTCTGTTTCGAAAGGCTGCGGGTCATCCGAAGCACGGCCTCGTCGAGCACGGCCTGGATCGACGCAGCCATGTCCATATGAAACTGGGTCAGCAGTTGCTCGGGCCGCCGCGCCGGGGCCCCGAACAGCGCGGCGAAGCGGTCCGCCGTCATCGTCAGGCCGGTGCAGTAGTCGAAGTACGACATGTCGAGACGGAATGATCCGTCCGGTTTCAAATCGATCAGGTTGTCGAGGATGAGCTTCGCGTATTTCGGCTCCCCGTAGGGGGCAAGCCCCATGACCTTGTATTCGCCGGAATTCACCTTGAACCCGGTGTAGTAGGTCACCGCGGAGTAGAGCAGCCCAAGCGAATGCGGAAAATGAATCTCCTGAAAGATCTCAAGGTTGTTGCCGTCACCCAAGGCAGCCGAGGTGGTTGCCCATTCGCCGACCCCGTCCATCGTCAGCACCACGGCGCTTTGGTAGGGTGACGGATAGAATGCGGAAGCCGCGTGGCTGAGGTGATGCTCGCAGAAGAGCAACTGCGTGCTCGCGTCGAACTTCGCGGAAAACTTCCTGAGCTCGCGCCGCAGCAGGCTTTTCTGGAACAGCTTCTCCCGGAGCCAGAGCGGAACGGCCATGTTGAACGAGCGGAAGCCGCGCGGAGCGAAAGCGATATATGTTTCCAGCAGCCGTTCGAATTTGATGAACGGCTTGTCGTAGAAGACGACGTGATCAAGCTCCTCCAGCCTGACATTCCCTTCCTTCAGGCAGTAGTCGATCGCTTGAAGCGGGAACGAGGGATCGTGCTTCTTGCGGGTGAAGCGCTCCTCCTGCGCAGCCGCGACGATCCGGCCGTCCTCGACCAGTGCCGCCGCGCTATCGTGGTAGAACGCCGAGATGCCGAGGACACGCATGGAGAACGGCTCAGAAAATCGTGTAGATGAAGGGCGCCACCGCCGAGCCCTTGGCAACGATCGCCAGGCCTCCGAACACGACCATCATGGAAATGATCGGCAACATCCAAAATTTCTTGCGTACGCGCATGAAACGCCAGAACTCCAAAGCGAATTCCATGAACCGTCTCCTCAGAATTGATCCTGCATCGTCTCCGGCAAAGGTCCCGGGGGCCGCCGGACGATCCAATAGCTGTCCGCATCCGGCTGTGGCTTGAGGCGCAGCAGGTCCTTGCCGAGCGCGCGCGCGACAAGGCCCGTCGGCAGCACCGCGCCATAGAACAGCAGACCCATGATGAGGGGGCTGACGACGCTATGCAGCAGCAGCCCGAATTTGAACCATAACCGATTGAACGGGGCGAGGGCCGCTGGATAGAACAGCGCCAGAGCACCGAAGACCAATGCAACGCCGGTCATCCAGGGCCAGGCCCGCCCGCCGTGCCACGCATTGAAGCCGGCCAGGATCGAAAAGGCCGCCAGCATGACAAGTCCGAATGAACGATTGGAACCTGGCGTCACCGGTTCGGGAGCGGCGTGGCGTTCATGATGTGCATGCTTCATCGACAATTGCCCCACGCGCCAATAAATCAATAAAAATGACGCGGCACGCCAAGCCCAGTATTCCTTCAACGCTATCTCGCTGGGGTGCTGTCGCGAACGTCAATTAAGGAGCATCGGGGGTACTCCTTACGTTGCACAGACCCCATTCGAAGGAGTAATCGGCTCGGGCTGGCGAAGGCGCAAGGGTGCGAAGACGACATCGGAAACGACGTGGTGTCGATTTGCCGCTTCTCGAAGACGCCTGTTAGACCAGCGAATGCAAAGCCTTGACCGCGGCCTCGCGGCTCTCCACAGCAACGAATAAATTTACCGAATGCGGCGACAAGACATATTTGTCGACGATTATCCCGTGTTGCTGCAGAATCTGAACCGCCTTGAACGGCAAGTCTGAAGAAACGCCGCCGAAGCAAGTTAGGCTCACCGAACTCAAGGTCTCACGCTGCTTGCGTAAGTCTTTGCTGCCTTCCAGCGTGCGCAGCAGAGTGTCGAGCGACTCCGCATCGCAAGTCATCATCAAGCGGGTTTTTCCGGCGGTGAAAGCCGAGGCAAGGAGTTGCGGCCAAGACAGGCCGTTTTGTTTGAGATGCTGCGCGAACTTTTCAAAGCCCTGATTGAGATCCGCCGAATCGATCTCCACATGCTCGATGCGAGCCATCGAGTTGACGGCCAGGATTTTTCCGTTTTCCATCCCCGCAACCTCTGTCATCACCTGCGTGCTGTGTTCACGGCCGCCCCATTTTTTTATGACCAAGGGCACATTTTGGCTTTGCGCCAGCTCCACGCTGCGAAAATGCAAAACCTTGGCGCCCCAAAAACACATTTCGGACAACGATGCAAAGTCCAGCTGACGCAAGGGTTTTGCATTCGCGACGATGCGCGGATCGGCCGAGCAAACGCCGTCGACCTCCTTGATAATCTCACAGCACTCGGCTTTTAGCGCCGCGGCCATGGCGACCGCAGTGGTGTCGCTGCCGCCCCGGCCCAGCGTGGTGATTTCTTTGGTAACCGGGTTCACGCCCTGAAAGCCCGCCAAGACCACGACGCGTCCGCGCTCGAGTTCCTCGCGTACGCGAACGGGCCGCACATCCAAAATGCGCGCGGACGAATGGGAGTCGTCGGTCATCACTCCGGCCTGACTGCCGGTAAAACTGATGGCCGGCACGCCGAGATCGGCCAGCGCCATGCTCATCAGAGACATGCTGATGCGCTCGCCGGTCGTGAGCAACATGTCGAGTTCGCGGCGATTGGGGTGCGGACTTACCTGATAGGCCATCCTAACCAGTTCGTCCGTGGTCTTGCCCATCGCTGAAACGATCGCCACGACACGATGGCCACGGCTGTGCAAATCGGCGAGGCTGCTCGCGACCGCGCGGATTTTTGCCGGCGTCTCAAGACAGGCGCCGCCGTATTTTTGCACGATGACGGGATCGTTGCGCATTCTGACAACGGCCTACATGCTAGTGGAGCGGATTTGACGTTCGCTGCTCCTCACCGCGTTTCCTTGATACGAACGTCAAATCCAAAGCTCCACCAGAAACGATAATCTGCTGGTGGTCCTTTGATTCCAACATTCGCAAAAAGAGCCTGCGGCGACGGGATGCGAATGCTAGAATCGGACCACTGGTGTGGTGGCTCTTTGTCGTCTTGCGTTAGATGGTTCTGACCTTCGACGATCTTGCGGTTCTTGGGCGTTTGGCCACACTGTGATCGTCCCGCGCAGCCGACCGGTTGCGCTTCTTCATATTCGACCCTGCGTGTTGAACTTTCGTCCCGCGGTGGTGAGCGGCATATTCCTTGCCGTCGATCGGTGCCACATGCGGCGGATCTCGATCGGAATAGGGTCGGCCGATTCCAAATTCCGTCCCATGTGCATCGATCCATTTCCAGAGCTTGTCACTGGAATTCCATCGTTCGTCCCGGGTTTCCCCTTTGACACTCACGACATCGGCCGCAAGCCCGTGGCCATAGCCACCTCGCAAGCTCCCGCCATGGTACGACCTGTTAGTCGCCGCCCTCAGGCCGCTTGCGAGCGATTGACGATAGTCATCGCGGAACGCGCTGGTTATGCCAGGTGATAGCCCGGCCTGCTCCGCCGCGCGAAGCGTACGGAAGAGCTTCAGCTTGAAGCTCCGATCCATGCCTCCGATCACATAGTCCATCATCGGCATGCCGGCTTTTTCCGCGGCCTTCGGATCCTTCCACGTGAAATCCTCATCGACGAGCTTGGTAAAGCTTCTGGTGACAGTCACCATTTTGCCCTTCCTCTTGACCGTCACCTTCCTCTGCTCGGACTCCTTGATGCTGTCCTCCTTGGGCGTCCGTTGGTAGAGCGCCCACAGGTATCGGTCGATGCAGATGTCCACCGCCAGGCACTCGTCGAGAATTTCGACGGAGCTCACGGCCCTGGGGTCGTTGGGCGCCGGATCAGCAGCGGGTGCTGTCGCCACCTGCACGGGCGGCGTTTCGGGCTGCTGCTGCGTCTGCGACGAATCGGTCAACGCCGCGTTGACGATGGATTTCTGCTCGTCGGACGCCGCCGTCGCATCGGTGACAGTCCTCGTCGCCAATTCGGCAGCGGTCGCCACATCGGCGTTACCGACGGCGGCATTGCCCGTTGCGGTTGCCTGCGGCGCGTCTGCGGGCTCGGCGTTGGCGGCGAGAGATGGTACGCGGCGGTCCAAGACCGGCGCTGCGGTGTTCTCGATGCCGGCCGAACCGAAGCCGGCGAGCCAGGCGACAACCCAGGCCGCGCAAACGACCGTCGGGCACAGCACCGCCGCTACTGTCGTAAACCGCCGCGGGTTCATGATCGCAGCCTCCAAAGGCGAGCCAGATTGCAGGGCCAAGCATGCGACGACGCTGATCTTTTCGGGTTAATGTGCGCGCGCAATGGCGGAAACTACGGATCATCAATTTCTTCGAAGGAGTGTTGCCAAAATGCAACGTTTCTCTGCGATGGCGCGTGCTGCTCCGTTCGGTGATTTCCGGTCAACCCGACAGCCGACATGTGGACGAACGATGGTTGGTCCGACCAGGCGTTCGCGCTCGCACCCTCAGCGCTGCGAAAGTCCGATGCTGACGACGTCATCCCGCCTCTGGCGTTGCTCTCGCAACCAGCCGTTCGACCGTTGAGCACAGGCCTGCGTCCCAGCTCAAACGAAGCGCGTCCAGCGGAAAAAAGTCCACTGGATCAACCAGCCCTTAATCAAGCTCGATTAAATTTCCGATTGGGCATTCGGGGCGTGTGAGCTGGCTTATTGAGCCAGCGCAAGCACAGGCGCGCAAAAATGGCCTTTGACCCGGAAGAACTAGTGAACCTGACCAATCACGGCACCATGAGATTGCGCTCAGCGGTGGCGAGAGCAATGACCTTATCCGTCGACGAGCGCAAGAGGGCGACCATTGTCCGAAAGGGCAAGCCGGCGACCTTGAAATACGAGCGGATCAAGGATCTTGCAGCAGAGTGGGCGAAGCAGCCCGTGGCCTCTGAATGAGTGCCGCGCGCGTCTGACACGGTCCAGGGTTTCCCTTTCAGCCGTGTGGAATCGCGCACGCCGATAAACAGTGCAACAGCCTCCAGCTCGTGGCCAATCGAGCTTTTTGCAGTCGAGACCTTAAATGAGGTGGTTCGATGCGTGCTGAACCGTCCGATAACAACTACGATCCTGCGATTTGGGCAATCGCGGTGGCTCTCAGCGGGGCTCTCCTTTATCTCGTTCTGTTCGGCTAAAACGTTTCAGGACGTTGTGTGGGCTCGCGTTGACAGTCGCATCACTCGGTTGTCTGCTCCCACGCCGACCTTGTCAGGCCAGATTGGCCTTGGCAGTTCGAGTTTGCCGTTAGCGTTTCCCATTTGCTTCTCTGTATTGAGGTCGCAATGCGAACGGCTGAGGATTTCAACAGCTACTATGCAACGCCTGATCCCTGGCACATTTCGCGCGCGAGATTCAGGGACAGGGTGTTGCGCCGATGCCTTAACCGCTTCGTTCGCGGCAAATTGGTCCTGGAGCTTGGCTGCGGCGAAGGTCACCTGACCGAAGCGGTTTTCTACAAGGCGCGATCCGTGGTTGGCGTCGACATCAGTGATGTCGCGATTGGTCGCGCCAGATCGCTAAATCTGCCTAATGCCAGATTTGAGAATGCTGATCTTTTGCAAATTTCCTTCAACGGCTACGACGTGATAGCCGCGATCGAATGCATCCAGTATTTGTCTCACCAGGAACAGGGTGCGTTTTTAGAGAAGGTTGCCAGAGAACACGCTGGCAAGATCCTTTTGCTTTCGGGTCCGATTGTCGACTACCAGAGACACTTCAGTCACAGGCGATTGATGCTCGAGTTCAAGACTCTCGGTTTCGCTCTCGTCACGTCTCGTAACCTGTCCGTCCTTTGGTACACGCGTTCATTGAGAATCGTCGCCGAAATCATCAAGTTGCCACTCGGTTACGTTCTGCTTGATTGGCTACCTGAGTGGATGATCTACCAAAGACTATACGTACTTCGAGCCCCCAAACGTGACGGTTGAGGGGGCTCATCCAGCAAGATCATTGAGCGGGGCATATCGGTCGCTGCTGCTGCCCAGAGTGTTGGAGAGCCCGGCGATCAACACGACGCATCCCATCTGCGCCCCGATGCTTCCCTGGCCGCTCTCGGGGCTGGGCGGTCGGTGATCGATTGATGAGTCGAGGCCCTAGCTCGCGATGCGTTCGGCTTCGCCGGCGCGCAGGCCCTGGAAGAATTTTTCGACCTCGTGCGACAGCGTTTCCGCGGTCGAGGTCAGTTCGCTGGAGGCCGACAGCACGGAGGCGGCGGCGCTGTTGGTCTCGCCGATCGAGTCGCGCAGCGAAGTGATGTTGGCGACCAGCGTGCTGTTGCCCTGCGCCGCCGATTGCGCGTTCGCGGAAATTTCGCGCGTCGCCGTATCCTGCTGTCCCACTGCGCTTGCAATGATCGACGTCACGTCGTTGATCTCGCCGACCGCCTTGCCGATCTCCCGCACCGCATCGACCGCGTTGCGGGTCGACGTCTGGATCAGGCCGACGTTCTGGCCGATCTCGGCGGTAGCCTTGGCAGTCTGCTCGGCGAGCGCCTTTACCTCGTGCGCCACCACGGCGAAGCCGCGGCCGGCGTCGCCGGCACGCGCGGCCTCGATCGTCGCGTTGAGCGCAAGCAGGTTGGTCTGCTCGGCGATGGCCTGGATCAGGCCGAGGACGCCGTCGATCCGCTGGGTCGCCGCTGCGAGACCCTCGATCTCGTTGATCGACTTTTCAGTGCGCTGCCCGGTCTGCTCGACGGCGGCCGCGGATTGATTGACCTGCCGGCCGATCTCCTGCACGGAAGCGGAGAGCTCCTCGGCCGCACCGGCCACCGCCGCGACGTTGCTCGCGGCCTGCTCGGTGGCGCCGGCTGCCGCAACCGCGCGTCCGTTGGCGTCGGAGGCGACGCGGGTGATGGTTTCCGCCGTTTGCCGCATCATCGACGCGTTGTTCTTCACCGCGCGCAGCATCGCGCCGATTGCGGCGCGGAATTCCTCGACCGACGCCTCGATCCGGCGGGTCCGCTCGCTGCGCGCCGTCGATTCCTCGGAAACCTGCTGGTTGAGCTTGCGATTGCGCTCCATCGCCTCCTGGAAGATCCGGATCGCCCGCGCCAGCGCGCCGATCTCGTCCGGCCGCTCGACATGAGGAACTTCGACCGCCTCGGCGCCGGCGGCGACCTGCCTGATCGTCGAGGTGATCGCCGAAAGGGGGCGCGCAATGGAGCGGTAGATGATGAAGACGCCGACGCCCACCAGCACCAGCGCCAGCGCGCCGAGCGCGGTGAGGACGTAGGCAAGCTGGCGATTGGACTCGGTCTGCTCGGCAATGCGCTTGCCGCGCTCGGCATAGACCTTGGAAAGGGCCTCGAGATCCTTGTTCAAGGCCGAACGAACCGTGCGGTTCGCATCATTGTCGCCCCATTCCCGACCGGCGGCCGGGCTGATCTCGTTGGCGCGGCGGACCAGCTCCTTGCGAAATTCGACGAACTGCTCGATGCGCTTCTTGAAGTTGTTGAACTGCTCGGCGTCGTCGGCGCGGACGATATCCTGCCACTTGCGCACCACGCCCAGGATCTGGTCGTTGAACCTGAGCAGGCCCTCGCCGTATTTCTTCACGACCGCGGGATCGCTCGACATGTAGACGCCGCGGGATTCCATCACCACCGCATAGACGAGCGAATTGACGCGCTCGACATTGAGCGCCGCCTGGTCGGAAATCTCGATGGATTGGGTCAGCTCCGTGGCGCGGCGCGTGTTGTAGTCGGACAGGACCGTGATCGCCGCCGTCAACAGCGCAAACAGCGCGAAGATCGAATAGAGGCGGCCGGCGAGTGACAGCCTCGCGGCGAACGAGCGAGGGGCCTCGGAAGCGGTCGAAGGGGGCGTCTGCGAGGTCATGGGTCGGGTCACAGCGGTCATTAGGGCGGGTGGCCGGTCAGCCGTGTCTGATCGTCTCTGGTCAATCTAGTTGAAAAACCTTAACGTGTGGTATGCCAGTAAGATTGCGATATCTCGAAGATAAATCAGTATCTTACACGGGTGGTTTGGAGCTGTTGGCGCCGGAGAGCGGGTCCGCTCGCCCTGCGGTTGAGGTCCATCGGCCGCGATTGGCGGTCATGTCGACAGTGCTAATCTGTCGCGCAAGGTCGATCGGCAAGCTGACCATCGATCTGTCGGGAGCCGCCATTTGGCCTATCGTCATACCATCGACGCGACCGCCTATATCTTCGAGGATCTGCGCGACCTGCTCGCCAAGGCGACACCGCCGCGCTCCGGCGATCGTCTCGCCGGAATTGCCGCTGACAGTGCCGAGCAGATGGTGGCCGCGCGCATGGCGCTGGCCGATCTTCCGCTCCAGCGGTTTCTCAGCGAGGCCGTGATTCCGTATGAGACGGATGAGGTTACCCGCCTGATCCTCGACAGCCACGACGCGGCAGGCTTTGCTCCGATCGCGTCGCTGACGGTCGGCGGCTTCCGCGACTGGCTGCTGTCGGATGCGGCGACGACGGAAACGCTTCGCTCGGTCTCGCGCGCCATCACCCCGGAAATGGCGGCCGCGGTCTCAAAACTGATGCGCAACCAGGATCTGATCCTGGTGGCGCGCAAATGCGAGGTGAGGTCGGCATTTCGCAACACCATCGGCCTGCGTGGCCGGATGAGCGTCCGCCTGCAGCCGAACCATCCCTTCGACGACGCCAGAGGCATCACCGCCTCGATCCTCGACGGTCTCTTGCTGGGCTCGGGTGATGCCTGCATCGGCATCAATCCGGCGAGCGACGATCCTGCCGTGATCGGCCGTTTGCTGCGCCTTCTCGACGACATCATCGCCCGCCTGCAGATCCCGACCCAGGGCTGCGTCCTGACCCATGTCACGACGACGCTCGGCCTGATCGCGCAGGGCGCCCCGGTCGATCTGGTTTTCCAGTCGGTCGCCGGCACCGAGGCCGCCAACCGCAGCTTCGGCGTCGATCTCGCGCTGCTCGGCCAGGCCCGTGACGCCGGCCTGTCGCTCGGCCGCGGAACGGTGGGGAACAACGTGATGTATTTCGAGACGGGGCAGGGGTCGGCGCTGTCGGCCAATGCCCATCACGGCGTCGACCAGCAGACCTGCGAGGCGCGGGCCTACGCGGTGGCGCGGGCCTTCGATCCGTTGCTGGTCAACAGCGTGGTCGGCTTCATCGGCCCGGAATACCTTTATGACGGCAAGGAGATCATCCGCGCCGGGCTGGAAGATCACTTTTGCGGCAAGCTGCTCGGCCTGCCAATCGGGATCGACGTCTGCTACACTAACCACGCGGAGGCCGACCAGGACGACATGGACAACCTCCTGACACTGCTTGCGGCGGCCGGTGTCACCTTTATCATGGGAGTGCCGGGCGCTGATGACGTGATGCTGAACTATCAGTCGACGTCGTTCCACGATGCGCTCTATCTGCGCGACCTGTTCGGGCTGAAGCGCGCGCCCGAGTTCGACGACTGGCTGGTGCGTGCTGGACTTGCCGGTGCCGACTTTCGCCTTGCGGGCCCAGCGGGGCAGCTACCCGATTTTGCCTCCCGCCTGATCGCATGAGCTATTCCAGCGGCGGCGGCCGATCTCGTGCGCTGCAACTGGCAAGTTTTACGACATGAAGCGACGCCACAATGTTGAGGAAATTCTGGCCCAGCCTTATCTTGTGCTGAATTTACAGTGTCTTGCCGAGGAAGTTTGATGCGAGCTGAGGGTACCGGTACGACCAGGCGCATCCTCTGTGTTTTCCCGCGCTATACGTCTGCTTTCGGCACGTTCGAATACGCCTATCCCCTGACCGATGGCGTGCAGGCTTTCATGCCGCCGCAGGGGTTGCTCCTGATCGCGGCCTATCTCCCCGAAAACTGGCCGGTCCGCTTCGTCGACGAGAATATCCGCCCCGCGACGAAAGAAGACTTCGAATGGGCGGAAGCCGTGTTCGTCAGCGGCATGCACATCCAGCGCCAGCAGATGAACGACATCTGCCGCCGCGCCCACGCCTTCGACCTGGCGGTCGCGATCGGCGGGCCGTCGGTCAGTGCCTGCCCTGACTACTATCCCACCTTCGACTACCTCCATGTCGGCGAACTCGGCGACGCCACCAACGAACTGATCGCGCGGATCGCCCGCGATCCGTCGCGGCCCGAGCAGCAGGTGGTGCTGAAAACCGCCGATCGCGTCGCGATGACGGATTTTCCGCTTCCCGCCTACGAGCTTGCCGAGCTCAAGCGGTATTTCCTCGGCAGCATCCAGTATTCGAGCGGCTGTCCCTATCAGTGCGAGTTCTGCGACATCCCGGGCCTCTACGGCCGCAACCCGCGCCTGAAGTCCCCGCAGCAGATCATCGCCGAGATCGAAAAGCTGCGCGCATGCGGCATGACGGACACCATCTATTTCGTCGACGACAATTTCATCGGCAACCGCAAGGCGGCGATGGACCTGCTGCCGCATTTGATCGAATGGCAGAAGCAGACCGGCTACACGATGCGATTCGCCTGCGAGGCGACGCTCAACATCGCCAAGCGGCCGGAGATCCTGGAGAAGATGCGCGAGGCGTTCTTCGTCACGATCTTCTGCGGCATCGAGACGCCGGACCCCGACGCGCTCCATGCGATGCACAAGGACCACAACATGATGGTCCCGATCCTGGAAGGGGTTGAGACCATCAATTCCTACGGCATGGAAGTCGTCTCCGGCATCATCATGGGGCTCGACACCGACAAGCCGGAAACCGACAAGGCGCTGTTGTCCTTCGTCGACCAGTCCCGGATTCCGCTGCTGACGATCAACCTGCTGCAGGCGCTGCCCAAGACCCCGCTATGGGACCGGCTGGAACGCGAGAACCGGCTCAATCATGACGAGGGTCGCGATTCCAACGTCGAGTTCCTGCTGCCTTACGATCAGGTGGTCCGTTCCTGGCGCCAATGCATGGAAGCGGCCTATCAGCCGGAGAAGCTGTACGCCCGCTACCAGCACCAGGTCGACTACACCTATGCCAAACGGTTGCAGGTGCCCGTCAGTCCGGAGCGCAAGAGCTGGGTCAACGTCAAGC